>NZ_CP085839.1:1576822-1892186 GCF_020715565.1 Nocardioides sp. Kera G14 | reverse complement strand
CCCTATGACACGTTGACGTTCTCCGGCTCCGTCGAGTCGATCGAGGACGGCGTCGCGACGATCGCCGTCACGGGTGCCGTCTCGCTCGGCTCGCATGTGACCGGTGCTGTGAAGGTGGCGATCGCATGAGCAGGACCCTCAGCGGCAAGGCCGCGATCGCCGGCATCGGGGCGACGGAGTTCTCCAAGGAGTCGGGGCGCTCCGAGCTCCAACTCTCGGTCGAGGCCGTGCGCGCAGCGCTCTCCGACGCGGGACTCTCGGTCGGCGACGTCGACGGGCTCGTCACGTTCACGATGGACAACTCCTCGGAGATCGCGGTGGCCCGTGAGCTCGGCATCCCTCACTTGAGCTTCTTCAGCCGGATCAACTACGGCGGCGGCGCTGCCTGCGCCACGATCCAGCAGGCCGCCATGGCGGTCGCGACCGGTGTCGCCGACGTGGTCGTCGCCTATCGCGGCTTCAACGAGCGCTCGGGCCAGCGCTTCGGCCAGGTCCAGTCGTGGGCCGCGACGCAGGTCAACACCAACGGGCTCGACAACGCCTGGACCTACCCCTTCGGGCTGAGTACGCCGGCCGCCACCGTCGCGATGCAGGCGCGGCGCTACATGCACGACTTCGGTGCGACCTCTGAGGACTTCGGACGCGTGGCGGTGGCCGATCGGCGCCACGCGGCGTCCAACCCCGCGGCCTTCTTCTACGGGAAGCCGATCACGCTCGAGGAGCACCAGGCCTCGCGCTGGATCGCGGAGCCGCTGCACCTCCTCGACTGCTGCCAGGAGTCGGACGGGGCCGTGGCTCTCGTGGTCACGACGCCCGAGCGCGCTCGCGACCTGCCGCACGTGCCCGCCCTCATCGTCGGTGCGGCGCAGGGATCGGGAGCCGACCAGTTCGTGATGACGTCGTACTACCGCGACGACATCGGGATCCCCGAGATGGCCGTCGTCGGTCGATCGCTCTGGTCGCAGTCCGGGCTCGTCCCTGACGATGTCGCGACCGCTGTGCTCTATGACCACTTCACGCCGTACGTGCTGATGCAGCTCGAGGAGCTCGGGTTCTGTGCGCGGGGTGAGGCACCGTCGTTCATCGCGGACGGGGCGATCGAGATCGGCGGCCGCCTCCCGATTAATACCCACGGCGGCCAGCTCGGCGAGGCCTACATCCACGGCATGAACGGCATCGCTGAAGCGGTCCGCCAGGTCCGCGGTACGTCGGTCAACCAAGTCGTCGCCGCTGCGTCCGGCTCGCCTGTGCTGGTCACCGCGGGGACTGGGGTCCCGACCTCGGGGCTGATCCTCTCGGCGTAGGGCCTGTTCTCGTCAGGCCTCGGCCAGGAACTCCCTCAGCGCATCGGCCACCTGCTCGGGTGCCTCCTCCGCCTGGTGGTGGCCCGAGTCGATCACACGATGGGTGATCGGCTGCTCGAGCCATGGCGCCCAGATCGCGGCGGGGTCACCCTGGATGTCCAGGTCGTCCTGCGCCGACTCGAGCAGCAGCGTCGGGCAGGCGATCCGGCGTCCTGCGTCGCGGTCGGCCTCATCGTGGTCCCGGTCGATCCCCAGGCCGGCGCGATAGTCCTCGCACATGGCGTGAACGACGTGAGGGTCGCGGAGGGCCGCCCAGACGTCGGCGTGGTTGCCGGCGCCCATGACCTCGGGCGGTGGTGTTCGGTACCAAGCATCGGGGTCGGCGTTGATGACACGTTCGGCGGGCTTGTCGACCTGGCCGAGGAACCACCAGTGCCACCACGCCTGCGCGAACCGGGCGTCGGTCCGCTCGAGGTGCTCGATGACGGGCAGTCCGTCCATGACGACGAGGTGAGTCACCCGTTCGGGATGGTCCATCGCTGTGCGGAACGCAACGAGGGCGCCTCGGTCGTGGCCGACGACAGCGAAACGGTCATGTCCCAGTAGGGACATCAGAGCGGTGACATCGGCCGCCATGGCGCGTTTGCTGGACTGCGCATGGTCAGGCGCATCGGGCGGCACGGTCGACTGTCCGTAGCCGCGAAGGTCGGGGCAGACGACCACGTGATCCGCGCTCAGCAGCGGTGCGACCGCATGCCACGTGGTGTGGGTGCGTGGGTGCCCATGCAACAGCACCACCGGAGTGCCCGCCCCGCCATGCCGCACCCGCAGGGTCACGTCATCGAGCTCCACACGCTCGAGGGAGAAACCGTCGAACATGCGCCGCGCTCACTCGCCCAGCAGTTGGACGGTCCGATCGTCGCGTTCGCCGGCGAAGAAGGTGTTGAGCACGCGCTGGAACGCTGCCTCTGACGGAGCGGCGACAGCGAAGAGCGTCATCGAGGACCGCAGCTTCATGTCGTCGGGCGAGCCCATGATCTCGTGGGCGCTCCGCTCGGGATGGGAGAGGACCGCGTCCGCAGCTTGGATCAGACGCGGTCCGAGCACCGGGTGGTCCAGGTACGCGCGTGCCTCCGCGAGCGATCGGATCGCAAACTTCTTCGCAGTCGGCGACGACCCCAGCCCGTCGACCTGGGGAAAGACGAACCACATCCAGTGGGTCGTCTTCTGTCCAGCGCGCAGCTCCTCCAAGGCACGCTCGTAGACACCGTTCGCCTGCGCCTCGACGAAGCGCTCCAGTTGGTAGACGTCCTCACTCATGCCTTCGACCATAGGTCGCAGGTCCATCTGTCCTCGGCTACTCGTCGCGGACGCGACCGCGGAGGGCCTTCGTGCGGCCGGCGAGCTTCTTAGCCTCGACACGACGCCGCTGGGAGGCGCGGCTCGGCCTGGTCGGGCGCCGCGGCGGCGGGGGTGGGGCGACTGCCTTGCGCAGGACGTCGATGAGGCGCTCACGGGCAGCGACACGGTTGCGGAGCTGGGATCGGTGTTCGGAAGCCACGATCGAGATCTGCCCCTGGCTCAGCGAGCCGGCCAGGTTACGGAGGATGCGGGAGCGCTGGGCAGGCGTGAACGCCACGCTCGTCTCTGGCGCGAAGAGCAGCTCGACGCGCGTGTCCGTGGTGTTGACCGACTGGCCGCCGGGGCCGGGGGAGCGGGAGAACCGCTCGACGAGCTCGGCCGCCGCGATCGTGGCGCCGTTCGGAAGCCCGGGTCCTGCGGGGATCTGGAGATCTCGACCCGGTTGGTTCATGACGTCGACGGTAGCGCCCTCAGGTCCGCCGACTGAACCGAATTGTTCCGTCGGGGAGGCGCTCGTGCAGGTAGTCGGCTGAGTGGATGCGCCTGTGGTCGGGGCGGCAGAGCAGGGCCATCCGATTGAGGTCCGTCTTGCCGCCCTTCGACCAGGGGTCGAGGTGGTGGACCTCGGCCCAGGAGGCGGGCTTGTCGCAGCCTTCGGCCTGACAGACCAAGGCTCCAGGTGAGGGAATCGCCTTATATCGTTGGGGTTTCGCCGTCGGCGCCGGAGCCGGTGGTCCCTTTGGATGCAGGGCTCAGGCGTGCTTGTCCTCCGGAGTCTCGTCGGGCTGGACCGACCACGCCGGCGGCTCGTCCTTGCCGGACTCCTCGTCCTTCTCGGCGTCCTCGGCGGTGGCCTGGACGAGGCCGGGAGCGTGGTGGACGGGCGCGTAGACGGTGTAGAGCTGCAGCGGCTCGTCGCCGATGTTGGTGACGTTGTGCCACGTGCCGGCGGGCACCATGATCGCCCAGCCGTCCTCGACCTCCTTCTCGAAGGAGAGGTCTTCCTTGGCAGGCCCCATCTGCACGCGGCCCTTGCCGCCGTCGATGCGCAGGAACTGGTCGGTCTCCGGGTGCGCTTCGAGGCCGATGTCGTCTCCCGGAGGGATCGACATCAGGGTGACCTGGAGGTACTTCCCGGACCAGGCGACAGTGCGGTAGGTCGTGTTGTCGAGCGTCTCCGTCTCGATGTCGAAGCTCTGCGGGTCAGGGCCGATGTCCTTGATCGTCATGCATTTCAGTGTGTATGGACGTTCAAGAATCTGGCTACTGTCGAAGGGTGACGCTGTTCGACGTTGAACTCCCGTTGGTTGCTGCCCCGATGGCAGGGGGAGGGACGACGTCGGAGCTGGTGCGGGCGGTCATGGGCGCCGGTGCCTTCGCGTTCGTCCCGGCGGGCTATCTGAGCGCCGACGAGTTCGACATCCGCCTGAAGGAGGCGCAGGTCGAGGGCCACCAGCCGGGCGTGAACCTCTTCGTGCCACGGCGTGCCCGGTTGGCGCCGGCGGCCTTCGATTCCTATCGGCAGGTGATCACCCCCGAGGCCGAGGCGCTCGGCGTCGAGCTCGACACCGAACCCCACTGGGACGCCGACGACTGGCACGCCAAGCTCGGTCTCCTCCTGAGCAACCCGGTGCCGTGGGTGTCGTTCACCTTCGGTCTCCCGACCGACGCGGAGATCGCCTCGCTCCATGACGTCGGCACCCGACTGGTGGCGACCGTGACCACCGTGCCGGAGGCCAAGCTCGCCGCGCGCACCGGCATGGACGCCCTCATCGTCCAGGGTCCCGAGGCGGGCGGACACAGCGCGACGTTCGACCCGCTCCGCGAGATCGAGGACGTGGACCTCGTCGACCTGATCGGCAAGGTGCGCGCTGCGGTCGACCTGCCGATCGCGGCCGCCGGGGGTGTGGACGGGCCCGATCGAGTGGCGGAGCTCATTGAGGCGGGCGCAGAGACGGTCACCGTCGGCACGCTGCTGCTCCGCTCCGACGAGTCCGGCGCCTCAGCGACGCACCGCGAGGCGCTCACCGACCCGCGTTTCCAGCACACCGTCCTGACCCGCGCCTTCACGGGACGGCCCGCCCGCGCCCTCTTCAACGGCTTCATCGACCGTCACGACTGGCAGGCCCCGACGGGCTACCCCGAGATCCACCACCTGACGCGCAGGATCCGCGCCGCCGCAGCTGAGAAGGGCGACGCCGATCGCCTCCACCTCTGGGCCGGCACCGGCTTCCGCGCCGCCCAGGCCAAGCCCGCGGCGGAGATCATCCAAGAGTTGTCGGCCGGAGTGCGCTGACGCGTGCGACTGCAAGGCGCCACCGGGAAGGCGGCCTTGGAGCGAAGCGGCCGCCGACCGGTGTGCAACGCAGCAGGCGCTCCGTCAGCGTGCGCCGGCGGCGTGCTTGCCGGCGCGGCGGCCGAAGTAGCTACCCTCGCCGAGCTGCATGCCCGAGCAGTACCCCTTGGCGTCCTGGGCGATGTTCACGGCACAGGCGCCGCCGGCGTACAGGCCCTCGATCACCGAGCCGTCAGCACGCTGCACCCGTCCGTCGAGGTCGACGCGCATGCCGCCCATGGTGAACCCGGCGTACATGGCCTTGCCGAGGCGCAGGTCGATGACACCCCACGGCGCCTTGTCCTGCGGGGCGATCCAGTCGTGGTACTTGTGAAACTCGGGGTCCTCGCCGGCCGCCGCGTGCTTGTTGTAGTCGTTGAGCGTCTGCTCGAGCGCATCGAACGGGACGCCGATCCCGTCGGCCATCTCCTCGACGGTGTCGTACCCGTCGAGGAACGGGGTGAGCGGCATCGACGGCATCTCGATGTGCTCGGAGTCCACGATCAGGTAGGCCTCGGAATCGTCCTGTTCGAGCACGAAGGCCGACATCCGGGAGTGGTAGGAGTCCTCGGGTGCGAAGCGCCGCCCGCGCTTGTTGACGATGATCCCGGTCATCAGGATCGACGGCGGGTAGAACGGCGCCGTCTGGAACCCCTTGTCCATCCCGCGCCACTCCGCGCCGACCGACTTCCCGAGCCGCAGGCCCAGGCCGTCGTCGTACGTCGACGCGAGCGGGAAGAGCTTCCCGGAGCCCAGCAGCGGGACGTGCTCGGCGACCATCTCCGCGTTGCCGACGAAACCGCCGGCCGTGATGATCACCGACCGGGCGCGGAGGTAACCGCGCTCGTCGAACCGACGCCACGCGACGCCGACGACGCGGCCGTCCTCCACGACGAGGTTCGAGGCACCCGTCTCGTAGCGGATCTCGGCGTTCGTCTGCTCCAACTGGTCGGCGAGTGCCTCGATCACCATGACGGCGCCGCCGGTATCGCCGGGCTTGGGCACCTTGTGTCCGCGCGGGGCCGGCTTGGCGACGTCGCGGAAGGGGTACACCTTCTCGTTGCCGGTGAACATGACGCCCTCGGTGCCGGGCTGGATGACGGCCTTGCCGGGGAAGAAGCTGCGCTCGAAGGTGATGCCCAGCGACTCCACCCAGTCGAAGTGCTCGACGGAGTCGGTGCAGTAGGCGTGGATCTTCGCCGCGGTCTCGGGGTCCACGTCGGTCCCGGTGGGCAGGCCGTCGGCAGCGATGGCGAGGAGGTACTTCTCCATCTCCTCGGCCGAGTCCTCGATCCCGCACGCCTGCTGCACGGCGGTGCCGCCGCCGAGGTAGAAGTGGCCGCCCGCCATCGCCGTCGTGCCGCCCGGTGTCGCGGCGCGCTCGAGCAGCACGACGCGTGCACCCGCGCGGGCCGCCTCGAGGGCAGCGCTGCCACCGGCGATGCCGAAGCCGACCACGAGGACGTCGACGCTCTCGACACTGGCCGGCCAGCCGGGAACGGTGGCGGCGTCGATCACCTCTGGAATCTCAGTACTCATGACTCAGCTTTCTGGACTTCGCAGTCGGCCAGGACGGGCGAGCCGTCCCGCTCCGGTGTCGCGGGGGCCGCGATGGCCGCGCGTACGACGACACGGTCCGTGTCGTCCCACATCTGGATCCGGATGGTCTCACCCGGGAACACGACGCCGGCGAAGCGCGCCGAGTATCCCGCGACGCGCGAGGCGTCGGAGTCGAGCAGTGCGTCGGTGACCTCGCGCAGCACGATGCCCCAGGAGCAGAGGCCGTGCAGGATCGGCGCCGGGAAGCCAGCCCCCGCTGCGAATCCGGGATCGGCGTGCAGCGGATTGCGGTCACCGGAGAGGCGGTAGAGCAGGGCCTGCGCGGGGGAGGTCGCGAAGTCGACCACGCGATCAGGTGCGCGCTCGGGCACCGGCACGGCGGTCGAGGGGCCGCGCTCGCCGCCCCAACCACCCTCGCCGCGGACGAAGATCGACGAGGTGGCGGTCCACATCTCCTCGCCCGTCTCGGAGACCGCCGTGGCCTCCTGCACGATGACGGCGGCCTTGCCCTTGTCCCACACCTCGCTGATCCGGGTGCGAAGCACTCCGGTGCCGCGGGGAGGGAGGGGTCGGCGCACGCGGATCGCCTGGGAGCCGTGCAGCACCTGGGCCAGGTCGATGTCGCAGCCGGGGAGGTCCAGCGTCGGCGGCTCGGTCGAGGCCAGCATCGGTGCGACGATCCCGAAGGAGGGCAGCACCTGGAGGTTGTCGGCGTCCGGGTAGTCGAGCGTGTAACGCAGCGCCGCCGCGTCGGTGAGATCGGACGGACGCTGTCCGGCCCCGATCCCGAGGTGGTAGAGCATCACGTCGTCGGGGCCCCACGCCAGCGGCTGGTCGGGGAGTTGGGCGCCGCGGGCCTTCTCTGCGTCGATCGGCATCAGGCGCTCGCAAGGTCTTCTGCAGCGAGGTACCCGAAGACCATGGCCGGGCCGATGGTCGCTCCGGGGCCGGCGTACGTCCGTCCCATCACCGCCGACGAGACGTTGCCGGCGGCCCAGAGGCCCTCGATCACCGACCCGTCGGGTCGCAGCACCCGCGCGTGGGCATCGGTGACGAGACCGCCCTTGGTGCCGAGGTCGCCGGGCAGGATCTTCACGGCGTAGAAGGGTGCCTTGTCCAGCGGCGCGAGCGAGCAGTTCGGCTTGACCGTCGGGTCGGAGTAGTAGTGGTCGTAGCCCGAGACACCGCGATGGAAGTCCTCGTCGTCGCCGGTCCGGGCGAAGCCGTTGAACCGCTCGACGGTCGCGGCGAGGTTCTCCGCCGGGACACCGATCCTCTCCGCCAGGCCCTCGATCGATTCCGACTTCACGACGAACTCCTCCTTGAACCAACGGCCGGGGATGGGCTGCTGGCCGGAGAGGCCGGCGAAGATGTAGCGGCTGCGGTAGGTCTGGTCGAAGATCATCCAGCTGGGCACGTGCTCGACCCCGCTGGCCTGGCCCTTCTGGATCTCGTGGACCGCCTCGACGTAGGGGAGTGCCTCGTTCATGAAGCGGCGGCCCTCGGCGTTGACGATGAACGAACCGGGCAGGTTGCGCTCCGAGAGCAGGAACCACGAGCGCCCGGGCAGCATGATCGTGGGTCCCCACCAGGCCTCGTCGAGCAGGTCGGTGGCGGCACCGGCGGCGATGCCGGCGAGGATGCCCGCGCCGGTGTTCGACGGTGCGCCGGTCGACCAGTCGACGTTCTGCGGGGCCGGCTGCCACTTGTCGCGCAGCTCCTGGTTGTGCTCGAAGCCGCCGCTGCCGAGGATCACGCCCTTGCGTGCGCGGAGCTCCTTCGGGCCGTCGGGCGTGCTGACCCGGATGCCGACGACGCGGCCGCCCTCGACGATCAGGTCGGTGAGCTCGTGCTCGTAGAGGACGGGGACCTGGGCGTCCATCAGGCCCTTGCGCAGGCTGATCGCCAGCGCGGCCCCCATCCCGAAGAGCCTCCGGCCGAGCAGCGTGGAGATGACCTTCCGGAGGCCGACCCGGACCATCGTGAGCGGGCCCTTGATCGTGCGGAAGCCGGTCGCCATCTTCCGGAAGTCCGCCTGGGTGACGACCATGTTCGCCGGGGCCTTGGCGTACGGCGGGTGGAGCCGCTTCAGTTCGTCGCCGATGATCCGCGCGTCGGTGGGGACGGGCTCCACGGAGCGGCCCTTGAGCCGTCCGCCGGGTGCCTCGGGGTGATAGTCGGCGTAGTCGGGGACCCACTTCAACCGGACCGGTGTCGCCGCTCGGAGGAATTCGAGCACCTCGGGGCCGCGGTCGACGTAGGTGTCGCGGCGCTCTCTCGGCACGACGTCGCCGACGATCGACTCGAGGTAGAGCTTGGCCGCGTCGGCGTCGCCCGGCTCGACCTGGCCGGCGGCCTTGAGCGCGTAGTTCCCGGGGATCCACACGCCGCCGCCGGAGCGGGAGGTGGAGCCGCCGAAGTACGACGACTTCTCGATCACCACGGTCTCGAGGCCGTGCTTGGTCTTCGCGGCGAGGGCGGCCGTCATGCCGGCACCGCCGGCGCCGACGACGATCACGTCGTAGGTGGATTCCACGAAAGAAGTTCTAGCACAAAAAGTAGAACGTGTTCTAGTGTTGAGCTATGACGGAGACATCAACGGTCCTCGACGGCGTGCGTGACCTGCTTCCAGCCTTCCGGGAGCGCGCCGACGAGACGGAGCGGCTACGGGCGGTGCCCGACTCGTCGGTCAAGGAGCTCGAGGAGACCGGCTTCTTCTCGCTGTTGCAGCCGAAGCGCTACGGCGGGCTCGAGGCCGACCCCGTGGACTTCTACACCGCGGTCCGTGCGATCGCGAGTGCGTGCGGGTCGACCGGGTGGATCTCGTCGGTGCTCGGCGTGCATCCGTGGCAGATCGCGCTCTTCGACGATGCGGCCCAGGAGGCGGTGTGGGGCAATGACCCGACGACGCGGGCCTCGTCGTCGTACGCCCCGACCGGGAAGGCCGTGCTGGCGGACGGTGGCTTCACGCTCTCCGGCCGCTGGTCCTTCTCCTCGGGGTGCGCGCATGCCCAGTGGGTGCTGCTCGGCGGGCTCGTCTACAACGCCGAGGGCCAGGTGGTCGACTTCCGCACCTTCCTGCTGCCGCGCGACCAGTACGAGATCGTCGACGTCTGGAACGTCGTCGGCCTCTCGGGCACCGGCTCCAACGACATCGTGGTCTCCGAGACGTTCGTGCCCGAGGCGTTCACGCTGTCGATGGGGGACACCGGTCGCTGCTACGGCCCGGGTCAGGCGGTCAACGACAGTGACCTCTACAAGCTGCCCTTCCACTCGCTCTTCACGACGACGATCTCGACGCCCATCATCGGCATGGCGACCGGCGCCTACGCCGAGCACGTCGAGATGCAGCAGAAGCGCGTGCGTGCCTCCTACATCGGCGAGAAGGCCTCACTCGACCCCTTCGCCGCCGTACGGATCGCCCGTGCCTCCTCGGAGATCGACGCCGCCTGGGCCCTGCTGATCTCCAACATCCGCGAGGAGCAGGCGCTGGTGGCGAAGGGGGAGAAGATCCCGATCCCGCTGCGGCTCAAGGTGCGGCGCGACCAGGTGCTCGGCACCCAGCGGGCGATCGACGCGATCGATGCGCTCTTCGAGGCCTCCGGTGGCCGCGCTCTCGCCACAGGGACCTATCTCCAGCGGGCCTGGCGTGACGCTCACGCCGGTCGGGTGCACGCCGCCAACGACCCCGAGCGCGCGCTGCAGATGTTCGGTGCCTCGGAGTTCGGGCACAAGGTCGACCCGGGGATGTACTGATGGACCAGGAGTCTGTGCGTCGCTCTGCGAAGGCGGGCGATCTGACACTCAACTACTACGAGGCGTCGCCTGAGGGCGGTGAATCACTCGTCGGCGGGGGCCTGCCGCTGGTGATGCTGCACGGCGGCGGTCCGGGTGCGAGCGCGTGGTCGAACTTCGGCCCCGCCCTGCCCCGCTTCGCCTCGTCGCTCCGCACCCTGCTGGTCGACCAGCCCGGTTTCGGCGGCTCGGACAAGCCGGCCGTCACAGCCAACTACTTCCGCTTCTCCGCCGACTACCTCGTCCGCTTCCTCGACGAGCTCGGCATCGAGCGGATCCACCTCCTCGGCAACTCCCTGGGAGGCGGTACGGCGACCCGGTTCGCCCTCGAGTACCCGGACCGTGTCGGCCGGCTGGTCCTCATGGGTCCGGGCGGACTCTCGCTCAACCTCTTCCATGCCGACCCGACCGAGGGCGTCCAACGCCTGATGGACTTCTCGATGAACCCGTCGCGCGAGGCGCTGCGGGCGTTCATCTCGACCATGGTCGTCAACCAGTCGCTCGTGACCGACGAGCTGGTGGAGGCACGCTTCGCCGACGCCACCGCGCCCGGCTCGCTGGAGGCCATGCGTTCGATGGGCGCCTCCTTCTACAACCCGGAGTGGGCCGAGGACGGCCAGCTGTGGCGTGAGGTGTCGGCGATCCGGCACCACACCCTTCTGACGTGGGGACGGGAGGACCGCGTCAATCCCCTGGACGGGGCCCTCGTGGCCCTCAAGCAGATCCGGAAGGCGCAGCTCCATGTCTTCCCCAACTGTGGCCACTGGGCGCAGATCGAGGCGGCTGAGGAGTTCGCCGAGCTGACGACCGCCTTCCTGGCCCGGCATCGCGAGCGCGAAAGGTCATGACCAGTGACGATTGATATCAAGTCCATGGGCTACCTGCGGGTGACCGCCACGGACCTGCCTGCCTGGTCACGGTTCGCCGAGAAGGTGCTGGGTCTGATGAAGGGCCGCGGCCCCTCGCCCGAGCACCTCTACTACCGGATCGACGAGGTCTCGGCGCGCCTCGTGATCGTGCCGGGAGCTGCGGACGAGGTGGAGTGCACCGGCTGGGAGCTCGCCGACCACGAGGCGCTGCAGGCCGCACGCGAACATCTCACGAAGGCCGGCGTCGACTTCTCCGAAGGCACCGCCGACGAGCTCGCCGAGCGCCGTGTGCAGGAGCTGATCCGCTTCTCCGACCCGTTCGAGAACGTCTTCGAGCTCTTCCACGGCATCAGCTACGAGCGATTCCCTGCGGTGACGCCGTACGGCTCGACCTTCGTGACCGGGGACCAGGGCATGGGCCACGTGGTGCTCCCGGTGACCGACGATGTCGAGGCGCTGCGGTTCTACCGCGACACGCTCGGCTTCCGACTGCGCGACTCGATGTCGATGCCCGGCGAGTTCGTCGGCAAGGAGCCGGGATCCAAAGTGTGGCTGCGGTTCCTCGGGGTCAACCCGCGTCACCACTCGCTCGCCTTCCTGCCGATGCCGCGTCCGTCGAAGTGTGTCCACGTCATGCTCGAGGTCACCGAGCTCGACGACGTCGGCCGTGCCCTGGAGCGGGTGCAGAAGAACGGCGTGCCGCTGGCCGCGACGCTGGGGCGTCACATGAACGACGAGATGGTCTCGTTCTACGTGAAGTCGCCCGGTGGCTTCGACATCGAGTTCGGCACCGACGGCCTCACGGTCGACGACGGGCGCTGGGTGGCGCGGGAGTCGACCGCCGTCTCCTACTGGGGTCACGAGTTCAGCGGCTGAGCTATGTTGCGAGACGTGGAGATCCCTGACGGCATGTCGCCCGATGCAGCGTCGACGTGGCCTCCCACGGGGCTGATCGAGGACTTCCTCGGCAACTTCGACTTCTCCCCGCTCGGGGACGGCGTGCATGCTCCGACGCCGGAGGAGGTCGAGGCCGCGCGGGAGTTCCGCGGCGTGCTGGGGCGGTTCGCCTCGGGTGTCACCATCGTGACCGCCGAGGGTCCCGACGGGCCGATCGGCATGACCCTGCAGTCCTTCACCTCGGTCTCCCTGGAGCCGCCGCTCGTCCTGATCGTGCCGGCCAAGACGTCCCACGCCTGGCCGTTGATCCGTCGTGCCGGCCACTTCACGGTCAACCTGCTCGCCGCCGGGCAGGAGGAGCTCTCCAACCAGTTCGCCCGCTCAGGCGGGGACAAGTTCGCCGGCGTCCCGTGGTCGCCCTCACCTCTTGGTGACCCGCACCTGGGTGGCGCACTGGCTTGGATCGACTGCCGCGTCCATGCCGTCCACGAGGCCGGCGACCACTTCGTCGTGCTCGGAGCCGTCGACGCGCTCACCGTCGGCGAGGCCGAGGAGCCGCTCGTCTTCTACCGCTCGGCCTACCGCTCGCTGGGCTGACGCACGAGCTGACGGAGTGCGTGGGCCCGCTTGAAGATCAGGTGGGCGTCGTGCTCCCAGGTGATCGCGATGCCTCCGTGGAGCTGGATCGTCTCCGCGGCGATATCGCTCAGGGCGTCGGTGCAGTAGATCGCCGCGTCGCCCGCGTCCATCAGGCCACGGGCCGCCGCCCAGCTGGCGCTGCGTGAGGTCTCGACGAGGACGAGCATGTCGGCCATCCGGTGCTTGAGCGCCTGGAAGGAGCCGATCGGTCGGCCGAACTGGGTGCGCTCCTTGGCATAGCCGACGGTCATGTCGAGGGCGCGTTGGGCGGCGCCGGTCGCGAGGGCCGCGATGCCGACAAGCTCGGCCTGTCGCGCGGCCTCGACCGCCGCCGTCGCGGACACGCCCTCGGCGATCACCCTGGCCGGAGCCTCGTCGAGCGTCACCGTCGCCAGGTGGAGGGTCTGGTCCAGCGTCGGGGCATGCTCGGCGCGTACGTCGGCAGGGTCGACCTGACAGACCATCGGCCCGGCCTCCGACTCGGTCGCGATGAGCAGGGCGGCCGCCCGGTCGGCGTACGGCAGGAGCGTGGTGCCGGTCAGCCGGCCGTCGACGCAGGAAACCCCTGATTCGGTGGCAGGAAAGGCCCCATTCGGCGGTGAGTGAGGGCCCGTTCGGTGGAGGGTGACGAGTTCGCCCGCGGCGAGGCGCGGAAGGAGGTCGGCGGCGACGTCGCCTCCCACAGCCGCCAGCGCGGAGGTGGCCACGAGGGACTCGAGCAGGGGCGAGGGCGCGAGCGAGTGGCCGAGCTGCTCGAGGACGAGACCGGCCTCGACGAGGGTGGCACCGACGCCGTCGTACTCCTCAGGGACGACCATCGCCGCAGCTCCGAGCTCGACGAGACGCTCCCAGAGGTCGAGGTCGTAGCCGGAGGGCGAGCCCAGTGCGGCGCGGACCGCCGCACTGTCGGACCGCTTCTCGAGCAGTGCCTGCACGGTCGACCGCAGCGCCTCCTGCTCCGGAGTGAGCTCCATGGCGGTCACGACGCGCTCGTGGGGCCGGCGCACAGGCTGTCGAGGACACGCTCGCGATGCCAGGCCGTCGTGCCCCAGGCGGACTGGAGTGCCTGGATCCGGAGCAGCCACAGCGACAGGTCGAGCTCGCGGGTATAGCCGACCGCGCCATGGACCTGCAGCGCCGTGCGAGCGGCGAGGAGGGAGGCATGGTTGGCGTAGGCCTTCGCGGCGCTCACGCTCCGGGATGCGGTGCGGCTGTCGTCATCAATGGCCAGGGCCGCCCCGAAGACCAGAGGCCGGGCGAAGTCCAGCGCGATCCGTACGTCGGCCAACTGGTGCTTCAGTGCCTGGAAGCTTCCGATCGGCCGGCCGAACTGCGACCGCTGTTTCGCATACGCGACCGCGTCGGTGAGGACTCGTTCGCCGGCTCCGAGCAGCTGGGCCGCACATGCGAGCGCTGCGACGTCGAGTGCGGCGTCGAGGTCCTCGGCGGTGACGATCGGGCCGTCATGCGCGTCGACGTCGAAGAGCCGGCGGGTGGTGTCGATACTGGCGTGCTGGTGACCGACGTTCGCGACATGCAGGCCGTCCACGGTCGTCGCATAGACCACGGACGCCACATCGGCGTCGAGCGCCCACGGCGTCACCGGGTCATGCGCGACGGTCGCGACCGTCCCCTCGGCGAGGGCCGCGGCCCGCTCGCCGTCGAGGAGGCACGCGAGGAAGGCGACCTCGAGGGAGGGGCCGACCGCGCCGTGGAAGCCGAGCGCCTCATGGGCGACGGCCAGGTCGACGTGGCTCCCGCCGACCCCCCCGTCCTCCTCGGTGACGAGGAGCCCGTTGAGGCCGAGGTCGGCAAGCTGCTTCCAGATCCCCAGGCCGGGCTGGGGATCGCCGTCTGCCCACGCCCGCGCAGCAGCCGGGGTGTCGGCGGCGCCGAGCAGGTCGTCGAGCGCCTCACGGAAGGCCCGCTGTTCGGAGGTCAGGGTGAAGCGCATCAGCCACGCACCTCTCTCGGCAGGCCGAGGATCCGCTCGGCGATGATGTTGTGCTGGACCTCGTTGGTGCCCGCGTAGATCGGGCCGGCGAGGGAGAAGAGGTAGCCGTCGCTCCACGCCGACTCCAGCTCCGCCGCCGGCCCCAGGAGGTCGAGGGCGGTCTGGTGGAGGTCGAGGTCGAGCGTGGACCAGAAGACCTTGTTGACGCTGCCGTTCGCGCCCACGTCACCACCGCTGGCAAGGGCCGTGACCGTGCCCCAGGTGTAGAGCCGGTAGGCCTCGGCTCGGATCCACGCGTCGGCGACCCGGTCGGCGAGCGCTCCGCCGCTGGTTGAGGTGCGAGCGTCAGCGAGCCTCGAAACCGAGGCGGACAGGTCGACGAGCCGGTCAGCCGCGGCGCAGAAGCGGCCGGGCGAGCGCAGCGACAGCCCGCGCTCGTTGCCGGCTGTCGACATGGCGACTCGCCAGCCGTCGCCGGGGGCACCGAGCACATCGGAGTCGGGGACGAAGACGTCGTCGAAGAAGAGCTCGGCGAAGCCGGCCTCGCCGTCGAGCTGGGCGATCGGGCGGACCGTCAGTCCGGGCGCGTCGAGGGGGTAGAGGAAGTACGTGAGTCCGTGGTGGCGCGTGGACGAGGGATCCGACCGGAAGAGCCCGAATCCCCAGTGGGCGTAGGCCGCACGGGACGACCAGGTCTTCTGTCCGTTGAGCACCCAGCCGCCACGCTCCTCGTCCCGTCGCGCGGTCGAGCGCAGCGACGCGAGGTCGGAGCCGGCCTCCGGCTCGGACCAGCCCTGCGCCCAGATCACCTCGCCGCGGGCCATGGCGGGCAGGAACCGGTCCTGCTGCTCCTGTGTGCCGTGGTCGAAGATGATCGGCGCGAGCAGGAAGATGCCGTTCTGTGAGACCCGGCCGGGTGCGCCGGCGCGGTAGTACTCCTCCTCGAAGAGCACCCACTCGACCAAGGACGCCCCGCGCCCGCCGTACTCCTCGGGCCACGACACCACGGAGAGGCGTTCGGCGGCGAGGAGCGCCTCCCACTCCTGGTGGGCGGCGAAGCCGGCGGCGGTGTCCATCGACGGCAGCGGCGTCGTCGGGACGTGGTCGGCGAGCCAGGCCCGGACCTCCTCGCGGAAGGCCTGCTCGGAGGGGGAGAGCTCAAGATCCATCTGCGGCCGCCTTGTTCTGTGCGGCCATCGACTTCGCGTCGAGTCCGCCGAGTGAGTCCGTCGAGACCTCCGCATTGTGGGCGTGGGCGACGTGGTGGAGTCCGAAGACCGAGTCCATGCCTGAGCGCATTCCCATCAGGTCCTCGGCCTGGTTGACCGCGCGCTTCGTCAGGGCCAGCCCGAACTGTGGCATCGCGGCGATCCGCTGCGCCATGGCCGACACGAAGTCCTCGAGCTCCTCGCGCGGTACGACGTGGTTGACCATGCCGAGCTCGTGCGCGCGTACGGCGCCGAACCGGTCGCCCGTGAAGAGCAGCTCCTTCGCGGCGCGGGGATTGGTCACCCATGGGTGGGCGAAGTACTCCACCCCGGGGATCCCCATCCGCACCACGGGATCGGAGAAGAACGCGTCCTCGCTCGCGACGATGAAGTCACACGACCAGGCCAGCATCAGTCCGCCGGCGATGCAGGCGCCGTGCACCATCGCGATGACGGGCTTGGGGATCTCCCGCCACCGCCGGCACATGCCGAGGTAGACCTCGGACTCACGGGCGAAGCGCAGGTCGGCGCCCTCGCGGTCGACGTGTGTCCACCACATCACGGCCTTGCGCTCGAACTCGACGTCGACGTCGCGTCCGGGGGTCCCGATGTCGTGCCCGGCGCTGAAGTGGTCGCCGTTGCCGGCGAGGACGATGACCTTCACCTCGGCGTCGTCGACGGCCCGGGTGAAGGCGGCGTCGAGGGCGTAGGTCATCGCGGAGTTCTGGGCGTTTCGGTACTCCGGGCGGTTGAGCCGCACCCACGCGACACCGTCGACGACCTCGTAGGTCACGACCTCGCTCATGCCTGCCTCAATTCGGTCTTGAGCACTTTTCCGGAGGGGTTGCGCGGCAGGGCTTCGACCAGCTCCACAAAGCGCGGCACCTTGAAGTTGGCGAGGTGCTCCTTGGCGTAGGCGACCAGATCGTCGGGTGACGCCGACCCGACGACGTACGCCTTGCCCACTTCGCCCATCCGCTCGTCAGGTACGCCGACGACGGCGACGTCACTCACGCCGGGCATGCGCATGAGGACCTGCTCGACCTCAGCGGGGTAGACGTTGAAGCCACCGCAGATGTACATGTCCTTGAGCCGGTCGGTGATCCGGAGGTTCCCGTCCGCGTCGAGGGTCGCGATGTCGCCGGTGTGGAGCCAGCCGTCGGCGTCGATGGCCTCGGCCGTGGCGGCCGGGTCGTCGAGGTAGCCGAGCATCACGAACTCGCCGCGGACCAACAGCTCGTCACCCGTGCCGAGCATGACCTCCATGCCCGGGATCGCCCGCCCGCAGGTGGAGGCGACGAGCTCGGCCGGGTCGCCGTCGCGGGCCATGGACACCACGACGGCCTCGGTCATGCCGAAGGCGGTGACGACGGTGTCGATGCCCAGGCCGCCCTCGTCGGGCGAGGCGCGCATCCGCTCGATGAGCACCACCGGGACGACGGCGGCACCGGTGACGGCCAGGCGGAGGGACGACAGGTCGTGCTTGTCGCGGCCCGGCGCGGTCAACAGGGACTGGTAGATCGTCGGCGCACCCGGAAGGACGGTGATCCGCTCGTCCTCGATCAGGGTCATCACCGCATCGACGTCGAAGGCCGCCACCGGGTAGAGCGTCGCGCCCGTGAGCAGCGCGGTGACGATGCCGACCTTGTAGCCGAACGAGTGGAAGAACGGGTTCACGACCAGGTAGCGGTCGGACTCCGTCACGCCGCCGAGCTCACCCCACACGCGCGCGACGCCGACCGTCTGACGGTGGGCGGTCATGGCGCCCTTCGGTCGGCCGGTGGTGCCGGAGGTGAAGAGGATGTCGGCGACGTCGTCCGGCGTCACGGCGTCGGCACGGTCGATCACGACGTCCACGGCGACGTGCGTCGCGTCGACGCTGCAGAGCGCGAGGTGGGTGTCGGACTCGTGGAGGGTGACGATCCTGGCGCTCACGCCGGCCGCCTCCAGGTCGGCCGCCTGGGTGCGGCCGAGGAAGCCGTCGTCGACGACCACCACGCGCGCGGCGGAGCGACTGACGAGATCGGCCGCCTCGTGCCCCGTGTAGCGGCTGTTGATCGGCACGAGCGTCCCGCCGGCGTACGAGATGCCGAGGCCGGCGACGACCCAGTCGACGCTGTTGGGCGCCCACAGCGCGATCCGGTCGCCGGGCTCGACGCCGAGGGCGACATAGCGGCGCGCAGCCTCGCGGACGCGGGCGAGAAGATCGGCGTACGTCGTGGTGATACCACCCTCGACGTACGCGGGCCTCGAGCCGAATCGCTGGGCGGCGGCCTCGAGTGCGGCCGGGATGGTGTGCGTCCCGTCGGTCGGCAGAGTCACAGGGGTCACGCTAGCGCGAAACTAGAACAAGTTCTACTATGCGGAGGTGACCGACACGAGCGATGAGAAGTTCCGTCTCGAGGTGCGCTCGTGGCTCGACGCCCATCTCGTGGGCGAGTTCGCGGCGCTGCGAGGCCTCGGCGGCCCGGGCCGCGACCACCAGGCGCACGAGGAGCGGCTCGCGTGGAACCGGCTTCTCGCCGAGCACGGGTGGACGGGCCTCGGGTGGCCGACGGAGTACGGCGGCCGTGGCCTGTCGATCGCCCAGCAGGTGATCTTCCACGAGGAGTACGCCCGGTCCGACGCGCCGGCGACGGTCAACCATCTCGGCGAGCAGTTGCTCGGTCCGACGCTGATCGCCTTCGGCACGCCGGAGCAGAAGGAGCGCTTCCTCCCCACGATCCTGTCGGTGGAGGAGCTGTGGTGCCAGGGCTACTCCGAGCCGGGCGCAGGATCCGACCTCGCGTCGGTCTCGACCCGGGCACGCCTCGACGGCGACGAGTGGGTGGTCGACGGGCAGAAGATCTGGACGTCGATGGCGCACCTGTCCGACTGGATCTTCGTGCTCGCCCGGACTGAGGCCGGCTCCTCGCGCCAGGCGGGACTCTCCTTCCTCCTCGTACCGCTCGACCAACCGGGCATCGAGGTGCGGCCGATCGAGCAGCTGACCGGCGGCTCGGAGTTCAACGAGGTCTTCTTCACCGGGGCGCGGACCTCCGCCGACCTCGTCGTGGGTGAGGTCGGGGACGGGTGGAAGGTCGCGATGGCGCTGCTCGGGTTCGAGCGCGGCGTCTCGACGCTCGGCCAACAGGTCGGCTTCCAGCGGGAGCTGGGCGATCTGGTCTCCGTCGCGACGGGGAACGGTGCCGCGGACGATCCGCTGGTCGCCTCCCGGCTCGAGCGGCTGAGGATCGAGCTCGAGGTGATGCGGGTCAACGCCCTGCGCTCGCTGGGTTCTCCGGCGGCCGGCGCGGAGTCGATCGCCAAGCTGGTCTGGGCCAACTGGCACCAGCGACTCGGCGAGCTCGCGATGGACGTCCTCGGGCCCTCGGGGCTCCTGCTCGAGCCCGACGCTGACCGTTGGCAGCGTCTCTTCCTCTTCTCCCGCGCCGACACGATCTACGGCGGCAGCGACGAGATCCAGAAGAACATCCTCGCCGAGCGTGTGCTCGGCCTCCCTCGCGAGCCGAAGGGCTCGCCATCTGCGCAGGAGGCGCGTGCATGACCTCACTCAAGACCGCCCCGACCTATGTGCCGGGCCACGGCCTGCTCGACGACAAGGTGGTCGTCGTGACCGCCGGCGCCGGAGCCGGCATCGGCGCCTCGGTCGTCCGACGCGCCCTCGAGGAGGGCGCGCGGCACGTCGTGATCGGCGACACCCACGAGCGCCGGCTCAAGGAGGCGGCCGAGTCCCTCGGGGCCGAGTTCGGCGAGGGCCGCGTCACCACGATGGTCAGCGACGTCACCGTCGAGGACGACGTCCAGGCGCTGCTGGAGGCAGCGACGACGTACGGCGGTGTGGACGTGATGGTCAACAACGCCGGCCTCGGCGGGACCGCGTCGGTGCTGGAGATGACCGACGAGCAGTGGTCGCGCGTGCTGGACATCTCGCTGACGGGCACCTTCCGCTGCGTCCGGGCCGCCGGTCAGCGGATGAAGGACTCCGGTCGCGGCGGCGTGATCGTCAACAACGCCTCCGTGATCGGCTGGCGGGCCCAGGAGGGGCAGGCGCACTACGCCGCCGCGAAGGCCGGCGTGATGGCGCTGACCCGGTGCGCCGCGATCGACCTGGCGCCGTACGGCGTCCGAGTCAATGCGGTGGCGCCGTCGCTGGCGATGCACGCCTTCCTCGCCAAGGTGACCTCGGACGAGCTGTTGGAGGAGCTGACCTCACGGGAGGCCTTCGGACGTGCGGCCGAGCCGTGGGAGGTCGCCAACGTGATGGTCTTCCTGGCCAGTGGATATTCGAGCTATCTCACGGGCGAGGTCGTGTCCGTGTCGAGTCAGCGTGCATGAGAAGGGCGTGAATCATGGGTGAGGCCTACATCGTCGACGCGGTCCGCACGCCGGTCGGGAAGCGCGGCGGTTCCCTCGCCGCCGTGCACTCGGCCGACCTGGGCGCGCACGTGCTGCGCGAGCTCATGGGCCGCGTCGACCTCGACCCGGTACTGGTCGACGACGTGATCCTGGGCTGCTGCGACACCATCGGCTCCCAGGCCGGCGACGTCGCCCGCACCGCGTGGCTCGTCGCCGGCCTGCCCGACGAGGTGCCTGGTGTCACGATCGACCGGCAGTGTGGATCGTCGCAGCAGGCGGTGCACTTCGCCGCCCAGGGGGTGATGTCAGGGACGCAGTCGCTCGTGGTGGCCGGCGGGGTGCAGAACATGAGCGCCATCCCGATCTCGGCGGCCATGATCGTCGGACAGCAGTTCGGGTTCTCGACGCCCTTCGCCGAGTCGCCCGGCTGGCTGGCTCGCTACGGCGACCAGGAGGTCTCCCAGTTCCGCTCGGCGGAGATGATCGCCGAGAAGTGGGGGATCCCGCGTGAGCGGATGGAGGAGTTCGCGCTGGCGTCACACCAGAGGGCGAGGATCGCGATCGACGAGGGGCGGTTCAAGGACCAGATCGCGCCCGTGACGCTGGCGGACGGCGGCGTCTTCGACACCGACGAGTGCGTCCGTGACACCTCGCTGGAGAAGATGGCCGGTCTCGAGCCGCTGGCGCCGGGCGGCCGGATCACCGCCGCCGTGGCGTCGCAGATCTGCGACGCCGCCTCGGCGTTGCTGATCGCGTCCGAGGAGGCGGTGTCGACGTACGGACTGAAGCCGCGGGCCCGGATCCATCACCTCTCGGTGCGCGGCGACGACCCGGTGTGGATGCTCACCGGCCCGATCCGGGCGACGCGGCATGCGCTGGAGAAGGCCGGGATGGGCGTCGAGGACATCGATCTCTTCGAGTGCAACGAGGCGTTCGCGAGTGTGGTGCTGGCGTGGTCGGATGAACTGGGGATCCCGCTCGACCGTGTGAACGTGAACGGCGGCGGGATCGCCCTCGGGCACCCGATCGGCGCCACCGGCACCCGCCTGATGACGACCCTGCTCAACGAGCTCGAGCGCACCGGCGGCCGCTACGGCCTCCAGACGATGTGCGAGGGCGGCGGCCAGGCCAACGTGACGATCATCGAAAGGGTCTGACCTCACCGCCGAAAGGGCGCTCACTCACCGCCCAAAGGGCGGCCCCGCACGCCCGAGAGGTGCCCTGCTCACAGCCAGCGCATGAACCGGCCGTGTCCGTGGGTGTGCGCCAGGGCCTGGCCGTCGAGGCCGAGGACGAACATCTGCTTCTCCTCGGGAATCACCGGCCCCGTCGCCGTGATCGACGGGATCACGCGCTTGCCCTCGTTGCTCACCCAGTGACACATGCCGTCGGCGACCAGTCCGCGGACGAGCGCCTCGAACCGCAGGCGGTCCTCAGGAGTGAGATAGGCGATGACCGCGGAGTGGAAGACGACCACAGTGCCGTACGACGACGCCTCCTCGACCAGCGCAGGCAACTCGGTCAGGAGGTCACCCCGGACGATTCGCGGCGGGCTGCTCCGCGCCACGTCGACGGCCGTGCGCAGCCGCTCGCGGCGGTCGTCATGCTCGGGCCAGACCAGGGTCTCCAGCCACGTCATGTCGTCCGTGTCGGTCACGTCGAGGGGGTTGAGGTCGATGCCGCCGCGCCAGGCGACGTCGGGCAGCTGGGTCGGCAGTGGGGCCTCACCCTTCACCCGGCACTCGAGTGCCGGCCCGTCGCCCAGCCGTACCGCGCCCGAGTCGGTCGTCCAGTCGTACGACCAGCGGTCCGGATAGAGGCAGAGGCCTGCCGAGGCGCCGACCTCGATCAACGCCAGCGGACCTTCGATCTGGGCGAAGGCGGGCAGCAGCGTCGCCAGTCGGCCGACCTCGTTGGTCTGCGTCGCATGCGTCAGGATCGTGCGCCGGATGGCCGCTCCGTCGGGGCCGAGCAGCGCCTCGCGGAGCGCCGTGTAGGGGCCGGGCGCGGGTACGCCGTGGAACCGTGCTGCCGCGAAGACCAGGTTCGGCTGGTGCTTGATGGCGGGCAGGTCCGCGAGCCAGGCGATGACCTCTGCGTCCTCGGCCAGCCGGCCGGCCCAGTCCGCGAACGTCGGTGAGTCGCCGTCGGCGTACGACGCGAAGTCCCGGTATTCGGCGGCGATGTCATCGAAGAGCAGCACGTCGCCATCATGCTCCCGTGCGAGCGCCTGCTCTCTCGAGGGTGACGGAGCGCCCTCTCGGCGGTGAGGGACTGCCTATTCGACGTATTCGAGGAGATCGCCGGGCTGGCACTCCAGCACCCGGCACATCGCCTCGAGGGTCGAGAAGCGGACCGCCTTGGCGCGGCCGTTCTTGAGCACGGCGACGTTGGCGGGGGTGAGGCCGACGCGTTCGGCGAACTCGCCGACGCTCATCTTGCGCTTCGCGAGCTCGACGTCGATGCGGACCACGATCGCCATCTCAGATCACCTCGTCGAGATCGGCACGGAGCGCGGTGGCGCGGCGGAGGAGCTCGCGCAGGACCAGCATCAGCAGGAGGGCGGCCGTGGCGATCAGGCCGAGGACGAAGCCGACCAGCATGACGCCCGGGGCATCGTCGCTCTCGGCGAGCCAGTAGAAGTAAGGCGCGGTGGCCGCGAGCAGGAGCCAGCCGGCCCCCACCGTCCGGACGATGCCGGTGACCCACGCGTCCGAGGCGGCGCTGAAGATCTCATCGCGCTGGACGAGGGTGAGCAGCTTCCACGTGCAGACGATCACCACGTCGACGCGGCCAGCAGCAGGATCACGATCGCGGCGAAGCCGAGCCCCGCGATGGTGCCCCACGTCGAGTAGTGGTGCGAGTGGTGGTCATGCCACGCGATCGCCGGCACCACCACGAGCAGGAGCGCGGCGATGGCCAGGAAGAGGAGCGCCAGGGCGAGCCGGAGGACCGGCATCAGGCGAAGGGGCAGCGGAGTCTTTGCACGCGACGTCATGTGATGACTGTCGCGCGTTATCTATCGAAAATCAACCGATACCGCGTGGGCTACAGCAGGGCGGTGCCGCCGACCTCCATCGCGGGCAGGCCGAGCTTGCGGTGGTCCCACGACCGCGTCCGGGCCACGTCGAAGCGCACGGCCACCCGCTTGTTGAGCATCTGCTCGACGAACGGACGCATCTCCTCGGTGTACGGCCCGGTGTAGCGCTCCCACACGCTCACGCCGACGGCGAAGAGGGCGTCGGGATCGTCGATCACCTCACACGTCCCCTCCAGCGAGACCCCGCGCAGCGTGTCGTAGGTGAGCCCGTCCTCGAGCAGCACCGTGGCGCGCGGATCGCGTCGAAGGTTGACCGCCTTCTGGGCCTTGGCCTTCGTCTCGAACCACAGCACGCCGTCGATCAGGCCGAACCACATCGCGATGGCATGCGGCTGCCCGGAAGGGCCGACGGTGACGAGCGTGGCGGTCCGCTTCGAGGCGATGAAGGCGGCGATCTCCTCGTCGGTCATCTCGACCTGGGAGCGTTGGTTGGTGCCCATGGGCGGGACGCTACTCGGTGGCAGGAGAGGCCGGATTCGACGGCAGGAAACCGGCAACTCGACGGAGTTGGTCGGCGGCCTGCGTCACCACCCGGTCGATGAGCTCCTCGCACGACGGCAGGTCCTCGAGCAGCCCGACCACCTGGCCGGACGCGAGCACGCCGGCGTTGGTGTCACCTTCGACCAGGCCCGCGCGCAGCATCATCGGGGTGTTGGCGGCGAGCGCCAGCTGGGCGAGCGACCGGCCCTGGGCGTGCTTCATCGCGCGGCCGTCGGCGACGAGCTCGCGCCACGTCATCCCCGACGCCTTCTTGAACTCCAGCGTCCGCCGGGCCGTCGGCACGGCGCGACGCACGAGCGAGGAGTCGAGCAGCGACTCGACGAGCGAGGTGCGCAGCATCCGGTGCGGCATGCCGTCGACCTTGTCGGTCACGACGGTGCCGTCGAGGCCGTAGCCCAGGTAGAGCTCCTTGACCGCCTGCGGCACCGCCGAGTCGGAGGTGAGCAGGAACCGCGTGCCCATGCCGATGCCGGCGGCGCCGTACGACAGGGCAGCGGCCAGGCCCCGGCCGTCGAAGAATCCGCCGGCGGCGATGACCGGGATGTCGACGGCATCGAGCACGGAGGGCAGGAGCAGCGTCGTCGGCACGGCACCGGTGTGGCCACCGCCCTCGCCGCCTTGGATCATCACCGCGTCGGCGCCCCAGCTCGCGACCTTCTTGGCGTGCTTCGGTGCGCCGATCGACGGGATCACGACGATGTCGTGCTCCTTGAGGCGGGCGATCAACTCCGGCTTCGGGGCGAGTGCGAAGGAGGCGACCTTCACACCGTGGTCGATCAGGAGCTGGCAGCGGTCGCCTGCGTCGCCGGCGTCCGCGCGGAGGTTGACCCCGAACGGCTGCGACGTGCGGGAGGAGACCTCGATGATCGCCTTCTCGAGCTCGTCGATCGTCATCGTGGCCGACGCGAGGATGCCGAGGCCGCCGGCATTGGCGGTCGCCGAGACCAGGCGCGGCCCCGCGACCCAGCCCATGCCGGTCTGGACGACGGGGTGCCGGATGCCGGCGAGCTCGGTGAGGGGAGTCCTCAGGACCTGCTCGATCATGAGGCCGCCTTCCCCGCGTCGACCGGCTCGGGGACCTCGCGCATCCGCAGCCCCTTGGGGTCGATGACGGTGTTGATGAGCAGGAGCTCCGTCGAGGTGGGCTCCCGCGTCGTCGGTACGTCGCCGGCGATTCCCAGGTCGAAGCCGGTCGCACTCACCACCTCATCGACATTCACGCCGGGATGCACCGACAGCAGGCGGACCGTGTCTCCGGGGCCACCGACGTCGAAGACGCCCAGGTTGCTGACGATCCGGTGGATGTCGTTGTACTTCGACGCCGCCACCCCCGCGGCGCGGGCACGCTGCGGCCCGACGCCGGAGACGATGTCGACCGCCTCGACGAAGACCTTGGGGGAGTGCCGCGGCACCCAGTAGGAGGTGCGGTTGTTGACGGTGTTGCCGGGAGCGCCACGCGAGCCGAGCAGCTGCCGGGTGGGCTGGGCGAAGTCACCGATCGCGCTGATGTTCTGGTTGCCCTGACGGTCGATCTGGGTCGCGCCCATCATCACGTGGCGCCTGCCGTGGTTGACGATCTCGAAGACACGGCGGAACGGGATCCACCCCTCGACCACGTCGGTCCCGCCCAGCGGCGGCGTGCCGCCGAGCCAGAGCGACTCGCCGTCGGAGATGACCAGGTCGGGGTTGGAGGTGAGCTTCGCGAGCCGCACGCCGACGGTCGGCAGCATCCCCATCGGCGACGCGAAGATCTCGCCGTCGTCCTTGAACGCGTCGGCGATCGCCGCGGCGCAGACGTCGGCCCTGGTACTGCGTTGGATCTCTGGGGCGCTCATGACGCACTCTCCTCGTGCCACGCGGCGACGGCCGCCTGGTAGGCGGCCTCGTCGCCGGACAGGAACCGTTCGTGGAAGGCCTGCCAGTCCTCGTCACTGCCCGACGCCGCGGCGGCGTAGGCCTTCTGGAAGCGCTCGTCGCGCTCGTAGTCGGGCGTGCAGGTCGTGAAGTGCGCGCCGTTCGGCGTCTCCACCACCCCGTCGACCAGGAGCCGGCTGATCAGCAGCCGCTGGACGGGAGCGTCGACCGTGAGTCCCGCCGTGTCGACGATCTGCTCGCAGGACACATAGGCGCGCGAGGCCGCCATGCAGAAGAGGTCGTCGAAGTAGGGGTCCGGCCCGAGATAGGTCGCATTGCCGTGCACGTCGGCCCGGTTCATGTGGACGAACGCGACGTCGAGCGTGAGGGCCGGCATGGCGACGAGCTCCTCGACGTCACCGCTCCCGTCGGCGTACGGCGACACCACG
This sequence comes from Nocardioides sp. Kera G14, assembly GCF_020715565.1. NCBI lineage: Bacteria > Bacillati > Actinomycetota > Actinomycetes > Propionibacteriales > Nocardioidaceae > Nocardioides > Nocardioides sp. Kera G14. The sequence continues at coordinate 1,866,000 of NZ_CP085839.1, read as the reverse complement.
GTCTTCAGCCACGGCTGGTTGACCAGCACGTCGGACCCGAGGCCCGCACGCATCGGGAGGAACGGCACCCGCTCGGCTGCGGCCCGCAGGCCGGTGTAGAACATGCCCTCGTCGAGCTCGACGACCTCGGGGATCGCCTTGTTCTGCCGGGCCCGCTGGAAGTTGGGCTCCAGGGGTATGGAGTCGAGCGAGACGAAGGCATAGACGAGGCGGCGGATCTTCTCCGCACGCGCGAGCAGGCCGACGTCGGCGCCGCCCCAGCTCACGATGGTCAGGTCCTTGAGGTTGCTGCGGTAGAGCGCGCGCACCAGGGCCATCGGCTTGCGCCGCGGTCCCCAGCCCCCGATCCCGATCGTCATGCCGTCCTCGAGGGAGTCGATGATCGCCTCGATGGTGGTCGTCTTGTCGCGGGGCTTCGTGCTCAACCCTTCACCGCCTTGTTCGTCCCGGCGAACCCGTCGCGCAGCTCGTCCGAGACGCCCGCGAGGTTGAGCTCGAAGGTGAAGCCCTGCTCGAACCGGTAGGACTTGTTGACGTCGATCGGGTCGATGCCGTTGAGGGCTGCCTTGGCGGCACGGATGACGCGGGGATCCTTCTCGGCGACCTCGCCCGCCAGCTCGAGGGCAGCGTCGTCCAGCTCGGCGCGCGGCACTACCCGGTAGACCGAGCCGTGAGTGACGAGGTCGGCCGCGGGGATGGTGCGCGCGGTGAAGTAGAGGGTGCGCATCAGGTGCTGCGGCACGAGTCGCGCCATGTGCGTCGCCGCGCCGAGCGCCCCCTGCTTCACCTCGGGCACCCCGAAGTAGGCGTCGTCGGAGGCGATCACGATGTCGGCGTTTCCGACCAGGCCGACCCCACCGCCCACGCAGAATCCGTTGACGGCGGCGATCACCGGCACCTCGCACTCATAGACCGCCTTGAAGGCCGCGAAGCAGCCCTTGTTGGCGCCGAGCAGGGCGTCGAAGCCGTCGGTGTGCTGCATCTCCTTGATGTCGACGCCGGCGTTGAAGCCCTTGCCGACGGCACGAAGGACGACGACCCGAGTCGTGGCCTCGCGGCCGGCCGCGGTGACCGCGTCAGCCAGGTCGAACCACCCCTGGACGGTCAGTGCGTTGACGGGGGGAGCGTCGACCGTGACGACGGTGATGCCGTCGTCGCGCTGCTCCGTGCTGATCGCGGACATGCACTCTCCAAAACTAGAACGTGTTTCAAATCTAGTGGTTTCTCGGCTAGCGTGTCCACCATGCCGCTGGACCTCGACCTCACTGGAAAGGTCGCCCTCGTGACCGGTGGCGCCCGCGGAATTGGTCTAGGCATCAGCGAGGTACTGGTAGCGGCTGGGGCCTTGGTTGTGACATGCTCCCGCACCGAATCGGAACCTGTTGCAGGCAGCGGAGGTCATCGCGTGTGCGATGTGCGCGACGCCGACGCCGTGACAGGGTTGGTGGACGGGATCGTCGAGGAGTTCGGGCGCCTCGACATCCTCGTCAACAACGCCGGCGGCGCCCCGCCCGCCCCGGCGGCCACGGCCAGCCCACGGCTGCACGCCAAGGTCGTCGAGCTCAACCTGCTCGCACCGCTGTTGATCAGCCAGGCCGCCAACCGGGTGATGCAGGGCCAGGAGTACGGCGGCGCCATCGTCAACATCTCCAGCGTCAGCGCCCTTCGGCCGAGTCCGGGCACCGCCGCCTACGGTGCCGCGAAGGCCGGCCTCGACTCTCTCACCCGAAGCCTCGCGGTGGAGTGGGCGCCGCGGGTGCGGGTCAATGCGATCAACGTCGGCATGGTGGCTCCGGCCGACGACGAGGACTCCGGCCACTACGGCGGCCCCGAGGGCCTGGCGCGCATCGCCGGCACCGTGCCGCTCGGCCGGCTCGCAACACCGGCGGATGTCGGCGGGACGGTCGCCTTCCTGGCCAGTCCGCTGTCGGCGTACGTCACCGGCTCGACCATCGAACTCCATGGCGGCGGTGAGGCTCCCGCCTTCCTCGCCGCTGCAGAAGGGACACCCCATGACCAGTGACTCCAGGCTCCTCGAGGGGCGCGTCGCGATCGTGACCGGCGCCGGTCGCGGCATCGGCCGAGCCCACGCGCTCGAGCTGGCGCGCCACGGCGCGAAGGTGATCGTCAACGACTACGGCGTGAGCAACAACGGCGAGGTCGAGGACGCCGGACAGTCACCAGCAGACGAGGTCGTCGCCGAGATCCGCGCCGCCGGGGGAGAGGCCGAGACCAACGGCGCCGACGTCGCCGACTGGGCACAGGCCGAGGCCATGGTGGCGCAGGCCATCGAGACGTACGGCGGCCTCGACATCCTCGTCAACAACGCAGGCTTCGTGCGGGACCGGATGCTGGTCAACACCGCCGAGGAGGAGTGGGACGCGGTGATCCGCGTGCACCTCAAGGGCCACTTCGCGCCGCTGCGGCACGCCGCGAGCTACTGGCGTGATGAGTCCAAGGCGGGCCGGCAACGCGCCGCGCGGGTCATCAACACGAGCTCGGGTGCGGGGTTGCAGGGCTCGATCGGCCAGACCACCTACTCCTCCGCCAAGGCCGGGATCGCCGGGATGACGCTCGTCGCGGCGGCCGAGCTCGGCCGCTACGGCGTCACGGTCAACGCGATCGCCCCCGTCGCCCGCACCCGCATGACGGAGGGCGCCTTCGACACGAGCGCGATGGCCCTCCCGGAGGACAACAGTCCGATCGTCGCGTGGCTCGCCAGCGAGGCGGCAGCGACCGTGACGGGCCGTGTGATCGAGATCGACGGGAGCCGGATCACCGTCGAGAACGGCTGGACCCACGGCGAGAGCCAGGACCTCGGCCGCCGCTGGACCGCCGACGAGGTCGGCCCGGCCCTCACCGACCTGCTCGCCAAGGCGTCAGCGCCCGAGCCGGTCTACGGCAGTCAGGGCTGACGGTCAGTCCAGCAGATCCGCTGCGCCATTGGTGAGACGGAGGGCGAAGAAACCCTCCTCGGCGTCCGAGTACCAGACTTCGCCGCGCTGGAGGTCCCAGGCGGGCTGCGAGAGCGCCTCACCACCGTCGGTCCCCGGCATGTTGAAGTACGCCGCCTCCCGCGGATGCGCCAGGTCGCTGATGTCGAAGAGGCGCAGCCCGGAGGCGATCATCGAGCAGCCGACGACGCGCGGGTTGTCCCGGGTCGGCACGCCGCAGTAGTGCGCGGCATAGGCCTTGAGGACCTCGTTGCCGCCGGGATCGGCGAGCACGTCCGACGTCCGCTTCGCCGGGTCGTGCACCTCCAGCCGCAGGCGCGAGACGAGGAACGGTGCGCGCGGGTCGGTGACGTCGATGATCCGTGCGGCGCCCACCTGGTTGCCGAAGAAGTCGACCTTCCAGTTGTCGCCGAACCAGTCGGTGAACTCGTCGTTCTCGAGCACGTACTGGCGGCCGTCCCGGGTGAAGGGCTCGGCGACCTGGGGGATCGAGGCTTCGGGCCACGTGAGCTCGCCCAAGGTCCTCACACTGGGCTTCGGCCTCCGATCCTGGACCTCGGAGACGTCGAGGATGCGCAGGCCAGGGCGGTCGAGCGTGCTCTTGGCGTCCGGCGTGCCCATGTTGGCGACGTAGAGCGTGCGGCCGTCGTCGGAGAGCCGGAGCCCGTGGTAGACGACGCCGGTCTGGGTGAAGATGTTCTTCGGCCGTGCCGGGTCGGTCAGGTCGATCGCCGTGAGGGTGAATCCGGCGGCTCCGGCGGACCAGAAGGTCCGGCCATCGGGAGCAAAGCCACTCTCGTGACCGGTGAGGTTGGCGACCGAGGTCGACCTCAGGACCGGGTGCCGGCAGTCCTTGCTGACGTCGTAGACGTCCATCATCCCGGGTGCGGTGGCGAGGCTGCCGAGGGTGGCGACCAGCAGCCCGCGAGCCTGGTTGACCAGGAGCGACTCATGGGGTTGGAGCATCGCCGGCGTCAGCAGGGTGGCCGTGCGCACGGGCTTCGAGGAGTTGGACATGTCGAGGACGGCGACACCGGGATGGACGCCCTTCGTGAGGTTCGGGAGCGTGAGGCCGAGCATGGTGGCGGTGTCGTAGTACGCGCAGACGTGACCTGCCGGGTCGACGTACCGCTGGACCTTGAAGCCGCCCGAGGTGCCGGTGTGTCCCACCACGGCCACGTTGCACCAGTAACCTTGGGCGGCCCGCCCTGACGTGTCGTCCGCCTTCGGGACCTGCCCCTGGAGTCCGGTCTCCGGACTCGAGCCCGGCCCGCACGTCGCCCGAGGTACGCCGGCGAGCGAGTCGGCCGCATGGCTGGTGCTCCTCGACGTCACCGCGGCCGCGCCGACCAGGGCTGCGGCCAGGGCGAAGACGGCGATCAGTCGGACCGGATGACGGCGAGCGGGGGTCATGTCGGACCAACTGACGAGTGTGACTCAGGTCACGCCCGTGCGGAGTCGGTCTTCGGCGAGATGAGTCCGGCGAGGTCGTCGAGCGACCACGGCGGCTCGGTGGCGTGGTCGCGCCAGGTCAGGAACGTCTCGGTCGGCCGCTCCCAGCGGCCGACGTAGCCTCCCGACCCGGAGAAGACCTCGCCCGTGATCGGGGCCGAGAGGTCGCTGGCCAGGAAGGCGTAGAGGCTGGCGACATACTCCGGTGGCGCAGGAGCGAGGGCACCCTCGCGCATCAGGTCGTCGAGGAGGCCGCGACGGTTGAGCTCGCCGATCGTCTGCTCGTAGTCCTCGCCGGTGGAGAGCCGTGTGCGCGCACCCGGCGTCACGGCGTTGACGCGGATCCCGTGCTCGCGGAGCTCGGCGGCCAAGGCGTAGGTGAGGCTGTTGACGCCACCTTTGCCGGCGGCGTACCCGGTGCCACCGAAGGCGCCGGTGAAGGCGTGGGAGCTGGTGGTCACGATCGTGCCGCGGCGCCGCTCGACCATGCCCGGCACGACGGCTCGGCAGGCGATGAAGGTGGAGTCGAGGTGGGCCTCGATCAGGTCGCGCCACTCGTCCGGCGTGATCGAGAGGATCGAGGAGCCGGGCGGTTCGGCCGTGCCGGCGCAGGTGACCAGGAGGTCCGGCTCGCCTGCGGACTCGACCATCGCCGCGAGGACGTCGGCGTCGGAGGCCGAGCCGGCGATCCCCGAGACCTGCTGCTCGGAAGTGGCGATGGCACGCAGGGCGGCGACGGCCTCGTCCAGTGCCTCGGGGTCGCGGCCGTTCACCACCACCACACCCGTGCCCTCGGCCACGAGGCGATGGGCGACGGCGAGACCGATGCCGCGGCTGGCTCCGGTGACGAGCGCCCTCCTACCGGTCAGCGGTCCGGCGCTCATCGGCCGACCGCCGCGTCCGGCCGGCCGAGCTCGGCGAGCATCTCGGTGAGGACGACCTCGGGGCGGTCGAGGTGCGGGAAGTGGCCGGCGCCCTCGACCAGCACGGCGCGCGAGGGCGGTGCCAGCTGCGGAGCGACCACCTCGAAGAAGCGCGGGTCGAGCGCGGTGTCGTGGTCACCCTGCAGGAAGAGCACAGGGTGCACAGGCTCCGCTGACAGCGCGGACATACGGGAGCCGAGTGCCGTGCGGTAGTAGGAGATCACCGCCCGGGCGTGGGTGACGTCGGGCACCGCCTCAGCGAGGTGGGCCAGGTCCTCGGTGGCGTCGTAGCCGGGTGCCCAGGAGGCCCACAGCCGGCGGGCGAGCCAGTCGAAGCGACGCTCGGCGAGGCCGCGGAGCTGGTTGAAGGCGATGTACCAGGAGTGCGCCGGTTGCCGGATGACCGCGGCGGTCCAGGGCCGGAGCGTCCCGCGTCGTGGGTTGAGGTGGGCCAGGGGAGGGATGGCGACGAGCACGTAGCGGCTGAACGGTGACTCCGCGCGACCGGCCAGCAGGCTCGCCGCGATCGCGCCCCAGTCATGGCCGACCAGGACGGACCGCTCGTCGGCGCCGAGCCGGTCGGCCAGCTCCACGAGGTCCTCGGCGACCGCATAGATCGAGAGGTCGCCGTCGGCCGGCAGCGTCGACGGCGCATAGCCCCGCAGCGCCGGTGCGACCACCCGCCAGCCCGCGGCCGCGAGACCTGGCGCCACGCGGCGCCAGGTCCACGCCGTGTCGGGGAACCCGTGGGCGGCCAGCAGCAGCGGGCCGCCCGGCGGGCCCCACTCGAGCAGGCCGAGGCCGAGCCCCGTGAGCTCGATCGAGGAGGCTCGCGGCTCCGCGAGCTGGTCCACGAGCCGCAGCTCAGATCTTGGTCGGGATGGCGGTCACGGTGCCGCCGTCCATGACGAACTCCGCGCCGGTGACGAAGGAGGACTCGTTGCTGGTCAGGAAGACCACGAAGGAGGCGACCTCGTCAGGCTGGCCGGGGCGGCCGAGCGGGATCGGGATCAGGTCCTCGGGCATGGCGTCCGTGGCAGGCGTGCTGATCCGTCCGGGGTGCAGTGAGTTGACCCGGACGCCTTGGGGCGCGAGCTCCATGGCTGCGGACTTCGTCAGTCCGCGGAGTCCCCACTTGGAGGCGACGTACCCGTGCGCCCAGGGGGTGCCGCGCAGGCCCTCGATCGACGAGGTGTTGATGATCGACCCGCCCCCGGCGGCGATGATCGCGTCGGCCGAGGCCTTCATGCCGAGGAAGGCGCCGGTGAGATTGACCTCGAGCATCTGGTTCCACTGCTCGCGCTTGTAGCGCTGCAGCTGGCCGCCGTTGAAGATCCCGGCGTTGTTGAAGAGCGTGGTGAGCGTCCCGAACTCGTCGAGCGTGTGGGCGACCGCGGCCGCCCAGTCCTCCTCGGAGGTCACGTCGAGGTGCACGTAACGCGCCGCATCGCCGAGCTCGTCGGCGAGTGCCTTGCCCTCGTCGTCGAGGAGGTCGCCGATGACCACCTTGGCGCCCTCGGCGACGAGCATCCGGGCGCTGGCGCCGCCGATGTTGCGGGCGCCGCCGCTGATGAGGACGACCTTGTCGTCAACGCGTCCCATGGGTTTCCTTTCCGAAGGTCGTTGCGAAGGCGCCACGACCGGTGTTGAAGGGCAGATCGAAGAAGGTGCGCAGGCCGGGCTCGGCCGCCACCACGTCGGGGATCGCGTTGACGAGGCGGCCGGCCGCGGTCGCGATGGCGACGTAGTTGTGGTCGCCGATCTCGCTCGTGGGGCAGACGTCGACGCGGTACGACGGCTCGCCGGTGATCTCCACGCGGTAGGAGCCGCCGTCCTGCGCGGGCTGTGGCCAGTCGGGACGCAGGTCCGGGCGCAGCCGGGTGGTGTGGTCGATGACGAGCTTCTCCTCGCCGTCCACCACCCCGATGATCTTGAACCGCAGCGCGGCCACGCCGCCGGCAGGGATGTGACCGGCGGTGATGTCGAAGGCCTCGGGTGCGGGCTCCTGCTCGACGGACTCGCGGATCTCGTCGAGCTCGATGCCGAACCCGGTCGCCAGCTGGCGCAGCGTCACACCCCAGGCAGCGGTGAGCATCCCGGGCTTGAAGAGCATCGGCAGATCGCCGACCTCGCGCCCGAAGCCCATCACGTCGAACATCACCGGCGCGCCGTCGTACGTCGCGTAGTCCGCGATCTCCGAGCAGACCACCCGGTCGATCCGCTGGCACGTGCTCGCGATGGCGAACGGGAGCAGGTCGTTGGCCCAGCCGGGATCGACGCCGGTCGCGAAGACGCTGACGCCGCCCTTCCGGGCGGCCTCGTCGATGGGATCGATCATGGAGTCGGGCAGCGTGCCCCACGGCCAGATCAGCGTGACCGGTGACGTCGCGGCGACGTTGATGCCCGCCTCGGCGAGCTTCTGCACGTCGGCGAGCGCCTCGAAGAACCGGGTCTCGCCGATCGCGCAGTACGTCGCGACGTCCGGGCCGAGCGCGATGCCGGCGTCCAGCGAGTCGATCGCCCTGATCCCGGTGGTCGTGCCCGTGCCGGCGAGCTCACCGGCGTCCCGGCCGACCTTCTCCGGAGTCGAGACGACGACGCCCACGACCTCGAAGCGCGGGTCGGTGAGCAGGTGGCGCAGGACGATGGTGCCGACGTTGCCGGTGGCGACGTGGAGGACCTTGAGCGGCATGACGCGGCCCGTCAGCTCAGGCCAGGCCGAGGCGGCCGGCGAGCTTGTCGAGGTAGGGGAGCACCACATCCGGCTCGGCGTCGGGGACACCCCAGATCAGCTCGTCGGCGACCGACCACTCGGCCAGATCCTCCGGCGTCGGACGCTTGGCGACGAGGATCCGGACCTCGGGCTTGCCGTCGCGGCCGGCGGCCTCCCACTCGACCTGGAGCTGCTTGATCTTCTCGCCGACGCCGGACGAGCGCGGTGTGCTCATCCAGCCGTCGGCGTGGCGGGCGATCCAGCGGGCCGTCTGGGGGCCGAGCTCAGCGCCGACCACCACCGGGATCGATCCCGTCGGCTTGGGGTAGGCCCAGCTCGGTCCGAAGGAGACGAACTCGCCGTCGTACGACGCCTCCTCCTCGGTCCAGATCGACCGCATCGCCTCGAGGTACTCCTTGAGCACGGTGCGACGGCGATCCGCCGGCACGTGGTGGTCGGCGAGCTCATCGGTGTTCCAGCCGAAGCCGACACCCAGCGAGACGCGGCCGCCCGACAGGAAGTCCAGCGAGGCGATCGTCTTGGCCAGGGTGATCGGGTCCGACTCGACGGGCAGCGCCACCGCGGTGGAGAGCCCGATCCGGGAGGTCACCGCCGCGCAGCCGCCCAGCACGACCCACGGGTCGAGGGTCCGCAGATAGCGGTCGTCGGGCAGCTCCTCGCCACCCGTCGGATGCAGCGCCTCGCGCTTGACCGGGATGTGGGTGTGCTCGGGCACGTAGAAGGTGTCGAAGCCCCGCTCCTCCGCAGCCTTGGCGAGTTCGGCAGGGCGGATGCCGCGGTCGGAGGTGAAGAGGACGATCCCGTTTCGCATAGACAGGAGACTAGAACACGTTCTAGATTTCGGGAATGGTCTCCGCTGATTACGTCATCGTCGGTGCCGGTAGCGCAGGGTGTGTGATCGCCCGCCGCCTGGCCGAGTCGGGTGCAAGTGTCATCCTCATCGAGGCCGGGGGTCCCGACACCAAACTCGGCATCCGCAACCTCCTCGAACTTCCAGGCGCCGTCGCGGTCATGCTCGCGACGCCGCAGCTGAAGAAGTACGTCGACTGGGGCTTCAAGTCCGTCCCCCAGACCGCCGCCCTCGACCGCGTCATCCCGATGACGCGCGGCAAGGTGCTCGGCGGCTCCAGCTCGATCAACGGCATGCTCTGGGTCCGTGGCAACCAGCAGAACTTCGACGACTGGGCCGCCGACGGTGCCACGGGGTGGGCGTGGGACGACGTCCGCGACTCCTTCAAGGCCATCGAGGACTGGGAGGACGGCGAGTCCGACCTCCGCGGTGCCGGCGGCCCGATCAAGGTACGCCGACAGGTCAACCTGACCGGCGCCGCGCAGTCGTTCCTCGAGCACGCCCCCGGCCGGCTCGGCGTCGACCTGATCGACGACTACAACGGCAAGGAGCAGGAGGGCGTCTCGATCATGCAGCTCAGTGCTGCCGACGGGATGCGCTACTCCACGGCCAAGGCCTACCTCCGTGACGACAAGGCGAAGACCTACGAGAACCTCGTGATCCTCACCGAGGCGACGGCACTTCGCGTCGTCCTCGACGGTGAGCGCGCCACCGGTGTCGAGGTCCGGGACAAGAAGGGGGAGAAGCAGGTCATCTCCGCAAGCCGCGAGGTGATCGTCTCCGCCGGTGTCTTCGGCTCCGCCCAGCTCCTGATGCTCAGTGGGATCGGCCCGTCCGACCACCTCAGCGAGGTGGGCGTCCACACCCGTGCGGACCTGCCGGTCGGTGACAACCTGCACGACCACCTCTTCGTGCCGGTCTCCTTCCGGATGGATTCGGCCGAGCGACGGCCCACTCCGCTCTACTTCCTCAAGGGCCTCGCGCAGGCGCGGCTCAACCGGAGCGGCTGGGCCGCAGGCTCCCAGTTCGAGGCCTTCGCGTTCGTGAAGTCCCAGTTCGCGCAGTCGATCCCGGACCTGCAGATGCACGTCCTCTACTGGGTCTACCCGTTCCCGAACCAGGACGGTGACAAGCCGGTCCGTCCGGCGACCACCAAGCCGGGCCTGTGCATCCTGCCGACGCTGATCTATCCCGAGAGCCGTGGCACGGTCCGGCTGCGCAGCTCGGACCCGGCCGACAAGCCACTGATCGACCCGGCCTACCTCACCGTGGGCCGCGATGCCGAGGTGCTCCTCGACGGCATCGCCAAGATGCGCGAGGTCATGGCCGGGCTGGGTGACAGCCAGGGCGAGATCACCCCCGGCCCGGAGTACAGCAGCCCGCAGGCGATCCGGGAGGTCCTGCCCAACATCGTGCACAGCGTCTACCACGCCGTCGGGACCTGCCGGATGGGCCAGGACTCCGACCCGCGCGCCGTCGTCACACCGGACCTCAGGGTCAAGGGCATCGACGCCCTGCGTGTCGCCGACGCGTCGGTGATGCCGACCATCACCGGCGGCAACACCAACGCGCCGTCGATCATGATCGGCCACCGCGCGGCCGACTTCCTACTGGCCTGAGCAGGGCATGACTGAGCCCCGGGCGCATGCGCCCGGGGCTCAGTCATGCATTACGCGTGTGCGCCGCGGAGCGGCATCTGCGGCACCGATGCCTCCCGGTCGACCGGCCGCTGGCGCCGCGCTGAGCGCACCGCCAGCACGAGCCCGCCGGCCAGGAGCAACGCGCCGAGCGCGTAGAGGACGAACGGGGCGACGTCGAGCATCAGCACGAGCAGGCGTCGGTTGTCCTTCGCCTCGCTGACGCTGGTCGCGATCTGCTTGTCGGTGAACGCGGCCTTCACCGCCAGGGCCACCGTGCCGTCCGACAGCGTCGTGCTGGTGTCGGCGACCTGGTTGACGACCGCGCCGGTGAGCGGCTCGACGTAGATCTGCATCGTGTTGCGGTAGGTGCCCTGCACCCCGTCGGAGATCTCGGCCACCGTGTCGGGGATGGAGAGCTCGTAGACGTAGGTGGTCAGGCCGTCCAGCTTCTCGGTGCGCTGGTAGGCCGCGGGCACTGCCTTCTGCAGGGTCGAGTCCCAGTAGGGGTAGGTCGTCTTCTTGGAGTTGAACGGGAACTTGTTGACCAGCCCCGTCGCGCTCTTGACCCCGGCCGGAAGGGAATGCGTGTCGGAGACCGCAAGACCGGAGGTCCGCGAGGCGAGGTACGTGTCGGACGAGGCGTTGACGAGCTTGTACGTCGGGTCGTCGGCCTGCACACAGTCGGGCGCACCCGGGGCGGCGATCACGACGCACTTCCAGGTGCCCCAGGCCACGTTGGAGTCGTCGGAGAGCCCGGCGACGGCCGTGGTCTGGTTGAAGATGTTGACCTTCTGGCTTCCGGAGAAGAGCAGCCCGGATTCCGCGGTCCCCGTCATGTGGATCTTGGAGTCGACGTCGAGCGGCGTCTTGAGGACCTGGCCCGGAAGCCAGGCCTGGACGAGCACGCCGGCGGTGACGAGGAACCCGCCGACGATGAGGCAGACGAACTTGATGATGCGCACATTCCCTCCCAAGGATGTGTCCATGTGACTCACGTCACGTCGAAACCATGCGCCCGCGCGGGGGCAATTGCAACCGGTTTGAGGAAATCGGTCTACGGCGTGTCGAGGAGCCCGGTGGCCAGCGCGCGGCTGGCCGGGTAGTCGACCTTCGACACCGGCGTGCGGGGCACGCGGTCGACGAAGATGATTTCCTTGGGCACCTTGTAGTTCGCGATCAGCGCGCGGCAGTGCGCACGCACGTCGTCGGCGGTCAGGTCGTGACCCTCGCGTGCCTGGACGAGGGCGACCACCTGCTGCCCCCACCGCGGGTGCGGTACGCCGACGGCGACGGCGTCGAAGATGTCGTCGTGCCGCAGCAGGGCGGCCTCGACCTCCTCGGGGTGCACCTTCTCCCCGCCGGTGTTGATGCAGACCGAGCCGCGGCCGAGCAGCGAGATCGAGCCGTCGGCCTCCAGGCGCGCAGCATCGCCGGGGATGGTCCAGCGCTTGCCGTCGTACTCCTTGAAGGTCGCTGCCGTCTTCTCGGGGTCCTTGTAGTAGCCGAGGGGGAGCGGGCCCGTGCGCGCGAGCAGGCCCTCCTCGCCGACCTCGGCGAGGGTGCCGTCGGCGCGCAGGACGGCGGCATCGGGGTCGGGATCGAAGCGGGGCGCTCCGGCACCGGCGTCCTGGCCGTCGTCGATCCGCTTGGCCGTCGCACCGGACTCCGAGGCGCCGACCGTGTCGAGGATGAAGCGACCGGGGAGGACCTTCCGCAACTGTGCCCGCACCCCGTCGGAGAGCGGCGCGGACCCGTTGGACATCGCGACGAGCTTCGAGAGGTCCCACCGGTCGGGCTCGGCCTCGAGGGCGTCGGCGACCGGCCGGCCCATCGCGTCACCGAGGAAGGTGAGGGAGACGACCCCGGCCGCCTGGACGAGGTCGAGCAGGGTCTCGGCGGAGAAGGACGGCTCGGTGTAGAGGGCGACGGTGTGACCGCCGAGGTGGCCGTTGCCGAGGATCCACTGCGAGCCGCCGTGCATCATCGGGCCGCAGGCCAGGATGGTCATCGGCGTCTCGAGGGCGATCGCCTCCTCGGCGAGCTTCTCGACCGACTCGATCGGCGCCTTGAAGCGCACCTCGTTCATCGCCGCCGGAATGATGTCCTCGTTGCGCCATACGACGCCCTTGGGACGACCGGTCGTGCCGCCGGTGAAGAGCACGTAATGGTCGTCGCCGGTGCGTCCGGCCGCGCGGCCCCCGAGCTCACGATCGGTGGAGGCTGCCGCCATGGCCGCCTCGTACTCCTCGCCCATGACGAGCACATGCCGCAGGCCCGGCACGACGAGCCCCTTGACGGCCTCGACGTGCTCGGGCGCGACGATCGTCGCCACGATGTCGGCGTTGTCGTAGAGGTAGGTCAGCTCGTCGTGGAGGTACTTGAAGTTGATGTTGATCGGCACCGCGCGCGCCTTGAAGCAGCCGTAGTAGGCCTCGACCCACTCGATCCGGTTGCGGGAGTGGACGGCCACGTGCTCACCGGGCTGGATGCCCTCCGAGACCAGGTGGTTGGCGAAGCGCGTCGCGCGCTCGTCGAGCTCGGCGAAGGTGTAGGGGCGGGCCATGGTGAACACGGCGGTGCGGTCGGGTACGGCGTCGGCCATCGCTTCGAGCACGTCGGCGAGGTTCAAGGGGCGGGTGTCCTGGGTCACACTGCGAGGGTCTCAACCGACTGGACACCTGTCCAGAGTTTGTGCTGAAAATCTTGTAACACGTTCTAGTTCCGTGGTTGAGTGCGCGTGTGAGTGACCTGCTGCTGATCAAGGACCGCGACCGGGTCCGCACGATCACGCTCAATCGTCCCGAGGCCCTCAACGCCTTCAACGAGGCGCTCTACGACGCGTTGACGGAGGCGCTGTTCGAGGCCGATCAGGCCCCGGATGTCGCGGTCGTCCTCCTCACCGGCGCCGGGCGGGCCTTCAGTGCCGGCACCGACCTGATGGAGATGGGGGAGCGGATCTCCAATCCGGACTTCGTCCCCGGAGTGCATGGCTTCGTCGGCCTGATCGATGCCCTCGAGGCGTTCGGCAAGCCGCTGGTGCTGGCGATCAACGGGCTCGGCCTCGGCATCGGGCTCACGATCGTCGGCTTCGCGGACCTCGTCTTCATGTCGACCGAGGCGCGCCTCAAGGCGCCCTTCACCTCCCTCGGCGTGGCTCCCGAAGCCGCCTCGAGTGAACTGCTTCCGCGACTCGTCGGGCGGCAGAACGCGGCGTGGATCCTGCTCTCCGCCGAGTGGATCGGTGCCGTCGAGGCGAAGGAGATGGGCCTGGTCTGGCGACTCTGTGCGCCGGAGGAGCTGGTCTCCGAGGCGTGGCGACACGCGGCGGTCCTCGCCGCTCGGCCGATCTCGAGCCTGCGTGAGGTGAAGGCCGACATCGTGGCGCCGCTGCGCGAGGCGGTCGCCGCGGCCCGGGAACGGGAGAACGACGGCTTCGTCCGGCTCATGGGCGGCCCGGCCAACATGGAGGCGCTCACCGCCTTCGCCGAGGGCCGTCCCGCCGACTTCACCGCACTTCCACCCGGTTGGTGACCCCGCTGTCATGAGGAGAGTCCGATGGTCAAGCCCACACTGAACATGCGCCCTACGGGGTGGTTCCAGGTCGCCTGGTCCGAGGAGGTCCCGGTCGGCGGCGTCCATCGGATGACCTACTTCGGTCATGACCTCATCGCCTGGCGCGGCGTCTCCGGACGGGTCACGATCATGGAGGCCTACTGCGAGCACCTCGGCGCCCACCTCGGCTACGGCGGGACCGTGGTCGAGCGCGACGGTGAGGACGCGATCCAGTGCCCGTTCCACGGCTGGCAGTGGAATGCGGCGGGGCGCAACGTCTGCATCCCGTACGAGGACCGGCCCAACATCGGCAAGAAGATCCGCACCTACCCGGTGCGTGAGGTGAACGAGTCGATCTACCTGTGGCACGACGCGTCGGGGGAGCATCGCGAGCCCTACTTCGACGTGCCGGAGATCTTCACCGCTTGGGACGACGGCCGGTCGGCGGACGACTACCACCGCAGCTATCCCGGCAACGTCCTCTTCGATCCCGCGCAGGAGCTCCATCCCCAGTACGTCCTGGAGAACGGCGTCGACTTCGCCCACTTCAAGTACGTGCACCAGGTCCCGATCATCCCGCAGTTCACCCGTCAGGACTTCGACCAGCCCCTCTCCTACGTCGACTTCACCGTCGCCTTCGAGGGCGAGCCGGGCAGCATCGAGGAGATCGACTCCGGCGTCGAGGCGATCAACGTCGGCCTCGGGTTCGCGATCACCAAGAGTCACGGCATGGTCGACAACCGCACGATGCTCGCCGTCACGCCGGTCGACGACGCGACCTGTGACGTCCGCTTCTCGGTCTGGATCGGCAACGACCCGTCCGGCGGCGGCGAGGCGGACGTCGAGGCGGCCGCCAAGGCCGCCCGGTTCGTGATCGAGCAGGTCGAGGCCGACCTCGTGATCTGGTCCCACCAGAAGTACGCCGACCCGGCGGCCCTGTCGCGCGGCGAGTACCCCGGCTTCACCGCACTCCGCGCGTGGGCCCAGCAGTTCTACCCCAGCAACGAGCAGGAGAAGTCATGAGCCAGTCGATCCGCGTCTTCCAGGTCGCGACCGGCAACGTCGGCAGCGAGATGATCAAGAGGATCGGCCGGCACCGCGACCTCGAGCTGATCGGCGTCCACGTCTACACCCCCGACAAGGTGGGACGCGACGTCGGCGAGCTCGCCGGCCTCGACCCCGTCGGGATCCGCGCCACCGGCACGGTGGAGGAGATCATCGAGGCGAAGCCCGACGTCGTGACCTTCCACGGCGTCTTCCCCGACGAGGACCTCTACATCCGGGTGCTCGAGGCCGGGATCAACATCGTCACCACGGCCGACTGGATCACCGGCCATCACCGCAACGCCAACCATCCGTCCGAGACGGGCCGGCCCTGGACCGAGATCCTCGACGAGGCGGCCAAGCGCGGCGGCGTCACCTTCTACGGAACGGGGATGAACCCGGGCCTCAACCAGATCCTCGGTGTCGTCAGCTCCGCCGACGTCGCTGAGATCGAGCACATCACGACCATCGAGTCGGTGGACGTCTCCTGCCACCACTCCTCGGCGACCTGGCGCGAGGTCGGCTACGGCCGTCCTGTCGACGACCCGGAGTTGCCCTCGATGCTGCGCAAGTACACCGAGGTCTTCGCCGACTCCGTCTGGATGATGGCCGACGCCTTCGACCTCGAGCTCGACGACGTCCGGTTCGAGTACGAGCTCGGCGCCTGCACGAAGGACGTCGACCTCGGCTGGTACCAGCTGCCCGAGGGCTCCCTCGGGGGCAGCTACGTGAAGTACGTCGGCACCGTCGACGGCGTGCCGCGCATCGAGACGCACATCGAGTGGCAGATGACGCCACACACCAGCCCGAGCTGGGACATCAAGGGCTGCTACATCACGCAGATCATCGGCGACCCGCAGATCTACAACAAGCACATGATCTTCCCTGCGCCCGGCGTCGACCTCTCCCGTGCCGAGGACTTCGCGTCGATCGGCATGACGGTCACCGGCCTTCCGGCGCTCAACTCCATCCGCGCGGTGGTCGCGGCGGCGCCCGGCGTCCTCACCAGTGCGGACCTGCCGCTCCGCGGTTTCGCCGGGCGCTTCAAGAAGTAGAACAAGTTGCACTTTCGGCGTAACCCTCCCGCCGTTCCGCGGTTATGTGATGTAGGTCATAAGGACTGTCCGGTCTTGAAGGGATACGCCACGAGATGCGACCGATGCTCCGCTACCTCCGGGTCGCTCTGCTGCTACTGATCCTGTTCGTCCCGGCCGCCTGCGGCGGCTCCCAGATGAGTCCCCAGGCCGTGCGCGCGGCGAACGACGCGGTCGCCGGTGGCACGGCCGGCGGAGCCGCCGTCGCCGACGCTGCGGGCGGCACGACCACGGACGGAACCGCGGCGGGCGGCGTCACGGATCCCACGGCCGGGTCCGGCGCCGCCGCGGCCTCCGGTGGCGGAGCCGCAGCTCCCGCCGCCTCCGGAGGAGGAGCGGCAGCGGCAGCCGGGGGGACCGGCGGCGCCAAGGCAGGCGCAGCGGCACCGGGGAAGGCCGGCGGGGCGGCCGCAGGCGCCGTGGGGTCATGCGCCGGGTTCGCGAACGGCCCCGGGATCACGAGCTCGACGATCACGCTCGGCAACGCCTCCGACATCAGCGGCCCGGTGCCGGGCCTCTTCACCGCCGCGCAGCAGGCGGTGAAGGCGTACATCGCCTACTTCAACTCGACCTCGAGCATCTGCGGCCGCAAGCTCGCGCTGGAGGCCCAGGACACCCGCACCGACGGTGGCGGCGACCAGCAGGCCTACCAGACCCTGTGCTCGAAGTCCTTCGCCGCGATCGGCTCGATGTCGGCCTTCGACTCCGGCGGTGCCGCCACAGCCCAGAGCTGCGGCCTTCCGGACCTGCGCGCGGGCTCGACGACCAACGAGCGTGCGGCCTGCACCACCTGCTACGCCTCGATGGGCAGCAACGCGGCGTACTTCGAGAACGCCCCGATGACCCACTTCATCAAGACGAACAAGGCGGCCACCCAGGCTGCGGCGATGGTCTACCTCGACGCTGGCGGTGCCGCGCAGAACGCCCAGACCGTCGTGAAGGTCGGGACCAAGCTCGGCATGAAGTGGGTCTACAACGCCGGCATCGGCGTCACGGAGTTCAACTACGGCCCCTACGTGCAGGCGATGAAGAGCAAGGGCGTGAAGTACGTCTGGTTCTTCGGTGCCTACCAGAACACGGTGCGGCTGCAGCAGGCCATGCAGCAGGCGGACTTCAAGCCGGAGATCTTCATCCAGGACCCCACGATCTATGACCCGTCCTACGTCTCGCAGGCCGGCGCGGCCGGTGAGGGCACCTACGTCTACATGAACTTCGTGCCGTTCTCCCAGGCGTCCTCGAACCCGGAGATGAGCACGTACCTGAAGTGGTTGCAGCAGGTGGCGCCGGGGGCGAATCCCACCTTCTACGGCGTGATGGCGTGGTCGGCGGCGGCGCTCTTCGTCAAGCAGGCGCAGGCGCTCGGCGGCAAGCTCACCCGGGCGAGCTTCCTCAACTCCCTCAAGAGCGTCACCAACTGGACGGCCGGAGGGATGACCGCCCCGCAGAACGTCGGCGGCAAGATGAACGGCTCCTGTTGGCGCTTCATCCAGCTCAAGGGCGGCAAGTGGAATTCGCTGGGCGGCTATGAGTGCGACGGCGTGACGAAGGGCTGACGTGATGGGCGCCTTCCTCTCCTACACCGTCATCGGCCTCTTCACGGGGGCGGCCTACGCCATCGCGGCGAGCGGGCTGGTGCTCACCTACAACACGACCCGGGTCTTCAACGTCGCCCACGGCGCGTTCGGGATGGTCTTCGCCTTCGTCTACTGGGACTTCAGCCAGCGACAGGGCCTTCCCGGCTGGCTCGCGCTTGCCCTGGTCCTGCTCGTCGTCGCACCGATCGCGGGCATCGTGGTCGAGCGCTTCGTCGCCCGCGGCCTCGGCTCCGCCCCGGTCGGGGTCTCACTCGTGGTCACGGTCGGACTGCTGGTCGGCCTGATCGGCCTGGCCACCCAGGTCTGGAAGCCGGCGGCCCGCAACGTCCCCCAGTTCTTCGACGGTCACCTGATCCATCTCGGCAGCGTCCTGATCACCTGGCACGAGGTGATCACCATCGTCCTCTCCGGCGTGGTCGCAGGCGGGCTCTACCTGTTGCTGAACCGCACCCGGATCGGCACCGCCATGCGGGCCAGCGTCGACAACCCCGACCTCCTGCGGCTGTACGGCGGTCGACCGCAGGTCGTGGCGGCCCTCGCGTGGGCCGTCGGGATGTCCCTCGCCGCCCTCGCCGGCATCATGCTCACCCCGGTGATCGGCCTGCAGTACTACGACCTCACCCTCCTGGTCATCAGCGCCTATGCGGCCGCCATGCTCGGCCGGCTGCGCAGCCTCCCGCTCACCTACGCCGGCGCCATGGCGCTCGGGCTCCTGCAGTCCTACGCGGTGGGCTACCTGCCCGGCACCGGCGACCTGAGCGGGCTGCGGGCCGTGATGCCGACCCTCTTCCTCTTCGCCGTGATCCTCCTGGTGCCCCAGGCCTCGCTGCGGATCGGCCAGGTCCGCGGGCTCCTCGCCGCCCCGGTTCCCAGTGCTCGGAAGAGCCTCGCCTGGGCCGCAGGCACGATCGGGTTCTCGCTCCTCCTCGTCGCCTTCCTCTCCGACGTCAGCCTCCTACGGTGGGGCACGGCGGCGGCGTACGCCATCGTGATGCTCTCGATGGTCCTGCTGACCGGGTACGGCGGCCACGTCTCCCTCGCCCAGCTGTCGTTCGCCGGGGTCGGTGCCCTCACCTACGCCAAGATCGATCAGCCGAACCTGCTCGGAGTGCTCATCGCGGCGCTGGTCGCCGCCCTGGCCGGTGGCCTGGTCGCGCTGCCGACCCTCCGGCTGACCGGCCTCTACCTCGCCCTCAGCACGCTCGCGTTTGCGCAGTTGATGGACAAGCTCATCTTCGCGGCCTCGTGGGCCTTCAAGCCGGGCGGCACGCTGGCGGCCGAGCGACTCTCCGTCTTCGGCATCCGGTTCTCCGACCTCGGGGCGTACGTCGGCGTGATGATGCTCGCGTTCGTACTCGTCGGCCTCGGGGTCCTCGCGCTGCGCCGCGGGCCGCTGGGCCGGGTCCTGATCGCCAGCCGCGACAGCCAGGCCGCGTGCGGCACCCTCGGGCTCGACCTGCGTTGGTTCCGCGTCGGACTCTTCGCCGCGTCGGCCGGGATCGCAGGGCTGGGCGGCGCGCTCTTCGCCGGACTGCGGGGCACCATCGGGGCGGGCGACTTCCAGTTCTTCAACAGCCTGCTGCTCCTCCTGGCCGCCGTCGTCTTCGGTGCCACGTCGGTGACCGGAGCGCTCCTGGGCGGGCTCTTCCTGATGTACCTGCCGGTCGCCCAGTCCGACCACCCGGCGATCGCCGGGCTCTGCTTCGTCGTGCTCGGCTTCGGCGCCGTGGCACTCGGCCGCGACCCGAACGGCCTGGCCAACCGGCTCTTCGGCCTCCGACCGGTCATCTCGAACCGGCTCGTGCCGTTCTTCAACAGGCAGTTCCCCCAGTTGAGTGCGCACTTCCCGACGAAGGAGGAGCGCGATGTCGCTGTTGTCGGTCGATGACGTCACGGTGCAGTTCGGCGGCGTGACGGCCGTGAACCACGCGAACTTCGCGGTGGACGCGGGCACCGTGACCGGCCTGATCGGCCCCAACGGTGCCGGCAAGACCACCTGCTTCAACGTCATCACGGGCCTGCAGACGCCCACGTCCGGGCGGGTGTTCCTCGACGGCCACGACGTCACGCGCGCCGCCGTCAGTCGTCGCGCACGACGGGGGATCGGCCGGACGTTCCAGCGGCTCGAGGCCTTCGGCTCGCTCACCGTGCGGGAGAACGTCCGGGCGGCGCTCGACATCCACCACGGCATGCTCGGCTGGCGGCGCTCCACCGACACCGCCGCCGACCGGCTCCTCGAGCGGGTCGGCATCGCCGCGCACGCCGACCAGCGTGCCGACGCGATCCCGACCGGCACGGCCCGCCTCCTGGAGCTGGCCCGGGCCCTCGCGTGTGACCCGCGCCTCCTGCTCCTCGACGAGCCGTCCTCGGGTCTCGACGAGCAGGAGACGAAGGAGTTCGGGCACCTGCTGCTCGAGCTCGCGGACGAGGGGCGCACCGTCCTCATGGTCGAGCACGACATGGATCTCGTGATGTCGGTCTGCAGCACGCTGCACGTCCTCGACTTCGGCTCGATCATCGCCTCCGGTCCGCCGGCCGAGATCCGCACCGACCCCAAGGTCCAGCAGGCCTACCTCGGTTATGTCGAAGGAGCTGCGTCATGAGCGTGCCCATCCTGGAGGCCGTCGGAGTCCGCGCGGCCTACGGCCGGATCGAAGTGCTCCGCGGTGTCGACCTCCGCGTTCCCAAGGGCGCCGTCGTGGCGCTACTCGGCCCGAACGGCGCCGGCAAGTCCACGCTCCTCAAGGTGATCAGCGGGCAGATGCGCCAGACGGCCGGTGACATCCACATGGCCGGGGTGAGCGTCCGCGACGCCCAGCCGGAGGAGCTCGCGCGCGCCGGCCTCACCACGGTGCCCGAGGGCCGCAGTGTCTTCCCGAACCTCACCGTCGAGGAGAACCTCCGGCTCATGTCGTACGCCGGCGTCCCGGCCGCCCAGGTCCTCGACACCGCCTTCACCTACTTCCCACGGCTCCATGAGCGGCGGCTCCAGATGGCCGGCACCATGTCGGGCGGCGAGCAGCAGATGCTCGCCCTCGCCCGGGCGCTGACGTCGGACCCGGCGCTGCTCCTGCTCGACGAGCTCTCCATGGGGCTCGCCCCGCTGATCGTCGAGGAGCTCTACGAGACGGTCGGCAGGATCGCCCGCTCCGGCGTCTCGGTCCTGGTCGTCGAGCAGTTCGCCCGGACGGCGCTGCGCATCTCCGACCACGCCGCTGTCATGGTCGGCGGCCGCGTCGTCGCCTCCGGAGGGCCCGAGGAGATCCAGTCGATCATGACCGAGGTCATGCTGGGAGGTGCCGCATGAGGATCACCACGCCGATCCGCCGGACGGCTGCCGCGCTCGCCTGCGCCGGCCTGGTCTGGCCGGCCGCGGCCCTGCCCGCGTTCGCGGACGACACCGCCCCGGCGCCGTCGTACGGCGGCTTCGCCGCCTCTGCGACGTCGACGCCGTTCCGGATCGAGGTCTACGAGCCCGCGATCCCGATCCCGGCCTCGCCGCAGGCCGAGCTCAACTTCTCCTACACCCACGTCGAGGGGGCCTCCGGCCCGACGTCCTCGGCCCGGGCCTCGTCGCTCTGGCCCGGTGCGGCCGTCGGTGAGGGCCTGACCACGATCATCAGCCAGGCGGGCCTGCCTCCACAGCTGGCGCCGGCCAACGGCTATCCGGCCCAGGTCAACGCCGCCTTCCCCGGTGACGCCAGCTCGAGCTCCCAAGAGTTCTTCCCCGGCATGGTCGGCCGGGTCAGCGCGAGCGAGACGGGAGCGGTGGCGCGGGCCGGCTACTCGCCCTCGGGCACGGTGGCAGGCGACGAGACCGGCAGCACGCCGTCTGCGAGCGCCAGCCCGAGCACCTCGGCCGGCACCTCCAACCCGCTCGGTTCACTCGGTGACGGCCTCGCTGCGCTGGGCAACGCCCTGAGCGGCAAGACGAACGGTCCTGCGCCGACCGATTCGAGCAACCCGCTCGGCGCCCTCAGCATCCTCGTCGACGTGGGCGGCATGAGCGGCAGTTCGCGGGCGACGTACGCCGCCGACAGCGTCACGGCGACCGCCGTCGGCCAGATCGGCCAGGTGACCCTGCTCGGCGGGCTGGTGAAGCTGGAGGGCCTGACCGTGTCGTCGACGACCGTCGGCAAGGTGGGGGCGGCCACCACGACGCCCACGTCCACCTATGGCCGGATGACGATCCTCGGGACACCGTTCGAGTTCACCTCCGACGGCATCGTGGCCGCCGGTTCCACGACTGCCATCCCGGGCCTCTCCGACAACCCGTTGTCGGCGCTCAAGCAGCTCGGCATCAGCCTCGAGCTGCCCAAGCCCACGAGGAGCGTGGACGGGTCGACGGCCTCCTCGTCCGCGGCCGGGCCGACGCTCACGCTCGACAGCGAGCCGGTGGTGAGCCTGCTCTCCTTGAACAAGCTTCCGCTCGCCGACCTGGTCAACCAGCTGCCCGATTCGGCCGGGCAGGCCAAGGGCCTCCTGCTGGCGGCGCTCGAGGCGCATCCCAAGCTCGTGGTGAAGCTCGGCGAGGTCTCGTCCAAGGTGCAGATCGCGGCGCCGTTCACCGCCGACGGCGCCGGGGCGTCGACGGCCGCACCGGCAGCCCCTGCGCCGGTGGCCGCAGGAGCCGCGGCCGCCGGGCCCGCCTCCGCGAGCGGTCCCGTCGACACGGGTGTGGCCGCGGTGCCGGACAGCTCCGCCGTGGATGGTGCTGCGCCTGTCGGCGCCACCACGCTCACGCCCGTCAGTGCGGCGCCCGGGCTTCCCGCCCTGGGCAGTGTGCCCGGAGCGTTGCTGCTGGGCGGACTCGCCCTGGCGGCCGGCGCGGCCTGGTGGTTGCGCAAGGGGTTCGGTGCCGTCTTCGGCGGTGCCGGTGCGTGTAGTCACGGGCTCAGATCGGGCCTGCCGGACCTCCGAAAGGTGTCGTGATGACGACGGATCAGACAAGGTCGCTGCTCGCGGTGCCGAGCCATGCAGGGCCGGCGCAGCCGCCGCCGACGTATGCCCTCCCGCGGGCCGGGAGTGGGAGCGGCGTCGCCCCGCTCCGGGGCAACAACGCGCAGCTCCTCCACCAGGCGCTGTTCGTCGGGGGCGCGTTGTTGCTGCCGCTGGGCCTCATCGTCATCGGCCTGGGGTGGTACGGGATCGCCCACACGCCGTACGAGTACGACCAGCTCTCCTATCTGGTGTCGGGTGGCATCCTGGGCCTCGGCCTCACCCTGTGTGGCGGGTTCCTGTACTTCGGTGCCTGGATGGCCCGCGTGGCAGCGGACCAGAAGGAGGCCTCGAAGCGACTGGCCGACACCCTCCTCGTGCTCGCCGACGCCGTGGCACGGACGAGCGCGGCGCCTGCGGCGACTCCGGCGGCCCAGGTCGATCCGGGCTCGGTCCTCGTCGTCGCCGGTGCCGGCACGACGCTCCACCGTGCCGACTGTGACCTGCTGGCGGGTCGTGACGACCTGAGCCCTGCCGGCCCGAACCGCGGCGGGCTCGCGCCCTGCCGACTCTGCCTGCCCAACGGTGAATGAGGGTCTGGACACGCACCTCTGGCTGGTCTAAGTTGGACATATGTCCAGTCAGGTGTCTGAGATCCCGCGGCAGGGCCTGAACGCCCGCCAGGCCGAGACCGTCGACCGACTGCTCACGGCGGGCCTGGCCGAGCTCCGCGTGACGGGCCACGAGGCCCTCACGATCCGGAACGTCGCCCAGCGGGCGGGGGTCTCGCCGGCCACGGCGTACACCTACCTCGCCTCGAAGAACCACCTCTTCGCCGAGCTCTTCTCGCGCAAGCTCGCCGCCCGGCCGTCCACGGCCGCCGCTGCCGACGCCACCGTGACGGCCCGGGTCCAGCACGCCGTGCGCGAGCTCACCGAGCAGATCACCGACGAGCCGGCCCTGGCTGCAGCGGTGACGCCGGCGCTGTTGAGCACCGACCCCGACGTGGACCGGCTGCGACTCAAGATCGGTGCCGAGCTGCTCGGCCGGATCCGGGCGGCGCTGGCCACCGACGACCACGAGCCCGACCCGGCGGTGCTCGAGACCCTGCTGCTCGCCTTCTCGGGCGGACTGCTCCAGGCGGGCATGGGGCTGATGACCTACGACGAGATGGCCTCGCGGCTGGAAGCGTCGATCGCCGTGATCCTCAGGGGGAACTCATGACCGCAACCGTGCCGCACGCAGGCGACCTGGTCTTCGACCCGTACGACTACGACTTCCACGAGGACCCGTACCCGACGTACGCCCGCCTGCGTGCAGAGGCGCCGCTCTACCACTCCGAGGCCGATGGCTTCTGGGCGCTGAGCAGGCACGCCGACATCCTCGCCGCGCTCAAGGACGACGTCCGCTTCTCCAACCGGATGGGTGTCTCCCTCGACGCGAGCGCGTGGAACGAGCATGCCCACACCGTGATGAGCTTCCTCGCCCTGGACGGCGACGCCCAGACCCGGCTGCGCCGGCTGGTGTCGGCGGGCTTCACGCCGCGGCGCGTGCTCGCCCTCACGCCCCAGATCCAGGAGCTCACCGACCACTACCTCGACCTGATGCTCGCCCGCGCGAGCAAGGGGGAGGAGGTCGACTGGATCGCCGAGTTCGCCGGCAAGCTCCCGATGGACGTCATCTCCGAGATGATGGGCGTCCCGTCCGCCGATCGCGACGAGGTGCGCCGCCTGGCCGACCTCGTGGTGCACCGGGAGGACGGTGTTCGTGACGTGCCCGCGACCGGGGTAGAGGCCGCGTTCGAGCTGATCGCCTACTACCAGGCGATGGTCCACCAGAGGCGCGAGCAGCCCAGCGAGGACCTCACCTCCGCGTTGATCGAGGCCGAGGTGGCCGGGGACCACCTCACCGACGAGGAGATCATCGGCTTCCTCTTCCTCATGGTCGTCGCCGGCAACGAGACGACCACGAAGCTGCTCGGCAACGCGCTCTTCCACCTGTCCGCCCACCCGGACCAGCTGGCGCGCGTCTTCGCCGATCCGGAGCAGGCCGAGGAGGCGGTGCGCCCGTGGATCGAGGAGACCCTGCGGCACGACACCTCGAGCCAGATGCTCGCCCGGTACGTCGCCGAGGACGTCGAACTCCACGGCCAGACCGTCCCCGCCGGATCCAAGCTGCTGCTCCTGCTGGGGTCGGCGAATCGGGACGAGTCCCTCTTCACCGAGCCGACGACCTTCGACCTCTCCCGCGACGAGGAGGAGCTCTCGCAGATCCTCAGCTTCGGCAACGGCCGCCACTTCTGCCTCGGCGCCAACCTGGCGCGGCTGGAGGCGCGGATCGTCCTCGCCGAGCTCGTCCGGCGGGTGGCCTCCTTCGAGGTCGACGCCGAGCGCGCCGTCCGCGTGCACTCCACCAGCGTGCGGGGCTTCGCCGCCCTGCCGACCACGTTCACCGTCAGGGAGGCGTGATGGCCAGGCTCACCCACCCCGACCGCCGTCCCGCTGTCGTCACCGGAGCCTCGTCGGGCATCGGCACCGAGACCGCCCGCGCCCTCGCCGCTGCGGGCCTGCCCGTCGCCCTCGGAGCACGACGGATCGACGCCTGCGCCGAGGTCGCCGCCGAGATCCGGGCCGCCGGGGGAGAGGCGTTCGCCCACCCGCTCGACGTCACCTCCGACGATTCCGTCGCGGAGTTCGCGGACAAGGTGGCGGCCGAGCTCGGTGAGGTGGAGGTCGTCGTGAGCAACGCCGGCGTCGTGGCGCCCGGCACCCTGGTCGAGATCACCTCCGAGCGCTTCGGCGGCGAGCTCGACGTCAACCTCGTCGGCGCCCACCGCGTCGTCCGCGCCTTCGCCCCGGGCATGGTCGCCCGCCAGCGTGGCGACCTCGTCTTCGTCTCCTCCGACGTCGCCGTGCGGCCCCGGCCCTTCATGGCGGCGTACTCGGCCAGCAAGTGGGGCCTGGAGGGCCTGGTCGGTGCGCTGCAGATGGAGCTCGAGGGCACCGGCGTGCGGGCCTCCGTCATCCGCCCGGGGCCGACCTGGAGCGGGATGGGCTCGGACTGGGACGCCGACGAGGGCAGCTTCGTCCTCAACCAGTGGATCCGGTTCGGACTCGCCCGACACCCGCACTTCCTCAAGGCCTCGGCCCACGCCGAGGCCATCACCACCATCGTCACGGCGCCCCGCGGCGTCCATCTCAGTCTCATCGACGTCAACCCCGAAGCACCCATCCAGAGCACGGAGGAAGCATGAGCCTCGCCGACATCCCTGAGGTCAGCCTGGTCGTCGACGACCAGGCCGAGGACCTCGAGCCGCTGCTCAAGGGCACCGGCCACCTGCCCGAGATGCGGATCGACCCGATCGGCCTCTTCACCCGCGTCCGCGAGGAGTGCGGCGACCTCGGCCGGTTCCGGATCGCCGACAAGGACGTCGTCCTCGTCTCCGGCGCGGAGGCCAACGAGGAGTTCTTCCGGGCCCCCGACGACGTACTCGACCAGGCGGCGGCCTATCCGTTCATGACGCCGGTCTTCGGCAAGGGCGTGGTCTTCGACGCCTCGCCGCACGAGCGGCAGCAGATGCTCAAGTCCCAGGCCCTGCGCGGCGACATGATGCGCGGTCACGCCCAGACCATCGAGGCCGAGATCCGGCGCCTCGTCGCCGGCTGGGGTGACGAGGGCGAGATCGACCTGCTCGACTTCTTCGCCGAGCTCACCATCTACACGACCTCGAGCTGCCTGATCGGCAAGGGCTTCCGTGAGGAGCTCGACGTCTCCTTCGCCCAGATCTTCCACCGTCTCGAGCACGGCACCGACGCGATCGCCTACGTCGACCCGTACGCCGACATCGAGTCCTTCCGGATGCGCGACGAGGCCCGCGAGGAGCTCGTCGCGAAGGTGAAGGCGATCATCGACCGGCGCATCGCCAAGGGCGAGATCCCCAAGGAGGAGCGCGACCTGCTCGACGTGCTGATCGCGGTCGGCTACGAGCCCGACATGGTCACCGGCATCTTCATCTCGCTGATGTTCGCCGGTCACCACACGTCGTCGGGCACGGCCAGCTGGGCGATGATCGAGCTGCTCCGCAACCCGGACGTCATGTCCGACGTCGTCGCGGAGCTCGACGAGCTCTACAAGGACGGGTCGGAGGTCTCCTTCCAGGCCCTCCGCGAGATCCCCGTCCTCGAGTCGGCCCTGAAGGAGACGCTGCGGCTGCACCCGCCGCTGATCATCCTGATGCGGCTCGTCCAGGAGGAGTTCCAGATCCTCGGGCGCGACATCCCGCCGGGCACCGTCATCGCCGCCTCGCCGCGGGTCTCGAACCGGATCGAGGAGGACTTCCCGAAGGCGGACGAGTTCCACCCCGAGCGCTACATCGACCCGCGCCAGGAGGACCTGCAGAACCGCTGGACGTGGATCCCCTTCGGCGCCGGCCGGCACCGCTGCGTCGGCAATGCCTTCGCCCTCATGCAGATGAAGGCGATCTTCTCGGTGATCCTGCGCGACTTCGAGTTCGAGGCGGCCCAGCCGCTCGACTCCTACGACGACGACTTCACCAAGATGGTGATCCAGCTCAAGCAGCCCTGCCGCGCGAAGTACCGGCGGCGGGTGAAGGAGGCCTGATGAAGGTCATCGCCGACCTCGACCTCTGCCAGGGCCACCAGCTCTGCCAGGGCGAGGCCCCCGACGTCTTCGACTTCGACGACGACGCCGACAAGGTCGTCCTCCTCGAGGACCACCCGGACGAATCCCGTCGCGCCGACGTGACGCGCGCCGTGAAGTACTGCCCCGCATTCGCACTCTCAGTCGAGGAGGACTGACCCGCATGAGCGAGAGCACCACCCTGACCAGGGCCGAGATCGAAGAGTTCTGGGAGACCTGGCTCGACATCAACCGCCAGGTCGAGATCACCGGCGACTGGCGGCCGATGGCCGAGTGGTACGCCGAGGACGCGACGTACGGCTGGATGTACTCGCCCGACGAGCACTTCATGGCCGTCGGCCGCGACCAGATCCGCGACTGGGCCATCGGCATCGAGATGGACGGCCTCGACGGCTGGCACTACGACTACGTCTGCTCCGTCATCGACGAGCAGAAGGCGATGGTCATCGGCTTCTGGAAGCAGCGCTCCGGGATCATCAATGAGGAGACCGGTCAGGAGTACGAGATCGTCGGCCTCGGCGGCTCGTGGTTCGGCGTCAAGCGCGTCACCTCCGGTGCCGACGAGGGCACGATCAAGATCGACTGGCAGCGCGACTGGTTCGACATGCCTTCCACCGCCAAGACCTTCATGGACATCCTCAGCGCCGGCAAGGCGCCCGACACCCTGCTCAAGCGGATGTCCGTCACCGGTCACGAGGTGCCCGGCCACTACCACCTCGCCGACCTGCCCAGCACGGTCTGGCCCCCGCCCGTCGAGCGCGGCGACTACATCACCCAGGCCGCGCCGTCGGTTGAGGCTGTCGAAACCCAAGGAGCCAGCGCATGAGCGCCCGCCAGCCCTCGAACCCGCCCGCCCAGCAGTACGTCGACGGCAAGCTCGGCCCTGCCAGCGACGGGGCGACGTACCCGATCCTCAATCCCGCCACGGGACAGGTGATCGGCCAGGCGCCCGACTCCACCGCCGCCGACGTCGACGCGGCCATCGCCGCAGCCCGTCGCGCCTTCGACGAGACCGACTGGTCGACCGACGTCGAGCTCCGCATCCGGGTGCTGCGCCAGCTCCACCAGGCGCTCGTCGACCACGCGCCGGAGCTGCGCGACCTCACCACGGCGGAGGTCGGCGCGCCGGCGTTCCTCGTGGCCGGCCCGCAGTTCGACACCCCCGTCGAGACGCTCAAGTGGACGATCGACATGGCCGAGGGCTACCAGTGGGAGACCGACCTCGGCCTCGGCGTCACGATGGGCATCACGTCCCGTCGCACCGTCCGCCGCGAGGCCGTCGGGGTCGTCGCGGCGATCACGCCGTGGAACTTCCCCAACCAGATCAACCTCGCCAAGGTCGGTCCCGCGCTCGCCGCCGGCAACACGGTCGTGCTCAAGCCGGCTCCCGACACCCCGTGGCTGGCCGCGGAGCTGGGCCGCCTGGTGGCCGAGCACACCGACATGCCGGCCGGCGTCTTCAACGTCGTCACCCCGCAGAACAACGAGGTCGCCGCGCAGCTGACCAGCGACCCGCGGGTCGACCTGGTCTCGTTCACCGGCTCCACCAACACCGGGCGGGCCATCATGGCCGCCGCCGCGCCCACGCTGAAGAAGGTCTTCCTCGAGCTCGGCGGCAAGTCCGCCTCGATCGTGCTCGACGACGCCGACGTCGCGTCCGCTGCCGCCACGACGGCGTTCGCGGTCGCAGTGCACGCCGGCCAGGGCTGCGCCCTCACCACTCGCCTCGTCGTACCTCGGGACAGGTACGACGAGGCCGTGACCTCCGCCGCCTCGACCTTCGAGGCCCTGGGTGCGAAGGACCCTGCCGACCCCGGCACGATCTGCGGACCGGTGATCTCCCTCCGGCAGCGTGACCGGGTGAAGTCCTACCTCGACCTCGCGATCGAGGAGGGCGGCACCTTCGCCACCGGTGGCGACCTCGCCACCCAGGAGGGTGAGCTGGCCGACGGCTACTGGATCCAGCCGACCGTCGTGGCGGGCCTGGACAACACCGCGCGGGTGGCGCAGGAAGAGATCTTCGGCCCCGTGCTGGTCGTCATCGCCCATGACGGCGACGACGACGCCGTGCGGATCGCCAACGAGTCGCCGTACGGCCTCTCCGGCGCCGTCGAGTCCGGCTCGCTGGAGCGGGCCAAGGCCGTCGCGAACCGGATCCGGACCGGCACCATCGGCGTCAACGGCGGCCAGTGGTTCGCTGCCGACGCACCCTTCGGCGGTTACAAGCAGTCGGGGCTGGGACGCGAGATGGGCGTCGCCGGCTTCGAGGAGTACCTCGAGACCAAGCTCGTCGCAGAGCCGGCGTGAGAAGAGAGAGCACAGACATGGGACGTCTTCAGGACAAGGTCATCGTCGTCACCGGCGCCGCGCAGGGCATCGGTGAGGCCTACGCCAAGGGCTTCGCCGCCCAGGGCGCCAAGGTGGTCGTCGCCGACCTCAACACCGAGAAGGGCGAGTTGGTCGCCAAGCAGATCGAGGCCGACGGCGGGAGCGCACTCTTCGTCTCCGTCGACGTCTCGAGTGCCGAGTCCGCGGCCGCGCTCGTCGAGCAGGTGGTGGCGACGTACGGCGGCATCGACGGCCTCGTCAACAACGCGGCCATCTACGGCGCGATGCAGTTCGACCTGCTCATCACCGTCGACTGGGACTACTACAAGAAGTTCATGTCCGTGAACTTCGACGGCGCGCTCGTCATGACCCGCGCCGTCTACCCCGAGATCGCCAAGCGGGGCGGCGGCTCGATCGTCAACCAGTCCTCGACCGCGGCCTACCTCTACTCCGGCTTCTACGGCCTGGCCAAGAGCGGGATCAACGGCCTCACGCAGCAGCTCGCCCACGAGCTCGGTGGCCAGCGGATCCGGGTCAACGCCATCGCTCCTGGTCCCACCGACACCGAGGCGACCCGCACCCAGGCGGGCGACGCCTCGAAGGAGCTGGTCAAGAACCTCGCGATCAAGCGGATGGGCAAGCCCGAGGACATGGTCGGTGCTGCCACCTTCCTGCTCTCCGACGAGTCGTCGTGGGTGACCGGCCAGATCGTGGCGGTCGACGGCGGCCAGACCTTCAGGCCCTGACATGGCAGGGACGACACGGGTCGGCTTCGTCGGGCTCGGCAACATCGGCAAGCCGATGGCGCTGCGGCTGGCGCAGGCCGACGGCATCGACCTGCGCGTCTTCGACGTGGCGGAACAGCCGCTCACGGAGCTGGAGGCGGCCGGCGCCACCATCGCAGCGAACGTCGCCGAGCTCGGCAACTGGGCCGACGTCATCTGCGTGATGGTGCGCGACGACGCCCAGGTCCGCTCGGTGCTCGGCGAGGTCCTCGCCGAGCTCAAGCCGCGCGAGGACATGGTGCCGGTCTCCTTCGTGGTGCACTCGACGGTCTCGCCGTCGACGCCGGCCGAGCTGCAGGCGGAGGTGACGAAGGTCTGCGGGTTCGCCATCGAGGTCGTCGACGCCCCGGTCTCCGGTGGTCCGATGGGCGCGGCCGACGGCTCGCTCGCGATCATGGTCGGCGCCTCCGACGGCGCCTTCAAGGCGGTCGAGCCCGTGCTGTCGCGGATGGGCACGAAGGTCATCCACGCCGGCGAGCCCGGCAAGGGCACGGAGTTCAAGCTCGCCCGCAACTTGCTCCACTTCGTCTCCTTCACGGCCGCCACCGAGGCCGCGCGACTTGCCGAGGCCGCCGGCCTCGACCTCCGCTCACTCGGCGACGTGGTGCGTCACACCGACGCCATCACGGGCGGCCCCGGCGCGATCCTCCATCGTGAGACCACCGCACCGATCGCCGCCGACGACTTCTGGCACGGCGTCTTCAGCCACGTCGTCGCGTTGGGGGAGAAGGACCTCACCTTCGCGGTCGCGCTGGCGGACCAGCTGGGGGTCGACGTACCTCTGGCTCGGCTGGCACTGGACCGGCTCGCGCCGGGACTGGGGCTGCCGCGTGAGTGACAAGTTCGAAGACCTGCCGGAGCTGCGCGCCCAAGGGCTGCGCACGATGGAGAAGGTCTACGGCTTCGAGATGAGCGACGGTGAGGGCGACTTCTTCCGCTACACCGCCGATCACCTCTTCGGCGACATCTGGAACCGACCCGGCCTCTCCGACCGTGACCGACGGCTGCTGCTGATCGGCCTCCTCACCGCCAAGGGGTACGCCGACGTGCTCGGCATCCAGGTCCCCGCGGCCCATGCCAACGGGGAGCTCTCCGATGCCGAGTTGCGGGAGGTCGTCGTCTTCCTGACCCACTACGCGGGCTGGCCGGACGGTGCCAAGCTCAACAGCGTCGTCGAGGAGACCATCGGCAAGGCGGCCCGCGCGGCCAAGAAGGCAGCCCAGGAGGCCGCACAGTGAGCAACTACGCCACCCTGACCCGCGAGCAGCTCGCCGCGCTCGTGCCGGAGCTGCTGCTCGTGGGACAGATGATCGACCGCTCCGGCATGGCCTGGTGCATCAGCGAGTTCGGCCGCGAGGAGATGCTCCAGATCGCGATCGAGGAGTGGGCCGCTGCCAGCCCGATCTACACCCGCCGGATGCAGGCCGCGCTCGCCTACGAGCCCGCCGAGCCCGGCAAGGGCGACATCGTCACCATCTTCAAGGGACTCCAGCTCGACATCGGTGCGCCGCCGCAGTTCCTCGACTTCCGCTTCACCGTCGACGACCCCTGGCACGGCGGCTTCAGCCTGCCGTTCTGCGGCGCGCTGGCTGACGTCGAGGGCATGGGCGACGCCTACGTCAAGGGCATGTGCCACACGATCGAGGACCCCACCTTCGACGCGACCGCGGTCGCGACGAACCCCAAGGCGCAGGTCCGCCCGGTCCACCGCCCGCCCCGTGTGCCGGCAGGACGTGTTCCGGTCTGCTCCTGGACGGTGATCATCGACGAGAGCTACCCCGACGCGGTCGGTATCCCCGCGCTCGCCGTCAACGAGCGCTCCCGGGCCGCGACGCTCGAGCTCGAGCCGATCGACGCGACCGACGAGGGTGTCTCCGACTACCGCGGTCCGCTGCTCGCCGATCTCGACTTCGCCGCGTTCTCCCACTCGGCGCTCGTCCGGATCGCCGACGAGGTCTGCCTCCAGATGGCGCTGCTCGACCGTGCCTTCGTCCTCGCCCTGAAGGCCCGCGCGGACACCGAGCAGTTGCTCCGGCTCCGGCGCAAGCAGCTCACCGGTTTCGCGGGCATCGCGGCGATGCGTGTCGCCAGGGCGCTCGATCTCCCGGCCACCCCGGAGGGTGCGCTCGAACTGCTCCGGCTGCACCCGATGCTCAACCCGGCGGCGTACGTCCGCACGAGGGGCGAGGCAGGCACCCTCGCCGTCTCACCCGGTCCGGCTCACGAGGACGCCGCCTGGGTCAGCCTGATCGGCCCCGACTGGGCCGTCCCGCTCGCCGCAGCGGTGCGTGAGCTCGACCCGCACTTCGACGTCACCGTCACCGGTGCCGACGACGAGTGGGTCGCCCGGGTCGTCGTACGCGACGAGGAGACCAAGGAGACGGACGAGGTGGCGGTCACCAAGATCAGTCTCGGCGCGGGCTTCGCCTTCGAGAAGCGCCGGTCGCTCCCACTGTTGGTCAACGGCTGACAGCGGGAGCGCCCCGGCGCGCTCAGCGCAGACGGAGCCGGCGCATCCAGCGCAGCGAGCTCTGCATCTGCTTGGCGTACTGCTCGTACGTCTGCTTGCCCTGAGGGCCCATGACCTGCTTCTTGAGTACGGCGACGTTCTGCGTCTCGGTGTACTTCAGCAGCCCCTGGTCGCCGTGACGTGCGCCGACGCCGGACTGCTTCATCCCGCCCGACGGCGTTCCCTTCGAGGAGTACGCCGTCGCCAGGCCGTCGTTGATGTTGACGTTGCCGGACTCGATCCGGCGCGCGATGTTCTCGGCCCGCTTGAAGTTGGTGGTCCAGATGGAGGCGTTGAGGCCGTAGTCGGTGTCGTTGGCCAGGGCGATCGCCTCCTCGACCGATCCGTAGCGGTGCAGCGAGACGACCGGACCGAAGGTCTCGATGGTGCCGTGCAGCATGTCGGAGGTGGTGCCCTCGAGGATCGTCGGCTCGAAGAAGGTCGGGCCGAGGTCGGGCCGGGCCTTGCCGCCGAGCAGCACGCGGGCGCCCTTGGCCACGGCGTCCTCCACATGGGAGCGGACCCGCTCCAGGTGGTCGGCGGAGATGAGTGCACCCAGCTCGGGACCGAAGTCGTAGGAGGCGTACTGCTTCATCGCGCCGGCGGCGGCGACGAACTTGTCGCGGAAGGCCTCGTACTGGGAGTCGTGGATGTAGATCCGCTCGATGTGCATGCAGATCTGCCCGGTGTTGCCGAAGACCGCGAAGAGCGTGCCCTGCACGGTCTCGTCGAGATCGGCGTCGTCGAGCACGATCATCGGGTTCTTGCCGCCGAGCTCCAGGCAGGCGCCGATCAGGTTGCGACCGGCCTGCTCGCCGAGCCGCCGGCCCGTCGCGGTGGAGCCGGTGAACATCAGGTAGTCGATGTGGTCGAGCATCGTCGGCCCGACGTCGGGGCCCTCACCGCAGATGACCTGGAAGAGGCCCTGGGGCAGCCCCGCCTGCTCGAGCAGGCTGACGCCGTACAGGGGCGAGAGCGCGGTCTTGTTGTCCGGCTTGAGCAGGACGGCGTTGCCCGCCATCAGGGCGGGGATGGCGTCGGAGAGGCCGGTCGCGAAGGGGAAGTTCCACGGCGCGATGATCCCGACGAGGCCGCGTGGAGGGTGGACCTCCTTCGAGTACGAGACGACCGGCACCGGGCCGGCGTGCTTGCGGTCGCGGAGCAGCTTGGGGGCGCGCCTGAGGTAGTGGCTGATCACCATGACGGGGTCGCACGCCTCCTCGAAGGCGATGCGGCGCGCCTTGCCGGACTCGGCCTGGATCAGGTCGGCGATCTGGTGCTGGTGGCTGAGGATCAGCTCGTGGGCCCGCGCGAAGACCGCGAGCCGCTCCTTGAGCGGTGTGGCGGCCCACTGCTTCTGGGCGGCGCGTGCCTTGCCCGCGGCGGCGATGACGTCGTCGGGCGTGGTCTGCGGGAGCTCGACCAGGACCTCGCCCGTGTAGACCTCGGTGAGCTTCCAGGTGCCGCCTGCGGTGGAGGGGACACGTGCCACCAGCTGCCGCAGCAGGGAGTCGGAGAGCGTGCCGGGCCGCGTGGGCCGGGCCGGGGGTGCGGGCGTCATGGTCATGGTCGGTCTCCTCAGGTTCCGAGGATGAACTCGGCGACGCGGTCGCCGATCATCACGGAGGGTGCATTGGTGTTGCCGCCGATGATCGACGGCATGATGGAGGCGTCGGCGACCCGAAGGCCGTCGACTCCGTGGACGGTGAGATCGGGCCCGACGACTGCCCGGTCGTCCACGCCCATCCGGCACGAGCCGACGGCGTGGTAGATCGAGGTGGCGCGGTTGCGCACCTCGGACTTCATCTGGTCGGCGCTGATCGCCGTCCCGGGATGGAGCTCACCGGTGACCTTGGCCTTGATCAGCGGGTTCTCCATGATGTCGCGGATCATCTGCACCCCCTCGAGGAGCACCGTGTGGTCATCGGGCTCACTCAAGTAGTTGAAGTCGATCAACGGGGCCGCGAACGGGTCGGCGGACCTGAGCCGGAGGGTGCCGCGGGACTTCGGGTAGATCAGCGAGCTCATCACCGTCAGCGCCGAGCGCTTGTCGACCTCGTGCCGGATCGGGGCGTCCTGGTTGGGCGACGGGTAGGCCCACGGAAGCACGTGCAGTTGCAGGTCGGGCACGTCGGTCGCGAGCGACGTACGAACGAATCCGACCGTCTCGAAGACGGTGTTCTCCAGGAAGGAGCCACCGCGCGTGACCTCCTTGGCGAAGCCGCGAGCGAAGTACGGCGCCGTGCCGTGGTGCAGCGCCGTCGGCATCAGCCACGTGGTCGGTACGAACATGTGGTCGTGCAGGTTGTCGCCCACCGGCAGGTCGGCGACGACCTCGATGCCGAGCTTGGTCAGCTCGTCGGGGTGGCCGACACCGGAGAGTTGGAGCAGCTGGGGCGACCCGAAGGCGCCGGCGCTCAGGATCACCTCGGCCGTCGCCCGGATGACGTGCCGGGTGCCCTTGGCGTCGATCACCTCGACGCCGGTGGCCCTGTCGTTCTCGATGACGACGCGGGCGGCGTGGAGGTTGACCAGGACGGAGAGGGTCGGCAGGTCCTGGTTGTGGAGGTAGCCGCGGGCGGCCGAGTAGCGAAGGCCCGCCGACGCGCTCTGCTGGAAGACCGAGAGGCCCTCCTGCTCCTCGGCGTTGTAGTCCGCGAGGACCTTGACGTTGAGCGTCTGTGCGGCCGCCTCCTTGAAGGCCCGGCCCGCCTCGGTCGGCTGGGTGTGGCGGGTGACCTTGATCGGCCCGCCCGCGCCGCGGTAGTCGGTGGCCCCGTCCTCGAAGTCCTCGATCCGCTTGTACGCCGTGTTGACGCTGTCCGCGGACCAGGCGTTGCCCGCGTCACCCATCTCGTGGGCCCACGAGTCGTAGTTCGCCCGGTTGCCGCGCACCCACAGGACACCATTGATCGCGCTCGAACCACCCAGGATCCTGCCTCGGGGCTGCGGCAACTCGCGCTCGAGCGCATGGCGCTGGGGCACGGTGTGGAATCCCCAGTCCACGAGCCGCTTGAGCCTCGGCTCGGCGTGCATCGGCCCGATCATCCCGGGGATGTTGACCATGAGGTTCTTGGCGTCGCTCTTGCCCGCCTCGATGAGGAGGACGGACTTCCCGGCGGCGGCCAGGCGCCCCGCCGCGGCACAGCCCGCGGAGCCACCGCCGACGACGACGTACTCGGCCTCGGTGACCACGGCACCGGAGCGCACGGTGGCGCGGGACCGGGGCATCAGATCCGCTCGATGATCGTTCCGGAGGCCTGTGCGCCGCCGGCGCACATCGAGATGAGGGCGAACTGGCCGTCACGGCGCTCGAGCTCGTGGAGGGCGGTGGTCAGGAGCCGGGTGCCGGTGGAGCCGACGGGGTGGCCCAGCGCGATGGCACCGCCGTTGACGTTGATCTTCTCCTCGGGGACCTTGTGCACCTTCGCCCAGGACATCACCACGCCCGCGAAGGCCTCGTTGACCTCGGCGATGTCGATGTCACTGATGCTCATGCCGGTGTCCTTGAACAGCTTCTCGGTCGCCTGCACGGGTCCGTCGAGGTGGTAGTAGGGGTCGGCTCCGACGAGGCAGCTCGAGACGATCCGCGCGCGGGGCGTAAGGCCGAGGTCACGTGCGACCGCCTCGTCCATGAGGAGGAGCGCGCTGGCGCCGTCACTGATCTGGGACGACGTACCTGCGGTGTGGGTGCCGCCCTCGCGGACGGGGGAGAGGGCGGCGAGCTTCTCGAGCGAGGTCTCGCGGATGCCGCCGTCCTGGCTGACGTTCTGGGTCTCGCCCGTCGGCTTCCCCTCCTCGTCGAGGACGGGAGCTTCGAGGGAGAAGATCTCACGGGTGAAGTGGCCGGCGTCCTGGGCGGCACGGGCCTTCTGCTGCGACCAGAGACCGAAGGCGTCGACCTCGGCACGACTGAAGCCGCGGTCGTGGACGATCCGGTCCGCACCCCCGAACTGGTCGGGCAGGTCGATGCTCCAGTCGCTCGGCCGCGGGTCGCCGGCGCCCTTCGGCACGTTGGCGCCGAGGGGGATGCGCGACATCGACTCGATGCCGCAGGCGACACCGACCTTGATCTGGTCGGCGGCGATCATGGCGTTGATCAGCGCGGTCGCCTGCTGTGCACTGGAGCACTGGGCGTCGATCACCGTCGAGGCGGTGTGGTTCGGCAGGCCGGCATGCATCCACGCGCGGCGCACCATGTTGTTGGACTGCTCGCCGGCCTGCGTGACGCAGCCGCCGATGACCTGGTCGACGAGCTCCGGGTCGAGACCGGATCGCTTGAGCACCTCGACCTGCGTGGCCCCGAGGAGGACGGCGGGATGCACGCCTGCGAGGGCACCCCGGCGCTTTCCGATCGGGGTGCGGACTGCTTCGACGATGACAGGGTTGCCCATGGCCAAAAACTAGAACGTGTTCTTGATTTGTGCAAGAGTGGTGGGGCAGCATGGACGGAGTGCTTGCCCGACCTGAAGGAGCCGCAGTGACCGCGCTTGACTTGGATCTTCCCACCGGATTCGACCCGACGGACCCCGGGCTCCGGCAGATTGGCATCACGCTCAAGGAGTTCGCCCAGCTGCGGAAGACGGCGCCGGTGTGGTGGGTGGCCCAGACGCCCGATGCCGCGGCCGGCTTCGAGGACGAGGGGTACTGGGCGGTCACGCGACACGCCGACATCGCGGCCGTCTCCAAGAACGCTGCCGAGTTCTCCAACAGCGAGGACGGCGTGATCATCCGGTTCGCGCCGGACATGACGCGCGACCAGGTGGAGCTCCAGCGGGTCATGATGGTCAACCAGGACGCCCCCGACCACACCAAGCTGCGCCAGATCATCAGCCGCGGCTTCACGCCCCGCGCGATCGGTGCCCTTGCGGAGTCGCTGCGCGAGCGTGCCGACAGGATCGTCTCCGACGCCCTCGCGAAGGGTTCGGGCGACTTCGTCCACGACATCGCGGCCGAGCTGCCGCTCCAGGCCATCGCCGAGCTCCTCGGCGTGCCGCAGGAGGACCGGGGCAAGCTCTTCGACTGGTCCAACCAGATGCTCTCCTACGACGACCCCGACGTCCCCGGCGACCCCGAGACGGCGGCCGCCGAGATCCTCGGATATGCGATGGGTCTCGCCGCCGAGCGCAAGGAGAACCCGGGCGACGACATCATCTCCAAGCTGGTGACGGCAGACCTCGACGGCCACGGCAGCCTCACCGACGACGAGTTCGGCTACTTCGTCATCCTGCTCGCCGTCGCCGGTAACGAGACCACCCGCAACGCGACGACCCACGCGATGATGGCCTTCTTCGACAACCCGGACCAGTGGGACCTCTGGGTCAAGGAGCGCCCCGACACGATGATCGACGAGGCGATCCGCTGGGCCACCCCCGTCTCCGTCTTCCAGCGCACCGCGAAGAACGACCTCGAGCTCGGCGGCCAGCAGATCAAGGCGGGCGATCGTGTCGCCCTCTTCTACGCCTCGGGCAACAACGACGAAGAGGTCTTCGAGAACCCGCGTCAGTTCAACATCCTGCGCGACCCGAACCCGCACCTCGCCTTCGGCGGTCACGGCGCCCACTACTGCATCGGCGCCAACCTCGCCCGCCTCGAGATCAAGATCATCTTCGACGCCATCGCGGACAAGGTCCCGAACATCAAGCAGGCCGGCGAGGCCAGCCGCCTCCGCCACTCGTGGATCAACGGCATCAAGGAACTCCCGGTCACCTACGCCTGACGGCCCTTCGCCCAGACCGACCAGACGGCCCTTCCGGGCACTCCGGAAGGGCCGTCTCATCGTTCTGGCGACTCAGGCCGCTTGCCATCGCAGGAGGCGCTCACGTTGGCGGGTGGTCAGGGCCCTGCGACGGTCGACGGTCGTGGTGTCGGTCCACCACGGCGGCGGTGTCAGGGTCCAGCGCGGTTCCGGGGATGGACCCCGTTCCGTCCGGGTCAGCGCGTCCTTGGTCCGGCGGAGGAAGTCCGACGGATTGCGACGATCGGCGGCCACCATCTCGACGTACTCCAGACCGACGCGGCGGAAGGCGCCCTCCCGACGGATGTCCTTCGCCCGCTGTCCGCCCGTCAGGTGGTCAGCGCCGTCATACTCGCCGACGAGCCCCGACGCCGGATGGAAGAGATCCGGCGTGCCGAGGTGTCGTCCGTCGGGGTCGAAGATCGGCGTGTTGCAGACGACCTCCGTGAGACCGATGGTCCGCCACAGGAGCCGCATCTGCGTCTCCATGGGCGACCAGCTGTTCTCCGAGGCGAGCGCGATGGCGTCGCGCACCTGACGGATCCCTGGTCTCCCGGCCCGCTCCAGGGCATGACCCGCAAGCTCGTCGAGGGAGATGAGGTCTGCTGCGGCTGCGCGATCGATGGCGTTGACGGCGCTGCCGAGGCCAGCGGCGTGGGCTGCTGCGAACAGCGCGGCATGGACGGCACTGACGAGCGGAATGCCGTCGACCTCCTCGATGGCAGAGTCGGGTAGTTGCTCTGCCGTGACCCGGAGTGTCGAGGTCGGGCGAACGACGCCGCGGGGAACGACGACGGAGACCCTCCGGCCATCGAGGAACTTGGCGCCGCGCCACCGCAGAGCCGCCCATCCTGTGACCGCCCCTTTGTCAACGACCTGGTGAGCTGCGATGGCGATTCTCTGTTCGACAGCCAGGTTCTCCGGCAGGTCGGTCGGCACGTAGTAGCCGTAGGAGGCCCGTCGCCAGCGGGGCCCTCGTGCCTGCTTCGGTGTCGGGCCAAGCACGCCGTCGGGGTCGATCGGGCTGGGCCACACGAGACCCGGGCGGTTCTGATGGACGGGGAAGGGTTCAGCATGGGGTGAGCGAGCCATAGGTCGAGCGTGGCCCACCAAGATGGATCACGTCGGTGGCTCTCCACAGCCCCTTGCAGGACCGACCAGACGGCCCTTCCGGACACTCCGGAAGGGCCGTCTCGTCGTTCTGGGCAGCTCCGGGGTCAGGGGCGTCGGAGGGGTGAGGCCACGAGCCGGGCCGCCAGGGTGGCGCGGGCGGTGATCCTGGCCATCGCCTCGAGGTCGAACTCCGGGGAGGCGGTGAGGCCGTAGCGGCCGCGTTCCTCGCGCCAGACCTCGTTCACCAGCAGGTGGCGCCGTACGTTGGCGATGAAGGGGTCCTGGTCCTCCTCGGCGTCGAGGTCGACGAGGCCGTCGAGCTCCTCGAGCGAGACGGTCCAGGTCGAGCCACGGCGATCCTCGCCGAAGCAGGTGATCCAGACATGGCTCGCGACGGTGGCGGCGACCATCGGCGGTGCGGTGCCCGGCACCAGCGGCTCCCACAGCCCGGGACCACCGGCGAGGATGTCACGCGCAGCAGGGCAGTCGACATCCGCGAGGGTGAGGTCCAGCAGGGGTTCGACCTCAGGCGCCGCGGGCGCTGCCTGGGTGGATCCCTCCGCAGCCTCGGCCGGCTCCGGCGGATGCTCGGGATGCCAGCGGAGCACCAGGGCGCAGAGCGACACCGCCGTGACGCCGGTCAGGAGGATGCCGAGCAGCATCACCAACGATGACCCGTTGAGGAGGCCTTGCGAGAAGATGTACGCCCCGAGGAGAAGCCCGGCCACGAGGGCCACCGGGTGCCCGACCCACTTCATGACCGGGACCTTAGTCCCGGAAGACCGCCGGCCGCTTCTCCTTGCGCGCGGTGACCGCCTCCTCGAAGTTCTGGGTGAGGAGGCGGACGAGGAGCTGGCCGAGGCCCTCGCCGTGCATGTGGGACTCGACGGAGCCGGCGGACTGCGCGTCGATGAGGGTGCGCTTGGTCAGCTCGATGCCGGGGCGGCTCCATCCGATGATCGCGTCAGCGGTTTCGAGACACGACTCGAGCAACTGCGAGTCGGGCACCACCCGCGAGACCAGGCCGGTGCTCGCCGCCTCGGCGGCCTCGATGTCGCGGCCGGTCAACATCCACTCGGCCGCCCGGGAGGACCCGACAGCACGAGGGAGCAGTGCGGAGAGGCCGAGTTCGGAGGCGGTGAGGCCGTTGTTGATCCCGGCCGCACGGAAGTACGCCGACTCGCCGGCGATCCGGATGTCGCAGGCCAGCGAGAGGCAGAGCCCGCCCCCGATGGCCGCGCCGTTCACCGCGGCGATCACCGGCTGATGCATCGATCGGAGCGTCGTGATGATCTCCTCGAGCAGCTCCATCAGTCGCAGCGCGACGCCGATCCGGGTGAGTCCGGCGAGGTTGTCCAGCTGCGGACGGTCACCGCTCTGGTCGGCGCCGGAGCAGAAGCCACGACCGGCGCCGGTGAGCACGACGACCCGCACGGAGTTGTCGTCCGACAGTTCCCGCAGGAGATCACGCAGCGGCTCCATGACGTCGAACGCCATCGAGTTCATCCGCTCGGGACGGTTGAGCGTGACGACGGCGACCTCGGGGCGAGGCCGCTCGACGAGCACGAAGTCGCGCGGGTCGGCGCCCATCAGTTGAGGGGTGCCGAGCCGACGACCCACATGGCGAAGAACTGCGAGCCGCCGCCGTACGCATGCCCGAGGGCGCGGCGTGCGCCGTCGACCTGGTGGTCGCCGGCCAGGCCGCGGACCTGGAGGGCGGCTTCGGCGAAGCGGAGCATGCCGGAGGCACCGATGGGGTTCGAGGAGAGCACGCCGCCGGACATGTTGACCGGGAGGTCTCCGTCCAGCGCGGTGACGCCGGCCTCGGTGAGCTTCCACCCCTCGCCCTCGCCGGCGAAGCCGAGGTTCTCCAGCCACATCGGCTCGAACCACGCGAACGGCACGTAGATCTCCGCGCAGTCGATCTCCTTGCGCGGGTCGGTGATGCCGGCCTGCTTGAAGACGGCGGCGGCGGCCTGGCGACCCGCGTGCGGGTTGACCTGGTCGCGCTCGGCGGCCGAGGTCGGCTCGGAGCGCATCGCGGTCCCGTGGATCCACGCGGGGTTCGTGAACGCCTTCGCCGTATCGGCGTCGGCGATGACCATCGCACAGGCGCCATCGGAGGACGGGCAGGTCTCGTCGTAGTGGATCGGGTCCCAGAGCATCTGCGAGGCGAGCACCGACTCGACGGTCGTGCCCTCGTTGTGGAGGTGCGCGTAGGGGTTCTTGAGTGCGTTGTTGCGGTCCTTGGCCGCGACGATCGCTCCGATGTGCGACGGCGCCTCGGCCCGGCGGATGTAGGAGCGGACGTGCGGGGCGAAGTAGCCGCCGGCTCCGGCGTGGACCGGCATCACGAACGGCACCGGCACCGAGAGCGCCCACATCGCGTTGGACTCCGACTGCTTCTCGAAGGCGACGGTCAGTACTCGGCGGTGGACGCCGGACTGGACGAGCGAGGCCGCGACGATCGCGGTCGAGCCTCCGACGGAGCCGGCGGTGTGGACGCGCAGCAGCGGCTTGCCGACCGCACCGAGCGACTCGGCGAGGAAGAGCTCGGGCATCATCACGCCCTCGAAGAGGTCGGGGGCCTTGCCGATCACGATCGCGTCGATGTCGTCGAGCGTCATGTCGGCGTCCGCGAGGGCGCGGTCCATCGCCTCGCGGCAGAGGCCCGCCATCGAGACGTCCTTGCGCGCGGCGCGGTGGTGGGTCTGTCCGATGCCGACGACGGCGGCGGGGGCCTTGCTCATCAGTTGAGGTTTCCTTCCAGGACGCACACGAGGTTCTGCTGCAGGGCCGGTCCGCTGGTGGCGTGGCCGAGGGCGACGTCGGAGGAGCCGTCCCAGACACGGCGCGCCGCCTCACCGATGCGGATCGCACCGCCGGCGAACATCGGGTTGCCGGAGAGCGCCCCACCGGAGGGGTTCAGTCGTACGTCGTCGCGCAGCCCCAGCGACGAGCGGAGGATCAGCTCCTGGTGCGAGAAGGGTGCGTGCAGCTCCGCCAGGTCGACGCGGGACAGGTCTCCTGCGGCCGAGGCGGCCCGCGAGGCCGACGGCGACGTCGTCAGGTCGCGCAGTCCGAGCTGGAGTCCGTCGGTGTTGTGTGCCAGGCCGGTGATCCACGCGGGCCGCTCCCGCACCTCGCGGGCGCGGTCGTCTGCCGCGAGCACCAGCGCCACGGCACCGTCGGTCACCGGCGCGCAGTCGTGCTTGCGCAGCGGGTCGGCGAACATCGGCCGCGCGAGCAGGTCGGCCACCGAGGAGCCACCGGCCCGGACGGCGTACTCGTTCTTCTCGGCATCCGTCATCGACCGGTCGACGACCTCCGCCATGGCGGTCTCGTCCCAGAGGCCGGCGTCCAGGCCGGCGCGGGCCTGCAGGGCGGCGAGGGACACGGTGTCCGGCCACAGCGGCGTCATCGTGTACGGGTCGAGCTGGAGGGTCAGCGTCCGACGAAGGACGCCGGCCGAGGACTTGCCGAAGGCGAAGGCGATGGCCGTGTCGACCTCGCCGGTCTGGATCTTCAGCCACGCCTCATAGAGCGCCCAGGCGGCGTCCATCTCCACGTGCGACTCGTTGATCGGCGGCAGCACGCCGATCGCGTCGATCGCTGACACGAAGGAGAACGAGCGGCCGGCGAGGTAGTCCGAGGAGCCGGAGCACCAGAAGCCGACGTCCTT
The DNA here is from genome assembly GCF_020715565.1 of Nocardioides sp. Kera G14. NCBI lineage: Bacteria > Bacillati > Actinomycetota > Actinomycetes > Propionibacteriales > Nocardioidaceae > Nocardioides > Nocardioides sp. Kera G14. The sequence continues at coordinate 1,822,411 of NZ_CP085839.1, read as the reverse complement.
CTTCGTCCAACCGGTCTGCTCGTAACACTCCCCGATGATCGGCACGAGCATCTCGGCCATCGTGGGGGAGCCGTCATAGTCCTGCATCTGTCGCTGGGCGAAGCCTACGACTGCCACGTCACGCATCGTCGCGTCGTCCTTCCGGGGATCAGAGGTGGTGCTTGTAGCTGTCGAAGTCCGCGTCCGGCTCGTCGGTCGGCGCGAAGTGGCTGATGTTCTCGATGGTCGTGCCCCACTCCTCGCGTGGTTTCCAGACCGCCTTCACCCGCATGCCCATCCGGACCTCCTCGGCCGGGATGTCGAGGATGAGGTGCTGCAATGCGATGTCCGCGCCATCGAGGAGGACGTACGCCGACACGTAGGGTGGCGTGATCTTCTGGCCGAGGAACGGCACGTTGACGATGCAGAACGTCGTGACCGTGCCGACGTCGGAGAGCTCGACCTCCTCGGCCGTCGGGACGCCGTCGACGGGGCAGGCCGGCCGCGGGGGCACGTAGACCTTGCCGCACTTGGGGCAGCGCTGCCCGACGAGGCGACCTTCCGCGAGGCCGCGGTAGAAGGCCGACTCCTCGGGACTGGCGGCGTACTGGTAGTTCACCGACGTCGGCGTCACGATGCCGGTCACGGGCTCGCTGTCACCGAGCAGCTGACCACCGGGCTCGGGCTCACCGGGCTCGAAGACGAGGTCGGTCACCGAGCCGGTGCGCTCGTCCGCCCACCGGGCTCGGACCCGCATGCCGGTCGACATCCCCTCCGGAGAGGCGACGTCGACCGCGTGCAGCAACGCGGTGTCGGCACCGTCGATCTGGATCAGTGCGAACGCGAAGGGGCGGTCGAACGGCTGTCCCTCGACCGGCTCACTCACCCAGGTCCACGAGGCGACCGTGCCACCGTCGGAAAGCTCGACGAACTCGGTGACGGCCGCGTGCGTCGCGGGGTCGAACTCCGGCGGGGGTACGGCGACCCGGCCGTCGCTCAACCGGGCGCCGACCAGGACGCCATCGCGGAGGCCGGTGAGGAATCGGCCGAGCACCGGGCCGACCGAACGGGTGTAGTCGAAGGCGACCGTGACCGGTGCCGAGAGAGTGCGGGCCATGACAGGAAGTAGAACATGTTCTAGTCTTGCCGACAACCACCGTGACAAGGGAGTGCGCGTGAAGCTGGGTCTGCAACTGGGCTACTGGGGTGCCCAACCCCCGAGCGGCATCGACGAGCTGGTCGCGGCGGCCGAGGAGTCCGGCTTCGACGCGATCTTCACGGCCGAGGCCTGGGGGAGCGACGCCTTCACCCCGTTGGCCTGGTGGGGCCGCGAGACCTCCCGCGTCCGGCTGGGCACGAGCATCGTCCAGATGTCAGGTCGTACGCCGACCTCCATCGCCATGCACGCGCTGACCCTCGACCACCTCTCGGGCGGACGGATGATCCTTGGCATGGGCGTCAGCGGACCGCAGGTCGTCGAAGGCTGGTACGGCCAGCCCTTCGCCCGCCCGCTGGCCCGCACCCGCGAGATCGTCTCGATCGTCCGGCAGGTCCTTGCCCGGGAGGGGGCGGTCACCAACGACGGCCCGCACCATCCGTTGCCCCTGCCCGCCGATGCGGCCGGTGCGACCGGCCTCGGCAAGCCGCTCAAGTCGATCGTGCATCCGCTGCGTGCCGACCTCCCGATCTGGCTCGGCGCCGAGGGGCCGAAGAACGTCGCCCAGACCGCCGAGATCGCCGACGGGTGGATCCCGATCTTCTACACGCCCAACACCGCGGCCATGTACCAGCCCTGGCTCGACGAGGGCTTCGCCCGGCCCGGCGCCCGGCAGACGCGTAAGACCTTCGAGATCGCCGCCACCTGTCACCTGCAGATCGTCCGCGACGCCGCCGAGAAGCAGCAGGTCGTCGACACCATGAAGCACCATGTCGCGCTCTACATGGGGGGCATGGGCGCGAAGGACGCGAACTTCCACAAGGAGGTCTTCACGCGGATGGGTCACGGCGCGCTGGCGGACAAGGTCCAGGAGCTCTACCTGTCCGGACGCAAGGAGGACGCGGTGGCACTCATCCCGAACGAGCTCGTCGATGACATGCACATCATCGGCACCCTTGCCGAGGTGAAGGAGAAGGTCGCCCAATGGGAGGCCACCGGTGTCACCACGCTCCTGCTCAGCCTCCGCAGTGCCGATGAGGTGCGCACGATCGCCGAGGCCCTCGCATGAGCCTCTATGTCGTCACCGGCTCCGCGAGCGGCATGGGGTCCGCCGTCGTCGAGCGCCTGAAGGGGAGCGGGCACGACGTCCTCACGGTCGACCAGCATGACGCCGACGTCGTCGCGGACCTCTCCACCGCCGAAGGGCGTGCCCGGGCCGGCCGCGAGGTGCTCAAGCTCTCCGAGGGACGACTCGACGGCGCCGTACTCGCCGCCGGTCTCGGCCCCGCGCTCGTCCCCGGCCGCGCGAAGCTCGTGCTCGAGGTCAACTACAACGGGGTCGTCGAGCTGCTCGAGGCCTGGCGGCCGGCGCTCGCCGCCGGCGGCAACGCCAAGGTCGTCGCCTTCGGCTCCAACTCCTCGACGACGGTCCCGCTCGTCCCCGCACCGGCGATCAGCGCCCTCCTGCGAGGGCGCAGTGACCGGGCCCTCTGGGTCCTCAACCTCGCCGGCAGGCAGGCGCCGACCTTCGCCTACGCAGCCTCCAAGATCGCGCTCGCCCGCTGGATCCGCCGCAACGCGACGGCACCGGAGTGGATCGGTGCCGGCATCCGGCTCAACGCCCTCGCGCCCGGCGCGATCATGACGCCGCTCCTGGAGCGCCAGCTCGCCACGCCCGCCGAGGCGAAGCTGATCCGGCAGTTCCCCATCCCCGCCGGTGGTTTCGGCGACCCCGGCCAGCTCGCCGACTGGGTCGTCTTCATGCTCGGCCCGGCGGCCGACTTCCTCGTCGGCAGCGTCGTCTTCGTCGACGGCGGCTCCGACGCGTGGTTCCGCGCCGACGACTGGCCGCGCGGGGTCCCGGCACGGCGGCTGCGCGGTTATCTCAAGCGGATGAAGGAGTTCAGGCGATGACGGACCCGGCTCCCGACGTACTGGCGCCAGCGACGCTGGGTCCGGTCCAGCTGCGCAACCGCGTGATCAAGTCGGCGACCTTCGAGGGTGCGAGCCCCGAGGCGCTGGTGAGCGACCGGCTGATCGACTACCACCTCGCGGTCGCCGAGGGAGGCGTCGGCATGACGACCGTCGCCTACCTGGCGGTGAGCCCGGAGGGGCGCACCCATGCCGAGCAGATCTGGTGGCGGCCCGAGGCCCTCTACGGCCTGCGTCGCCTGACCGAGGCGGTGCACGCGACCGGTGCCAAGGTCAGTGCCCAGATCGGTCATGCGGGGCCGGTCGCCAACGGCCAGTACGGCCATCCGAGCCTCGCGCCCAGCCGGAGCTTCAACCCGCTCGCCATGCGGTTCCACCGTGCGCCGACGGAGACGGACATCGACCGCATCGTGGCCGACCACGGCGAGGCGACACGGATGGCCATCGAGGCGGGTTTCGACGCCGTCGAGGTGCACCTGGGCCACAACTATCTCGCGAGCGCCTTCCTCTCGCCGAAGCTCAACCGGCGCAAGGACGCCTTCGGCGGCTCGCTCGTGAACCGGGCCGAGTTCCCGCGGCGGATCCTTGCCGCCGTACGCCGTGCGGCCGGTGACCAGATCGCGGTGACCGCCAAGCTCAACATGAAGGACGGCTACCGCGGTGGCTTCGACATCCCCGACTCGATCCCGTTCGCCCGGATGCTCGAGGCCGACGGGCATCTCGACGCGCTGGAGCTGACCGGCGGCTCCAGCCTGATGAACCCGATGTACCTCTTCCGGGGCGGCGCGCCCGTCAAGGAGATGGCGACCAACATGCCGATGCCGGCGCTGCTGCGGCTGGGCATCCGGGCCGTCGGCAAGGGCTTCTTCAAGGAGTATCCGTGGGAGCCGCTCTACTTCCTCGAGTACGCGAAGAAGTTCCGGACCGCGCTGTCCATGCCGATCATCCTGCTCGGGGGCATCACGGACCGCGCGGCGATGGACACCGCGATGGCGGAGGGTTTCGACTTCGTGGCGATGGGGCGTGCGCTGCTGCGCGAGCCCGACCTGATCAACCGGATCGCCGCGACCGTTGACTCCGGGGCTCCTGTCGTCTCGAAGTGCATCCACTGCAACCTGTGCATGTCCACGATCTATCCGGGCACGCACTGCCATCTCGACGACGAGCACGTCTACGGCACACCCCTCCCGATCCATGACCCCCTTCTGAAGGCAGGCGCCTGATGTCCGTCGACTCCCGTGACTATGCCTCGATCCGCACCGGATTCGTCGAGAACGACCTGACCCCCGAGGAGGTCGAGCGGACGGCGGCGGCCGTCGAGCCGCTCGTCGACTCGGTGCGCGAGCTCCTCGATGCGCTCATCCGCTCCGAGGTCGACGCCGGCGAGCTCGATTCGATCCGGTCCGAGGTCGACGCGCTGGTTGCGCGCCTGCGCACCAAGCAGATCCCCGGTGCGTACGGCGTCCGCGCGGACACCTCGGGGCGCCACCGTGCCTGGGGCAACCCGGTCGTCGGTCTGCGCAACGCCATGTCCCCGCCGCTGGAGATTCAGCACGACGAGTCCGACGGCTCGGCCTGGGCCGAGACCGTCCTGGGCGCCCGCTTCGAGGGCCCTCCCGGCATGGTGCACGGCGGCATCAGCGCGCTGCTGCTCGACCAGATCGTCGGGCACGCGGCGTCGGCCGCGGGGAAGCCCGGCATGACGGGCACGCTCAAGCTGCGCTACGTCGCGCCCACCCCGCTCGGTCCGATCCGGCTCGAGGCCCGGACGGAGAAGGTGGACGGGATCAAGGCGATCGTCCGCGCCGGGAGCTACGTCGACGATCCGGCCAACCCCGGCGAGCGTCGGCTCTGCGTCGAGGCCGAGGCAATCATGATCCTGCCCCGCTGGGCGAGGGAGTTGGAAGAGACGTCCAGGTCCATGGGACCGATCGGAGATGAAGGAGCACGATGAACGACACGCTGCGCTGGGGCACCCACAACGGCCACCTGATGGCCGCCGCCCTCAAGCGACACAAGGACCGACCGATCATCCACCTGGGCGACGTCACCCTCACCGGTGCCCAGGTCGAGGAGCGGATGAGCCAGTACATCCAGGCCTTCGAGGCGTTGGGCGTCGGAGAGGGGTCGGCCTCCGCGCTGCTCGCTCCGAACCGCCCCGAGGTGCTCTTCATCCAGGGCGCAGGCCAGACCCAAGGCTTCCAGCGCAGCGCGCTGCACCCGATGGGCTCGGTCGATGACCACGCCTACGTCATCAACGACTCCGGCATCACCGCCCTGATCGTCGACCCCGTCTTCGCCCAGCGCGCCATCGACCTCCTCGACCGGTGCCCCGGCCTCAAGCAGATCCTCACCATCGGCCCGGTCCCGGCCGGTCTGGAGGCTGTCGGCATCGACCTCATCGAGGCGGCGGCGGCGTACGAGCCGAAGCCGGTCGAGGCGCGCCTGCTGCCGCCCGACCACATCATCTCGATCGCCTACACCGGCGGCACCACCGGCAAGCCGAAGGGCGTCATCGGGACGGCGCAGACGATGGCGACGATGGCGCAGATCCAGCTCGCCGAGTGGGAGTGGCCGGAAACGCCGCGGTTCCTGATGTGCACGCCGCTGTCACACGCCGGCGCGGCCTTCTTCGTGCCCGTCGTGCTCAAGGGCGGCACCCTCTTCGTGCAGTCGACGTTCGACCCCGCCGGAGTCCTCCGCATGATCGAGGAGGAGCGGATCAACTCGCTCATGGTCGTCCCGACGATGCTCTACATGCTGCTCGACCACCCGGACTCCCACACCCGCGACCTCTCGAGCCTCGAGACCGTCTACTACGGCGCCGCCGCGATGAACCCGGTCCGGCTGGCGGAGGCGATCGAGCGCTTCGGCCCCATCTTCGCCCAGTACTACGGCCAGTCCGAGGCGCCGATGGTGATCAGCTATCTCGCCAAGGCCGACCACACCCCGGAGCGACTCACCTCGTGCGGGCGACCGTCGGCCTTCCTCCGTACGGCGTTGCTCGACTCCTCCGGCGACCCCGTCGCACCGGGCGAGCCCGGCGAGATCTGCGTCGCCGGCCCGCTCCTGTCGGGCGGCTACTGGAACCTGCCTGAGGTCACCGCCGAGACGTTCAAGGACGGCTGGCTGCACACGGGCGACGTCGCCCGCGCGGACGACGACGGCTACTGGTACATCGTCGACCGGACCAAGGACATGATCGTCACCGGTGGCTTCAACGTGTATCCGCGCGAGGTCGAGGACGTGGTCGCGACGCACGCCGCCGTCGGCCAGGTGGCCGTCATCGGCACCCCCGACGAGCGCTGGGGCGAGACCGTCACCGCCGTCGTCGTACTCCGTGACGGCGCGTCGCTCACCGACGACCTGATCGCCGAGCTTCAGGCGCTGGTGAAGGAGAAGAAGGGCTCGGTCCAGGTCCCCAAGCGGATCATCGCCGCCGATGCCATCCCCATGACCGCCCTCGGCAAGCCCGACAAGAAGGCCCTCCGCGCTCGGTCCGCCTAGGACCCGGTGAAGGAGGGCGCCCGCTTCTCGAGGAAGGCGCGGGGGCCCTCCTTGGCGTCCTGGGAGGCGAAGACCCCGAGGCCGACGGCAGCGTCGGCCTTCCAGCACTCGTCCTCGTGCTTGCCCTCGGAGTCGCGCATCGTCTTGAGGATCGCCTGCACGGCGAGGGGGCCGTTGGCGGCGACCATGTCGGCGAGCTCGTGCGCCTTCTCGAGGGCCTGGCCGTCGGGGACGACGTGGCCGATGAGGCCCAGCTCCTTGGCCTCGGGAGCCTTCAGCGTACGTCCGGTGAGCAGCAGTTCGGCCGCGACGGTGTAGGGGATCTGGCGGGGGAGCCGGACCGCCGAACCGCCCAGCGGATAGAGCGACCAGCGCGCCTCGGCGACACCGAACCTCGCAGACTCCCCGGCGACCCGGATGTCGGTGCCCTGCAGGATCTCGGTGCCGCCCGCGATCGCCGGTCCCTCGACGGCCGCGATGAGCGGCTTCGTCAGCCGGAAGCCCTTCAGCAGCGCCTTGATGACCGAGGCGTCGTAGTCGTCACCGACCCCGTTGGAGTCGAGGCTCTGCAGGTCCATGCCGGCGCAGAAGGCTCCGCCGGCCCCGGTCAGGATGCAGACCCTGATCTCCGGATCGTCGTTGACGCGATCCCAGGCAGACTCCATGATCCGGAGCATCTCCTGCGAGAGCGCGTTGCGGCGCTCGGGACGGTTCATCGTGACGACGAGCTTGTGCCCGTCCTGCTCCACCAGTGCATCGGCCATGATTCGGACGGTAGCGAAAAACTGGAACGTGTTCTAGTCTCGGGCGCATGGCTCTGAATATCGCCGACCTCTTCGAGCACGCGGTCGATGCCGCGCCGGACAAGCCCGCACTGCAGGTGGGTGATCGCCAGGTGACCTTCGCCGAGCTGGAGGCCGAGTCGAACCGGCTGGCCCACTTCCTCGCCTCCCGCGGTGTCGGCGAGGGCGACCATGTCGGGCTGTACTCCAAGAACTCCGCCGAGCACGTCATCGGACTGCTCGCGATCTTCAAGATCCGTGCGGTGGCGATCAACATCAACTACCGCTACGTCGCCGGCGAGCTGGAGTACCTCATCGGCAACGCCGAGCTCGTCGGTCTCATCCACGACGAGGTGTACGCGCCACTGGTCGCGGAGGTGGCCCCGAAGTTCCCGAAGCTGGAGACGATCGTCGCCGTCCCGAACCCGATGGACGACATCAGTGAGGACGAGCTGACCCTGATCAAGGGGTACGGCGGCGTACTGCTCTCCGACGCCGTCGCCGGTCAGTCCGACGCCCGCGACTTCGGGCCCCGGAGCGGCGATGACGTCCACATCATCTACACCGGCGGCACGACCGGGTTCCCCAAGGGCGTGATGTGGCGCCACGAGGACTTCTGGCGGGTTCTCGGTGGGGGCATCGACTTCATGACGGGTGAGTACCTCGAGGAGTTCGACCAGGCCGAGAAAGCGAAGCAGCCCGGCCTCGTCACGCTGCCGCTGAGCCCGCTGATGCATGGCGGTGCTCAGGCCGCGCTGCTCATGCACCTCTTCGCCGGCACCATCACGATCCTCGAGCCGAAGTTCGACCCGGTGAAGACCTGGGAGATCATCGATCGCGAGGGCGTCCACATGCTCTTCATGACCGGTGACGCGATGGCCCGTCCGCTGATCGACGCCTATGAAGAAGGTGGCTTCAGTGGCCAGACCCTCTTCGCGATCGCGTCGAGCGCGGCGATCTTCTCCAAGCCGGTGAAGGAGCGCTGGATGAAGCACTTCCCCAACGCCGTCTTCACCGACTCCGTCGGTTCCACCGAGACCGGTTTCCAGGGCACGGGTCTCCAGGACGCCAGCGCGCTCTCGACCGATGGCCCTGTGGTCACGGCCGGCGCCCACACCGCCGTGCTCGATGACGACGGTCACACCATCGACATCCACGACCCCGCCAATGTCGGCAAGGTCGGCCGCACCGCCCGCAAGGGCCATGTGCCGATCGGTTACTACGGCGATCCGGAGAAGTCCGCCAGGACGTTCGTCGAGATCGACGGTGAGCGCTATGCCATCCCGGGTGACATGGCGCGGATCGAGGGCGAGGGGCGGCTCACGCTCCTCGGTCGCGGTTCCAACTGCATCAACACCGGTGGCGAGAAGGTCTTCCCGGAAGAGGTCGAGGCCGCGATCAAGTTCCACCCCGACGTCTACGACACCCTCGTCGTCGGCCTCCCGGACGAGAAGTACGGCCAGACGGTCGCTGCCGTCGTACAGCCGAAGGAGGGGGCGCTGATCGACCTCGAAGAGCTGCGCACCTTCCTCCGTGCGCACCTCTCGGGCTACAAGCTGCCGCGCTACCTCACGCTCGTCGACGAGATCCCGCGCAATGCCGCGGGCAAGGCGCAATATCCGCGGGCGAAGGAGATCGCCATGGCCTCGATGGGAGCGGGCGTCTGATGCGCACCGACATCTGCGAGCTCTTCGGGATCGACTACCCGATCTTCGCGTTCACGCCGTCCGAGCAGGTTGCGGCCGCCGTCTCCCGGATGGGCGGCCTCGGCGTCCTCGGTGCCGTCCGGTTCAACGACGCCTCCGAGCTCGACGAGACGCTGACGTGGCTGGACGACAACACCGACGGGAAGCCGTACGGCGTCGACGTCGTCATGCCGATGAAGATCCCGACCGAGGGGACGTCCACCGACCTGTCGTCGTACATCCCCGAGGAGCACCGGAAGTTCGTCGACGAGACCCTGCTCAAGCTCGGCGTCCCGCCGCTGCCCGAGGGCGAGGGGCGCGAGGGTGTCCTCGGCTGGCTGCACTCGACCGCGCGCTCACACGTCGACGTGGCGCTGCAGCACCGACCGGTCCTCATCGCGAACGCACTCGGCACGCCGCCACAGGACGTGATCGAGCTGGCCCACGAGCACGGCGTGAAGGTGGCCGCCCTCGCCGGCGCCGCGAAGCACGCCGCGTCCCACGTCGCCAACGGTGTCGACATCATCGTCGCCCAGGGGTACGAGGCTGGTGGTCACACGGGCGAGGTTGCGACCATGGTGCTCGTCCCCGACATCGTCGACGCGGTCGGACCCGGCGTGCCGGTACTCGCGGCCGGCGGCATCGGCTCGGGCCGTCAGCTCGCCGCGGCCCTGGCGCTGGGCGCGCAGGGTGCGTGGACGGGCTCGATCTGGCTCGGCACCGAGGAGTACCGCACCCTCAACAGCCACGCCGGCTGGGAGCCCGCCTTCACCCGCGCCACATCGTCTGACACGGTCCGGGCAAAGATCTACACCGGAAAGCCCGCCCGGCTGCTCAAGTCGAAGTGGACCGAAGCCTGGGCTGAGGAAGGCGCCCCGTCGCCGCTGCCGATGCCGCTGCAGAACCTGCTCGTCTCCGACGCCCACAACCGGATCAACGCAGCCGGCGCCCCCGACGTCGTCGCCATGCCGGTCGGTCAGATCGTCGGCCGGATGAACGAGGTCAAGCCGGTCGAGCAGGTCATGCGCGACCTGATCGCCGAGTACGAGGCGACGGTCAAGCGGCTCAACGCGCTCTGAGCCCGCCGGTTGGGGTGCGAGCGAAGCGAGCCTCGAGACCGAAACCTCTACGGCAATCCCACTACGCGTATTGGACCACCCTGTTGGACCAGGCAATTGGACCGCTAGAGGCCGCTGGATCCTGCTTCTGGTTGTGGACCAACAGGGTGGTCCAACAGGGTGGTCCAACAGGCGTAGTCGGGCGGGCAGCACAGCGCCTTGGTGTGGTGCCTCGGATCTGAAACCGGCCCTACCGGCCTGCCCTCAGCCGTGGCTCCGTCTCCGTGCCCTCGCGAGGAACCACTCCGTGCCCGCGGCGATGGCATCCCGAGTAGGGCGCGGCTGCCAGTGGAGGTCGGCGAGAGCGGAGGTGTTGTCGACGGGATCCATCACATGCATCAGGCGGGCACTGACGCGGGTGAGGCGCAGGTCCTTGCGGAGTACGGCGGCAGCGCCCTCGCCCGCTAGTCCGGCTGCAGCCATCACGGCTGGCGGAACGGCGAGACGCGGAGGAGCGACACCTCCGACTGCCGCCCCGATACCGAGCACCTCCTGCATCGACATCCGCGACTCGGAGATCGCGTAGCGCTCGCCGACCCGGCCGTGCTCGGCGGCAAGCACCATCGCGACGGCGGCGTCGTCGATCCCGACGACGTCGGAGCTGGCGCCCCTGACGTAGAAGGGCATCCGGCCAAGGGCGGCGGCGTAGACCAGGCCGCCGTGCGGCGTCGGCAGGTGGTCGCCGGGACCGTAGGTGTTGGCCACGCACATCGCCACCGCGGGCAGGCCCTCCCGATGTGCCCACTGCAGCACCAACGCCTCCGCCTGGAGCCGTGAGGCGACGTACGCACCGCCCTCCTCGCCCTTCCATGGATGCAGCGTCGCGATCGAGCTGGTGAAGACGAAGCGTCGTACGCCGGCGTCGAGCGCCGCCCGCATGACGCCCGGCAGAGCACCGACGTTGGTCGCGAACATCGGCGCAGGGTCCCGCAGCCACGGGCGCGCATCCACGACGCAGTGGTGGACGACGTCGCAGCCCTCCATCGCGGCACGGACGGAGTCGGGATCGTGGACGTCGCCGTAGCTGACGACGACGGCGCCCGTGTCGATGAGGTCGGCGAGCGCGCGCAGGTTGCTCGTCGGCCGGGCCAGCACCCGCACCCGCTCGCCGCGCCCGGCGAGCTCGCGTGCGACGTGGGAACCGAGGAAGCCGCTGGCTCCCAGGACGAGCTGCGTCACCAGACGAGGACGGGCTTGACGACCTTGCCGGCGAGTGCGTCTGCGACCGCGTCGTTGATCCGCTCCACGGGGTAGGTGGCGATCAGGTGCTGGACCTCGAACTGTCCCTGCTCGGTGAGCGAGATCAGGTGCGGCACCATCTGCAGCGGGTCGGAGTCACCCTCGATCGAGGCCATCACCTTCTTGCCACCTTGGAGCAGGTCGACGGCGTCGATCGTGTACGTCTCGGCGCCGAGGCCGAGCACCACCAGGGTGCCGCCGCCGGCGAGGGCGCGCTGCGCCTGAAGGACGACGTCGGGGATGGCGGTGGTGTCGATGGTGTACGTCGACCCCGACCCTCCCGTGAGCTCCTTGATCCGTGCGACGGGATCCTCGGCGGTCGGGTCGATGCCGACCGCGCCGTAGCGCGAGGCGAGCTCCAACCGCGCCGGGTTCGGGTCGACCGCGATGATCGTGCCCGCGCCGGCGGTCTGGGCCGCAGCAAGGGCAGCCAATCCCACCGCGCCGGCGCCGAAGACCGCGATCGAGTCCTCGGCGGTCGGCTTCAGGACGTTGAAGACGGTGCCGGCTCCGGTCTGGAAACCACAGCCGTAGGGCGCCAGCCTGGTCAGGTCGGCGGCGGGGTCGACGACGACGCAGTTGTCGGCGTAGGCGTAGCTGTACTGGGAGAGCGAGGACTGGCCGAAGAAGCTTCCGAAGACCGGCGACCCGTCGCGCGAGAAGGTCGTGGAGCCGTCCATCCGCATGCCCATGTAGTTGAGCATCAGCGTCGACTCGCACAGCCCGACCTCGCCGGAGCGACACTTGGCGCAGGTCCGGCAGGAGCGGAAGCTGAGCACGACATGGTCACCGGGCCTGATCCCCGTGACCTCCTCGCCGACGGCCTCCACGATGCCGGCGCCCTCGTGACCGAAGACGTTCGGGAACATCTCCGCGGGCAGGAAGCCCTTGAGTGTGATGTCGGTGTGGCAGATCCCGGTGGCCACCATCCTGACGAGGACCTCGTCGGCTCGGGGCTCGTCGAGCTCGATCTGCTGCAGTGTGAAGTCGGCGCCGGGGGAGTCGACGACGGCTGCGCGCGTCCTCATGCCGTCACCGCCAGGGTCGCGCCGATCTCCAGGGCTTGTGAGGTGGCGCCGCCGACGGCGAACTCCAGCCGCTTGGCGGCGGTGAAGTAGCGGTGCGCGGTGCCGTCGAGGTCGATGCCGTTGCCGCCGTGCACGTGGACGGTCGTGTGGGCCAGACGGTGGCCGGCGTCGGCGGCCCAGAGCTTGGCCGTCGCCACCTCGACGTCGGCCGGCAGTCCTTCGGAGAGTCGCCAGAGTGCCTGCCAGAGCGTCATCCGTTGGCCGAGCGTGTCGATGAAGCCGTCGGCCAGCCGCTGTGCGACTGCCTGGAAGGAGCCGATCGGCCGCCCGAACTGCTCCCGCTCCTTGGCGTAGCTCGAGGTGAGCGCGAGGGCGCCCTCGGTCACGCCGAGCTGCTCGGCGCAGGTGAGCACGTCGTGGACCTGCGTGAGCCGCTTGGCGGTGCTGCCGTCGGCGGACCCGATCAGGCGGTCGCCGGGGACGCGGGTGTCGGACAGGGTCAGTACGCCGGCACGGTCGCCGTCCATCAGCAGCTGTTCCGTCACCGTCACGCCGGGGTCGTCGTCGCAGACGAGGAAGACCCCCACGCCGGTGTCGGTCGAGGCGGTGACGAGCCAGCCGTGGGCGACCGTGCCCCCACGGACGACGGACTTGGTCCCGGTGAGCCCCCAGTCGTCCCCGTCTCGGGACGCCGTCACGTCGGGATGGGTCGGCGCGAGCTCGTGCTCCTCGCCCGTCGCCACCGCGACGATGGCCCGGCCGGCGACCGCCTCCGGCAGCACCGCGTCGAGCAACGACGCGGCGCCGCTCTCGGCGAGCACCGTGAGCGCGGCCACGTGGGGAGTGGCAGGCACAGGAGAGACGGCACGCCCGACCTCGGTGAGGACGCGACCCGCCTCGATCAGGCCGAGCCCGGCACCGCCGTACGACTCGGGCACGGTGAGCGAGACGAGCCCGGCCTCGGTGAGCTTCCCCCACAGGGCGGTGTCGAACCTCGCGCCGCCCTCCGCCGCGGCCACGTCGACCGCCTTGAGCCGCGCCGGCGTCACCTCGGCCGCCACGATCCTGGCGGCAAGCTCCGCCGCGTCGTCCGCCTCGGTGCTGAAGATGAAGTCCACTGGTACCTCTCCTCTCAGCGGCGGGTCGCCGCAGGCAGGCCGAGACCGACCATGCCGATGATGTCGCGCTGGATCTCGTTGGTGCCGCCGCCGAAGGTCATGACCAGCGACGAGCGGGCGTAGCGCTGGAGCCGCCCGGCGAGGACCGCGCCGGGACCGTCCGCGACCACAGCATGCGGGCCGACGATCTCCATCAGCGTCCGATAGACCTCCGTGTTGAGCTCGGAGCCGTAGACCTTCGTCGCCGACGCCTCGGCGGGGGAGAGGGTGTCGATCTCGCAGGCGAGCTTCCAGTTGATCAGGCTGAGCGCCTCGACCCTGGCGTGCGCCCGGCCGAGGAGCACCTGCACCCACTCGGCGTCGATCACCCGTGAGCCGTCAGCGCGCTTCGTCGAGGCCGCCCACTCGCGCACGAGGTTGAGCGAGTGCACCGTGGCGGCCGAGGAGGTCAGCGCGACCCGCTCGCGGTTGAGCTGGTTGGTGACGAGCCGCCAGCCGCCGCCGCGCTCGCCCACGAGGTTGGAGGTGGGCACCCGGACGTCGGAGTAGTACGTCGCCGACGTGCCGACGCCGGCGACGGTGTGCACCGGCGTGTAGGACACACCGGGTGCCTGCGCCGGCACGAGGATGAGCGAGATGCCCTTGTGACGCGGCGCGGCCTCCGAGTCCTCGGTGCGGCAGGCCAGCCAGATCCAGTCGGCGTACTGGATGAGCGAGGTCCACATCTTCTGGCCGTTGATCACCCACTGGTCCCCGTCCAGCACGGCGCCCGTCTGCAGCGATGCCAGGTCGGTGCCGGACGAGGGCTCCGAGTAGCCGACGGAGAAGTGCAGCTCGCCCTTGAGGATGCGGGGGAGGAAGTAGTCCTTCTGCTCATCCGTCCCGTACTGCATGATCGTCGGCCCGATGGTGTTGAGCGTCAGGTAGGGGATCGGGACCCCGTGGACCGCGGCGACGTCGGTGAAGATCAGCTGCTCCACCATGGAGCGGTCCTGGCCGCCGTACTCCTTCGGCCAGCCGATCCCCAGCCAGCCGTCCTCGCCAATCTGGCGGATCACGTCGCGATAGACACCCGCCTCGCCGAACTCGCCCGTGGCCGACGACAGCGAGGCCCGTCGCTCGGGCGTCACGAGCTCGGTGAAGTAGCCGTCGAGCTCGCGGCTAAGTTGCTCCTGGTCTGGTGTCAGCGCTACCCGCATGTGATAAAACTAGAACATGTTGCAGTTTGAGTCACGCAGTCTCGACAAGGGGACCACGCCGGAGCGTTATGCGCGCGGTTGGCACTGCATCGGGCTGCTCTCCGACTTCGCCGACGGCAAGCCCCACGCGGTGCCCGCGTTCGGCGGCAAGCTCGTCGTCTGGGCCGACTCGAAGGGCGAGGTCCACGTGCTCGACGGCTTCTGCCGGCACATGGGCGGCGACCTGACGCAGGGCACGGTCAAGGGCGACAACATCGCGTGTCCGTTCCACGACTGGCGCTGGGGTGGCGACGGGAAGTGCAAGGAGATTCCCTACGCGCGCCGGGTCCCGCTCCGGGCCCGCACGCAGCGCTACGAGACGGTCGTCCGCAACGGCCAGATCCTCTTCTGGCACGACCCCGAGGGGTCGGCCGCCGACCACGACATCCTGCCGCCGGAGCTGCCCGGCCTGGCCGACGGCGAGTACACGCCGTTCAACTGGAACGTCGTCGAGATCAACGGCTCCCACTGCCGCGAGCTCGTCGACAACGTCGTGGACATGGCGCACTTCTACTACGTGCACTTCGCCTTCCCGACCGACTTCCGCAACGTCTTCGAGGGCACCCAGGCCACGCAGTACATGAAGTCCGTCGGCCGGCCCGACAAGGCCGCCGAGCAGGGCGGGTACGCCGGCGAGGACCTCTTCCTCTCCTCGGAGGCGACCTACTACGGCCCGGCGTACATGATCAACTGGCTGGAGACCGACTACAAGGGCTTCAAGACCGAGGTCATCCTGATCAACTGCCACATCCCGACCGGCCCGACCTCCTTCTCGCTCCACTACGGGCTCTCGGTCCGCAAGCCGGAGGGGCTCGACGACGCCACGGCGGACTACATCGCGAAGAAGTACACCGACATGTTCGGCTCGGGCTTCCTCCAGGACGTCCACATCTGGGAGAACAAGGCCCCCGTGCAGAACCCGCTGCTCTGCGAGGAGGACGGACCCGTCTACCAGCTCCGCCGCTGGTACGAGCAGTTCTACGTCGACGTCGCCGACATCGAGCCCGACATGACCGCGCGCTTCGAGTTCGAGGTCGACACCACCAAGGCCAACGAGTACTGGCACGCCGAGGTCGCCGAGAACCTGAAGGCCAAGGCAGAGCTCGAGGGCACGGCTCACTGATGGTCTCCTTCGCCCCGACCAGCGCCGAGACGCTGGCCGACCGCGAGCGCTACACCGCCGCCGGACTCACGGAGGTCGCGTGCCTCGACTGCCTTGCCCGCGTCGGCGTGAGGAAGAACAGTGAGCACATGACCTCCATCCAGTGGACCGCTGAGGCCGAGGCACAGTGCCCGGATCTCACCCGACGCATTCCCGAGGGGCCGCGCCGGTCGATCCAGGGCGGTTGCCCGCGGATGGCCGCCTCCATCGAGGCTGCGGTCGCCGACGGCTCGCTGCCGGTCGGGCTCGGTGTCGACTGATGGCCGGGTCACAGGAGGAGTCCTTCCACCTCAAGGTCCTCGACGTCATCGAGGAGACCGACGACGCCCGCACGGTCGTGCTCGACCCGGGCGAGCACACGGAGCTGTTCCGGTATCGCGCCGGCCAGTTCATCACCGTCGCGATCCCGAGTGAGCGGACCGGGCTCGTCGCCCGGTGCTACTCCCTCTCCTCCTCGCCGCACCTCGAGGGGCCGCTCGCCATCACGGTCAAGCGCACGCTCGACGGTTATGCCTCGCAGTGGATCTGCAGCGAGCTCAAGCCCGGTGACAGCCTGCAGGTGCTGGTGCCGAGCGGCATCTTCACCCCGGCCGACCTCGACCAGGACCTGCTCCTCTTCGCCGGTGGTTCGGGCGTCACGCCGATCATCTCGATCGTGCGGAATGCGCTCGCCGAGGGCTCGGGGCGGATCGTCGTCTTCTACGCCAACCGGGACGAGCGCTCCGTGATCTTCGCGCGCGAGTGGGCCGAGCTGGCGGCGGAGAATCCCGAGCGCCTGCTGGTGATCCACTGGCTCGAGTCCGTCCAGGGACTGCCCACGCAGGAGCAGCTCAAGGCCTTCGCCAGCGCCTACACGACCTACGACGCCTTCGTCTGCGGCCCCGCGCCCTTCATGAAGGCGACGACGAACGCCCTCAAGGAGCTCGGCTTCCCCCGCGAGCGCCGCCACCAGGAGAAGTTCGTGTCTCTTGGAGGAAACCCCTTCGGCGAGATCCGGGAGACCGCCCCGCCAGATCCGGCTTCTGACCCCTCGACATCCGGCGCGGCGCCCGCCCACCTCGAGTACGAACTCGACGGCGAGAGCGGGACGTACGACGACTGGGAAGCCTCCACCACCCTGCTCTCCTTCCTCGAGTCCAAGGGCGTCAAGGCCCCCTACTCCTGCCGCGAGGGTGAGTGTTCCGCCTGCGCCTTCCGCCTCCTCAAGGGCGATGTCAAGATGCTCAAGAACGACGTGCTCGACGACGAGGACATCGCCGACGGCATCCGCCTCGGCTGCCAGTCGCTCCCGACCACCGACTCGGTGAAGATCACCTACAGCTGAGCGATGAGCTTCGACGTGCCCGGCGAGGCCTATGCGCAGTTCATGGGCCGCTACTCCGAGCCCCTCGCCGCGCCTTTCCTCGACGTCGCGGGCGAGACGGAGGGGCGAGCGGTCCTCGACGTCGGTTGCGGGCCGGGTGCCCTGAGCGCCCACCTCCTCGAGCATGCGCCGCCCTCGCGCCTCGCCGCGGTCGACCCGTCGGAGCAGTTCGTCGCGGCCGCGACTGCGCGCTGTCCGGGCGTCGAGGTGCGGCTCGGCGCCGCCGAGCATCTCCCGTACGCCGACGGCGAGTTCGACCTCGCCCTCGCTGAACTCGTCGTCCACTTCATGGCCGACCCGGTGGCCGGTCTGCGCGAGATGGGTCGCGTCTGCGTGCCCGGCGGCACCGTGGCCGCGTGCGTGTGGGACTGGAGGACCGGGGCGGTCGGGCCGTTCTGGGACGCCGTTCATGAGATCGACCCGGCGGCCGAGGCCGAGGAGAACTACGCCGGCGCTCGCGAGGGTCATCTGGCCGAGCTCTTCGCCGCTGCGGGGCTGAGCGACATCGTGTCGATGCCGATCTCCGTCACCGTCGAGCACTCGAGCTTCGACGACTGGTGGCAGCCCTACACCTTGGGCGTCGGGCCAGCGGGCGACTACGTCGCGGCCTTGGACCCCGTCGGCCGCCGACGGCTGGAGGACGTCGCCCGAGCGCGCTTCCCCGACGGACCGTTCACGCTCACGCTCAGCGCATGGGCCGCGCGCGGCACCGTCGGCTGATCAGAAGCCCCTCGACCAGACGAGCTCCTCGTGCAGCTTGTTGGAGCGCCAGCCGGTCGACGTACGCACGAAGTGGTGGTGGTAGAGGCCGCCCACTTCGACGACACGCTCACCACCGGCGCCGTCGCTGATGACCATCGGGTTGTGGAAGTACGCCGTCACCTGGGCCGAGTCGCCGGGCCAGCTGTCGAACTCGACGGCGATCTGGCCGAGCATGTGGAGCCGCTTCGCGGAGAAGGCGGGGAGGTTCTCGGCGAGCCACGGCTTGGCCTCGGCGATGCTGCCGACGATGCCGCCGGACTCCGAGTAGTCGATCGCGGCGTCGGGAGTGAAGACGGTGTCGAGCAGGTCCCAGTCGCCGCGGTCGACGGCGAGGGTGTAGCGGGTCAGTGCATCGACGATCTCGGCGCGGGCGTCGAGCTGGGTCATCGGGGCTCCTTGGTGATCAGCGTGGCTCGAGGATGAGGATCTTGATCTGTCGGTCGGTCGCCCACGCCTGGTAGGTGTCGAAGTCGGCGTACAGCTCCGTCATCCGCGGCCAGAGCTCGGCACGCTCCTCGGCGGTGGCGACGCGTGCTCGGACGGTCCGCCGGTCGCCGCCGATCTGGACGGTCGTGTCGGGCTGCGCCATGAGGTTGTGCACCCATTGCGGGTCGCCCGGCATACCGCCCTGCGAGGCGACGACGATCAGTCGATCGTCGTCCTCGAGATAGACGAGGGGTGCGGTGAAGCTCTTCCCGCTCTTCCGCCCGACATGGTCGAGCAGGAGGATCGGCACCGGCTTCTTCCAGCCCGACATGATCCGCCACGAGCCGCCCAGTCGCCCACGGGTGAGGCGGTAGATCGCGGTGTTCGCCATGGCGCCGTACTTGATCAGGCGCGTCGCCCAGGGAGAGTCGAGCCCGGGCGGGCGCTCCGTGGAGAGGGGCATGTGTGAACCCTTTCACATTTCTAGAACACGTTCTAGTGTGGCGGGCATGCGGTTCACGTACGCCGAGGCCATGACGCAGGCGGCCTATTACGTCCCCTTGGCCCAAGCAGCCGAGGCGGCCGGCTACACGTCGATGACGGTGGCCGACTCGATCCTCTATCCCGAGGAGTCGGACTCGACCTATCCCTACACCGAGACCGGTGACCGCGAGTTCCTGCAGGGCAAGGAGTTCATCGAGGCGACCGTGCTGTGCGCCCAGCTCTTCGCCGTCACCGCGACGCTCCGGCTCACGCCCTTCGTCGTCAAGCTGCCCGTCCGGCAGCCGGTGCTCTTCGCGAAGCAGGTGTCGTCCCTCGCGGTGATCAGCGACAACCGACTCGGCCTCGGTGTGGGACTGAGTCCGTGGCCCGACGACTTCCTCGCCCTCGGCGTGCCGTGGGAACGCCGCGGCAAGCGGATGGACGAGTGCATGGACATCCTGCGCGGCCTCACGTCGGGTGAGTTCTTCGGCTACTCCGGCGAGTTCTACGACTTCCCGCCGATCCAGCAGTGCCCGGCGCCGACCAAGCCGGTGCCGCTGCTCGTCGGCGGTCACTCCGACGCGGCGCTCAAGCGCGCCGTGCTCAAGGGCGACGGCTGGATGCACGCCGGCGGCGACGGTGAGGAGCTCGATCGCCTCCTGGCGCGGCTCGCCGAGATACGGAAGGCCGAGGGCGACACCCGAGACGACTTCGAGGTGCACGTGATCTCCTACGACGCCTACACGCCCGACGGCGTGAAGGCGTTGGAGGAGAAGGGCGTCACCGACTGCATCGTCGGCTTCCGCGTGCCCTACATCGTCGGCCCCGACACCGAGCCCCTCGAGACCAAGGTCAAGCACCTCAACAACTACGCCGAGCACGTGATCTCGAAGGTCGGATGATGAGCGAGGCGTTCGGCTACACAAAGCCGCTCCAGGACGCGATCGCCGAGGCCGAGGAGCTGATCGCCAACGCGCCCTTCATCCGCACCGAGGCGATGAGGCTCGAGGGCTACGACTACCTCGCCGGCCGCATCCGGATGGCGATGCAGAACGCCTTCGACTACGACCTCGAGCAGCCGCTCTTCGTCAACCCGACCCACCAGTTCTCCCGCCAGGGGCTCGACAACCCGGACGCGATCTACCTCAACGCCTATCTCCGTGAGGGCGTGGAGTACGTCGTCCGCGGCCGTCGCGGCACCAGTGCCGATCTGAGCTTCCAGGTGATGGGAGGCGCCTACTCCGCCGACAGCGTGGCGACGAGCTTCATGGCCTTCGACGACCGTGAGCTCTCTGTCGCGCAGGACGGCTCCTTCCAGCTCCGCTATGTCGCCGAGCCGGGCGCGAAGACGCTGATCGTGCGGGAGGTCTTCAACGACTGGGACACCGAGACCCGCGGGACCCTCACCATCGAGCGCCCCGACATGATCGGCCGGCCGCGCCGCCCCTATGCGCGCGAGACGCTGCAGAAGAAGTACGACGTCGCCGCCCGCACTCTGGTCTCGAGCATCCAGACGTGGTTCGCCTTCCCCCAGTTCTTCCAGTACAAGGAGCCGGTCAACACCCTCACGGTCCCGGCCTCCACGCCGGGTGGGCTCTCGAGCCAGTTCTCCTCGATCGGGCACTACGAGATCGCTGAGGACGAGGCGCTGATCGTCGAGGTGCCCCGCTGTGATGACGCTGCGTATCAGGGATTCCAGATCGGCTCGGACTGGTACGCCTCCACCGACTACGAGACCCACCAGACCTCGCTCACGAAGGCGCAGGCCGTCACCGATGCCGACGGTGTGATGCGGTTCGTCATCTCGGAGCGGCCCCCGCTCGACGGCCGACCGATCGCCAACTGGCTCGAGACCACCGGTCACCTGACCGGTTCGATCATGCTGCGCTGGCAGCACCTGACCCGCGACCTGACCGCCGTCGACGGACCGACGATCCGGCACGTGAAGCTCGCCGACGTCCCGGCTGAACTGCCTGACGCCGTACCTCTCTCGGACTCCGACTATGCCACCCGTATCGCCGCCCGACAGCGGGCCGTCGCCCGAAGGATGATCAGTTGATTCCATTGCTGCAGGACAAGGTCATCGTGCTCTCCGGCGTCGGCCCGGGGCTCGGGCGGGCACTGGGGGAGCAGGCCTCGCTCATGGGCGCCGACCTGGTGCTGGTGAGCCGCACCGAGAGCCGGCTGGAGAAGATGGCCGCGACGGTGCGCGAGCACGGGCGTCGCGCCCTCGTCGTGCCCACCGACATCCAGGACGAGGCCGCACGTGAGCGGCTCGTCGAGGCGGCGCTGGCGGAGTTCGGACGTGTCGACTGCCTGATTAACAACGCCTTCGGAATTCCGCCGATGGATCCCCTCACGACACTCAGCCTCGACTCCCTGCGCCTCGCCCAGGAGACGAACGTCTTCGCACCGCTGCGGCTCAGTGCACTCTTCGCCGACGCCCTCGCGGCTTCACAGGGCTCGATCCTGATGCTCAACTCGTGCGTCCTCTACTCGAGCCAGCCGGAGTACGCCGGCTACAAGCTCTCCAAGGGCGCGCTCGCACACCTCGCGAGCAGCCTCGCCACGGAGCTCGGCCCGCGGGGCATCCGGGTGAACTCCGTCGCGCCGTCCTACATCTACGAGGACGTCAACAAGGCCTACTTCGACTGGATCGCCAGCGAGACCGGCCGGACGCATGCGGAGGTCTACGCCGAGAAGGCCGCGCCGACCGACCTCAAGCGGCTCGCCACCCCCGACGAGGTCGCCCGCGCCGCGCTCTTCCTTGCCAGTGACCTCGCCAGCGCCGTGACCGGCACCGTCCTCAACGTCGACTGCGGAGAGTTCCATGACAACTGAGCGCCAACGCCCCGACGTCGGCACGTTCGAGGACATCCAGGCCGCCGCGATGCGGACCACCGGGCTCGACGACTTCGGCGACCCGGGCTACGAGGAGGGCTTCCGGATCCTCGTCGACGACCTGGCCTCGCCGGAGGCCGGCCTCACGCCGGTCGGCAACTACTTCCACCGCGCCCAGGTGAAGAGCGCTCTGGTCGGGCGCCTCATGACCCAGGCGCGCTTCGCGGAGTTCCCGCAGCACGCCGAGGTGCCGATCGAGCGCCCGATCTTCGTGACCGGCCTCCCGCGCACGGGTACGACGGCGCTGCACCGGCTTCTCTGCGCCGACCCCGCCCACCAGGGGCTCGAGGCCTGGCTGACCGAGTTCCCCCAGCCGCGCCCTCCGCGGGAGACGTGGGAGGCCGACCCGATCTTCAACGCCCTCCAGGCGGCGTACTCCCAGCACCACGTCGAGAACCCGGAGTTCATGGGCATCCACTACATGGATGCGACGAGCGTCGAGGAGTGCTGGCGGGTGCTGCGGCAGACCGGCAAGTCGATCGGTTTCGAGTCGCTGGCCAACGTTCCGCGCTACTCGGCGTGGCTCGCGGGTCAGGACTGGACCGACGCCTACGAGCGGCACCGGGCCAACCTGCAGCTGGTCGGCCTCAACGACCAGGACCGGCGCTGGGTGCTGAAGAACCCGAGTCACCTCGTCGCGCTGGACGCCCTCATGACGGTCTATCCCGATGCGCTCGTCGTGGTCTGCCACCGCGACCCCGTCACGTCGATCGCCTCGGCGTGCTCGCTGAGCGCCGAGGCCACGGCGGGCATGTCGACGACCTTCGTCGGCGAGACGATCGGCGTCACGCAGCTCGAGATGCTCGCGCGCTCGTGGCGCACCTTCACCGAACTGCGGCCGCGCTACGACCAGAGCCAGTTCGTCGACGTCGACTACCGCGCCTTCGTCTCAGATCCCATCGGCACCGTGGCCGGGATCTATGACGCCTTCGGCATCCAGTGGAGCGCCGAGGCGCAGGCTGCGGTCAAGGAGATCGACGCCGAATCCCGCACCGGGCGCGCCAAGCCGGCGCACCAGTACACGCTCTCCGACTACGGCCTCACCGAGGACGAGGTCCGTCAGGCCTTCTGAGCCGCGCCGGCGATCTTCAGCTGCTCGATCGGGTCGGTGATCTTGACCCTCGGACGACCGGCCGCGGTGCCGGCCGCAACCTCGGCGTTGTCGATGAGCTTCCAGCCGGAGTGGTCCACGACCGAGACGCCCCGCGAGGCGAGCAGGCTCTCGAACTCGCCGGCCCGCTCGGGCGTGGCGAGGCGCCCGGCGACGTAGTCGTCGAGGACGGCGCGGGCGGTCTCGGCGGCGCAGGATCGGTTGGTGCCGATCACGCCCGACGGTCCCCGCTTCGCCCAGCCCGACACGTAGGTGCCGGGGACGATGTTGTCGTCGGCCGGGTCGAGGATGCGGCCACCCTCGTGGTGGAAGGTGCCGCGCTCCTCGTCGAAGGGCACGCCGTCGACCGCGGTCGAGCGATACCCGGTCGCACGTACGACGAGTCCCGCCTCGATGACCTCGGACTCACCGCCCGACGTGGGCACGACCCGGAGTCCGGTCACGGCGGTGTCGCCGAGGATCGCCTCGGGCGTCAGGCCGAACCGCAGGACCAGCCGCTTCCGGTCGGGAGCCGACTCGGTGGCGGCAGCCTCCAGCAGCAGCGTCGCCTTCTCCTTGGCGGCGAAGGTGGCCGGGTTCCGCTCGTCGGGGTCGAGGAGCGCCTCGAGCCCCTCGACCTCGGAGGGCGAGACGACGACGTCGAAGTCGGGGTGCTCGATGAGGGCACGCAGCTCGGGCGAGGTGAAGGCCGCATCCGCGGGTCCTCGGCGTGCGACCACCACGACCTCCTCGACCGAGGAGCCGTCGAGGAGCTCGAGGGCCTCGGCGGTCACGTCCGACGCCTCCAGCGCCTCGCGGGAGGAGAGCAGGAGTCGGGCGACATCGAGGCCGACGTTGCCGTTGCCGATCACGACGGCCCGTGGGGACGACAGCCCGGGACCGAGCGAGGCGAGGTCCGGGTGGCCGGCGTACCAGCCCACGAGGTCAGCGGCGGCGACCGAACCCGGCAGCGTCTCACCGGCCAGACCGAGCGAGCGGCCCGCGGAGGCTCCGGTGGCGTAGACGACGGCGTGGAAGCAGGAGAGCAGCTCGGCGTGGGAGATGTCGGTACCGACGGAGACGCCGAAGGCGGTCCGGGTCCGGCGGTGCGCGGCGATCTTGTCGAAGGTGCCGGTCACACCCTTGGTGTCCAGGTGGTCGGGGGCCACCCCGAACCGCACCAGGCCGCCCGGCGTGAGGAGGCGGTCGACCACGGTCACCTCGGTCTCGGCGCGGCGGTTGCTGGACAGCTCGTCGGCGACGTACCACCCGGCGGGGCCCGACCCGATGACGGCCACCCGCAGCGGCTCGGTCTGCTCCGTGGCGCGCGGTCCGGCGGCCGGCGGGTAGCCCGGGGCGGGCGGGTCGCCGGTGAAGTCGAAGTAGTCGGCGTTGACGGCGAGGTACGACGCGAGGTGCGCAGGGACCTCGTGGCCGGGGTATACGGCGCCCGCGGGGCAGGCGTCCACGCATGAGCCGCAGTCGATGCACTCGTCGGGGTGGATGTAGAGCATCTCCGCCTCGGCGAAGCCGGGCTCGTCCGGCGTGGGGTGGATGCAGTCCACGGGACAGACCTCGACACAGGAGGCGTCATTGCAGCAGGATCGCGTGATGACGAACGTCATGCCACCCATCCTAACCGCCAAACTGAAACAGGTTCTATATTTCGGCTAGAGTGCGGACATGACGACCCCGGCCTACTTCACCCGCACGGGCGAGACCTTCACCCCCCTCCCCATCGCGGCGAGTCTGTGGAGCGCCGACCAGATGCATGGCGTCGCCGTCAGCGGGCTGCTCGCCAAGGGGATCGAGTCGGCCCTCGAGGGGCTCGGCCGCGAGGGGATGGTCCCGGCGCGCTACCGGATCGACCTCTTCCGGGCCGCCCGCATGCTTCCCACCCACATCGTCACCACGGTGGTGCGTGAGGGACCGCGGCTGGTGCTCATCGACGGCGAGGTACGCCAGGGCGACACGGTCGTGGCCCGCGGCAGCGCGACGTTCCTCGCGACGGGGGAGCAGCCCGCCGGCGTCGCCTGGGAGAGCACGGAGCGCTCCGCACCGCCGCCACTCGACCTCGTGCCGGTCAGCGACGAGATGCGCACGCCCTACTTCGAGAGCCTGAAGCCGTGGTCGACGGACTTCGCCGAGCACACGAACGGGGGCCGTCATGCGACGTGGCAGTCGCCGGTGCCCACGGTCGCCGGAGAGTCGATGAGCCCGTTCGTCATGGTGGCCGCGGTCGCCGACACGACGAGCATGATCACCAACTGGAGCGACGCCGGCATCGAGTGGATCAACGCCGACGTGTCCGTGGCGATCAGTCGCCTTCCCGTGAGCCTCGAGGTCGGCATCCGCGCGACGGACCACGTCTCCAGCGAGGGCATCGCCGCCGGCACGGCCGAGCTGTTCGACCGTGCCGGGACCTTCGGCACCTCCACCGTCACGGCGCTCGCGAACGCACGCCGCACTGTGAAGTTCGAGGAGCAGCCGCACCATGTCGCCGACGCCGGTTTCGGCGACGACGCGACTCAGAGCTCGATCGCCTGATCGGCCGCCTGCGCCAGCACCGGGTCGTGGGTCGCGCACAGGACGGTCCGGCCCGCGTGCGCCGCCTCCCTGAGTACGCCGGCCACCTGCTCGGCATGCGCCTCGTCCTGTGCCGAGGTCG
Organism: Nocardioides sp. Kera G14; assembly: GCF_020715565.1. Lineage (NCBI taxonomy): Bacteria > Bacillati > Actinomycetota > Actinomycetes > Propionibacteriales > Nocardioidaceae > Nocardioides > Nocardioides sp. Kera G14. The sequence goes on along the minus strand of NZ_CP085839.1, from coordinate 1,796,774 downwards.
GCTCGTCGAGCACCACGAGCGGCCGTCCTGAGTCCAGCGCCCGCGCGATCGCGAGCCGCTGTCGCTCACCTCCGGAGAGGTGGCGCGCCGGCCGACCGACGAGCCGGGCGAGGTCGAGGCCGTCGAGCCACGGATCGCGCTCGGGGGCTCCGCGGGCCGCACGGGCGAGCGCGAGGTTGCCGACCACGTCGAGGTTCTCGACCAGCGCCGCGTCCTTGAGCGAGGTTGCGACCCAGCGGTGCCGGAGCGCCGCGCGGCCCTGCCGGTCGAGCGTGGAGAGGTCGACGCCGGCGAGCAGGACCGATCCCTCCTCCGGATCGCAGAGTCCCAGGAGGACCGAGAGCAGCGTCGACTTGCCCGAGCCCGAGGGACCGCGGACCGCGGTCAGACCGGGGGAGGCGGGAGACAGGGAGAGGCCGTCGTGCACGCGACGTCCGCCGCGTTCCGTCACGATGCCCGTCGCGACGACCAGGTCGTCGGCGTACGGCTGGAGGAGGGGAGGAACCTCGACCGGAGCCGGGGGCGACGCGGCCGTCGCAGAGCCGGTCAGGCGGATGGACTCGCCGTCCCGCAGGGCGTCCCAGGTCGGCGCGAAGCCGTGCCGGAGTTCCTCGGGAAGTCTGATCCAGCCACGGTCGTCGGCGACCAGCTGCTCGGCCGACCCCGGTGTCCAGGACTCCGACAGCCGGCCGTCGCGGATCCGCACGACCCGGTCGGCGATCCGCGCCGCCTGCCGGTCGTGGGTGACGAGCAGCAGCGAGGCTCCGGTGGCCCGGGCTGCCTCGCGCAGCAGGTCGAGGACTGCGTCGGTCGCATCCTGGTCGAGCTCGCCGGTGGGCTCGTCGGCGAGCAGCACGGGCGGCCGGTGGGCGATGGCGGCAGCGACCGCCACCCGTTGCGCCTCCCCCGCCGACAGCCCGATCGGAGTTCGCGACGCGAGCGACTCGAGCCCGAGTGCGCCCAGCGCCTCATGGGCACGGGCGTGCGCCTCACCGCGCCGCATCCCGGTCAGCTGGAGCTGGAGGCCGACGTTGTCGAGCACGGTCAGCTCGGGGCGGAGCGTCCGTGCCGCGTGCTGGTCGACGATCCCGAGGGCCCGGCGCCGCACGACCGCATTCGGCTCCACGCCGGCGAGCTGCACCATGCCCGCGCTCACCGCGGCCTCCCCGGTCAGCACCCGCAGGAGGGTGGTCTTGCCCGACCCGTTCGGGCCGTGGACGACGACGATCTCACCCGGCGCGACCGACAGGGACAGGCCACGCAGTGCCGCCACGGTGCCTGCGCCGGGCAGGGGATAGAGGCAGAAGACGTCACGCAGCTCGATCATCGGAGGTCCACCTCCTGCGGCACCGGCCACCGCTCCCGCAGCATCCGGCCCGCGAGGACCGCCACCACCGCCAGCGCCAGGACGAGCCCGGCCAGTGCCGTGGCCCAGCCCCACCCGGCGACACCGTGCGGCGTCGGATGTACGTCGACACCCCAGGCTCCCGCCGCGATCGACCCGGCGGTCGTCCGCACCAGCAGCAGCCCTGCCACCAGCCCGATCGGCGCCGCGACCGCGACCACCGCGACCACCCGCAGCAGCAGAGCGCTGCGCAGGAGCCGCGGCGAGAGCCCGTCGGCCTCCCAGGCGAAGAGCTCACCGGCCGCGTCCCGGCGCTCACCGACGAGGAAGAGGACAAGCGCGACCAGCAACAGGGCCAGGGCGAGGGCCAGCAGCACCATCAGGAGGTCGATGGTGCCGGCGACGATCGGGTCGTATCGCTGTTGGTCGGCGACGGCGGCCTGGGACACGGTGGTCAGCCCCGGCGCCTCGGTGGCCTGCGTCGTCCAGAACTCCGTCACGTTCTGTCCGGGCGCCACGGCGTCGAGATGGGAGAGCAGTGCGTCCCGGTCGGCGACGATGAATCGCCCGACCACGCTGGGGAATCCCGGCAGCACGGCGACCACACGCCCGACGATCCCGCCGGCACTGCTGAGCCGCAGGCGACCGTCCTGGGCAAGCCGTGCGGTCGCGCGGTCGACGGCGATCGGCAGTGGGTCCGAGGTGGCGGCCGTGGGGACGAGCCGGGGGCCGCCGTCCAGGCGGTAGTCGACGACGCCTGCCGGGATGCCCAGACCGTTGTCTCCAACCGTCACCGACCCTGCGGGTGGTGCGACGTCCGCGGTCCCTTCGCCGGTCGCATGGAGGCGGTGCTGCTGATGGGCGGCGGTCTCGGCGATCTGCAGCTCGGTCACATGGAGACCCGGCCAACGGGGCGGCACCGTGCCCGTCAGCTCGTCCCCGCGACGTACGAGTGGGACGGAGAGCGGCCGGCCGTCGGAGCTGCGCAGCCACAGGCTGAACTCCACGTCGGGCGCCGCTCCGCTCACGGGCAGCGAGACCGCGCCACTGACGACGGGGGAGGACGCGAGATCGACCTGCAGCCGTCGGGACACCGTCGATGCCGACAGTGAGGAGCCGCTCGTCGCCTCCCACCGTGCCGCCCGCGTGAGGGCCGCCGGCGGGACGCCCAGCAAAGAGGCGGTCACGTGGATCCCGGGCGCGGGCGTCAGCGTCGCCTTCGTCCGGACCACGGGCAGCACGCCCGGGCCCGGCTCGACGAGGACGGAGGCGGTCGGGTGCGCGATGCTCGCCGACACGACCGAGGCGAGGGGAGAGGTCCACGCAGCCTGGTCGCGCGCGCTCGTGTCGATGGTCGCCCGGTATCCGCCGACGAAGGTCACGGCGGCGAGCGCCGCCGCCACGAGCGCTCCCGTGGCCACCGGCGCGAGCGCCGTGCGCCCGGCCAGTGCGATGCGTGCCGTCACCGGCAACCGCCAGCGCTCGAGTCCCGCCACCGCAGGCACGAGGCGGGCAGCCACGAGGCCGGCGACGAGGCAGGCGAGCGGTGGCACCAGCCAGCGCCCGTCACGCTCGCCCGAGGCGATCGCGGCGACGAGCCCGGCCACGGCGAGGAGCTCGAGTCCCGCCCGGATCCGCAACGCGACGGAGGCACGGAGGACGAGCGTCGCCTCGGCCAGCACGAGCGTCGCGATCGCGAAGGCCATCGCGGAACGGATGCCCGCAGCGGTCTGCGCGACCACTGCCGCCACACCGATCCCGACCACCGCCGCGGCCAGGGTCACGAGGCCGAGCGCGAGGGTGACGACGGCCAGCGACTGCGCCGGCCTCGCCCCTCGTCGCCGCAGCACCGCGGCCAGGGCATCGCCCTCGCGCCGCAACGCCGCGGCCGCGAGCACCACGAAACCTGCCAGCAGCGCCGCGAAGAGCGCGTCCAGCACGACGAAGCGCGAGCCCGCCTTCGCGCCTCGCGCGTCAGCGGCGCGCAGCGCGTCGGTCGGCGCCACCAGTTGGGACGGCTGCACGGCCTCGCCGACGCGTCCCACTGTCCGCACGTACGCTGGCACGCCCACGTCACGCACATGCGCGGCGTCGAGCGAGGTGACCTGGTCGACGTGCCGGGAGAAGCCGCTCAGCGAGGCCAGCCGCCCCATCGCAGTCACATCCGAGCCCAGCACGATCCGGTGATCGCCGGGATCGAACTCGCCACCGAGCAGCAGGGGGTCGGTGCGCTCGACCGATCCGGTGATGACGACGCCGAGATCGGCGAGCGCCTGCCGCACGGCCGGGGAGTCGCCATTGCCGAGCACGACGGCCTCACACCGGGTGGGGGTGCAGGACGACGGCCACGCCCCGGCCGTCAGCCGTGTCTGCGTCCGCAGCGCGTCGGCCGCCCCGAGGAAGAACTCCTCCCCGCGACTCGTCAGCTCTCGGAACGCCATCTGCCGCCGCACTGGGGCCGAGGTGAGCCGCGCGAGTTGGTGTGTCACGTCAGGAGCGTCCGACGAGGGCGAGGTCACCGCGATCATCCGGTCCGGCACCGCCAGCGACGCGGCCGCATGGGTGATCTCGTCGCGCCGTGCGTCCGCCGCCGAGCCCGCCGTCAGGACAGGGACCGCGACCACCAGCGCTACCCCGGCGGCGTACAGCAGCCACCGCCGAAGATGGTGCCTGACCTGCGCAAAGGCGAGGCGGACGAGAAATGACACGAGGGCCACCCTAGGGGCGGCCCTCGTCGTATTCGGCTGTCGTGAGGTGGGTGATACTGGGTTCGAACCAGTGACCCCTTCGGTGTGAACGAAGTGCGCTACCGCTGCGCCAATCACCCTCAGAGCACCAGGCGGTGCGATCCAGAACCCTAGCGCACGAAAAATTCTGAGGAAAATTCGGGACTTACGTCACGGATCGAAAGTGAATGCGTCTCGTTGTCAGGGAAACAACACGACCCAAGCAGCGAAAACGACCCGGGGGGACCGGACATGACGCACCAGCCGACCGACAAGACCACGACCGCCGCCAGCACCGTCGCGCACGACATCGCACTCGCCTGCGTCGACCCGTGGGGCCGTACCGTCGAGGTGGCCACCACGATGTCCTACTGCTCCCAGGACCCGTACGCCGTCTCGCTGGTCTTCCACTCCGCCGCCGGTGACGTCGAGTGGGTCGTGGCCCGCACCCTGCTCCTCCAGGGCCTCGCGGCTCCGTCGGGCGAGGGTGACGTCAAGGTCTACCCGAGCATCGACGAGGACGCCCGCTCCGTGGCGGTCCTGGACTTCAGCTCGCCCGACGGCCGGCTGATCGCCCAGGCCGACTCACACGAGATCCAGCTCTTCCTCGCCCGGACCTTCGCGCTCGTGCCGGTCGGCACGGAGAGCCGTCACATCGACATGGATGTGCTCATCTCCCAGCTCCTCGCCGCTGCCGAGTGACCCGATTTGGTGCGGATGTGGCGATCCGCTAATGTTCTCGACGCGCCGCCGGCCAGGGTGAAAGCCCAGCAGGCGTTGCAATGCGGACGTAGCTCAGTTGGTAGAGCACAACCTTGCCAAGGTTGGGGTCGCGAGTTCGAGTCTCGTCGTCCGCTCTGAGGTTTTCAGCCTCCACGGTGGGTTGGCCGAGAGGCGAGGCAACGGACTGCAAATCCGTGTACACGGGTTCAAATCCCGTACCCACCTCGCACCTCGGTTCACCACCACAACTCAACAATCACGGACGATTGGCGCAGCGGTAGCGCGCTTCCTTGACACGGAAGAGGTCACTGGTTCAAACCCAGTATCGTCCACCAGTGAAAAAGGCCCCTGCCCTGCGGAGACGTAGATCAGGGGTCTTCTTCGTGCCGCCGTGATGTCCTCGGGCCTGTCCGCGAGGTCCGCTACTCCCGAGGAGTACCGCTTGGGGAACTCGAGGCCTTCCTCGGTAACCTTCCCGGGTGAGCAAGGCATGGGAGCTTTTCGCCGACAACCCCGACGTCATTGCTGCCCGGGTCAACGGGCAGCTGAAGGACCTCTCCTACGAGATCGCCGAGGGTGACGAGGTCGAGCCGGTCGCGATCTCCTCGCCCGACGGGCGCGACATCCTGCGCCACTCCACCGCCCACGTGATGGCCCAGGCCGTCCAGCAGCTCTTCCCCGAGGCCAAGCTCGGGATCGGCCCGCCGGTCCAGGACGGCTTCTACTACGACTTCGACGTCGAGACCCCCTTCGTACCGGAGGACCTTGCGAAGATCGAGTCGGCGATGAAGAAGATCATCAAGGCCAACCAGAAGTTCTCCCGCCGCGTCACCACCGACGAGGACGCCCGCGTCGAACTGGCCGGTGAGCCCTACAAGCTCGAGCTGATCGGCCTCAAGGGCGGCTCCAGCACCGACGAGCTCGAAGACGCTGAGGACATCGCCGAGGGCGCCGACGTCGAGGTCGGCGCGGGAGAGCTCACCATCTACGACAACCTCGACCGCAACGGCGAGGTCGCGTGGAAGGACCTCTGCCGTGGCCCGCACCTCCCGACGACCAGGCGGATCCCCGCCTTCAAGCTGATGCGCACCGCGGCGGCGTACTGGCGCGGTGACGAGAAGAACAAGCAGCTCCAGCGCATCTACGGCACCGCGTGGGAGAGCCAGGAGGCGCTCGAGGAGCACCTCCATCGGATCGAGGAGGCGGAGCGCCGCGACCACCGCAAGCTCGGCCGCGAGCTCGACCTCTTCTCCTTCCCGGACGAGATCGGCTCCGGCCTGCCCGTCTTCCACCCCAAGGGCGGAGTGATCAAGCGGGAGATGGAGGACTACGTCCGCCGTCGCCACATCGAGGAGGGCTTCTCCTACGTCGGCACGCCGCATATCACCAAGGACGGCGTCTTCCACACCTCGGGCCACCTGCCGTACTACGCCGACACGATGTTCCCGCCGATGGAGTTCGAGGGCGCGAACTACCAGCTCAAGGCGATGAACTGCCCGATGCACAACCTGATCTACCGCTCGCGGCAGCGCTCCTACCGCGAGCTCCCGCTGCGCCTCTTCGAGTTCGGCTCGGTCTACCGCTACGAGAAGTCCGGCGTCATCCACGGCCTCACCCGTGTCCGCGGCTTCGCCCAGGACGACAGCCACTCGTACGTCACGAAGGAGCAGGCGCCCGACGAGGTCAAGCACCTGCTCAACTTCATGCTGAGCGTGCTGCGCGACTTCGGCCTCGACGACTTCTACCTTGAGCTCTCCACGCGCGATGACCGGAAGAAGGACAAGTTCGTCGGCTCCGACGACGACTGGGCCACCGCCACCGCCGTGCTGGAGCAGGTCGCGACCGAGACCGGCCTCGAGCTCGTCCCCGACCCCGGCGGCGCCGCGTTCTACGGGCCGAAGATCTCCGTCCAGGCCAAGGACGCGATCGGCCGCACATGGCAGATGGGCACCGTCCAGTACGACTTCAACCAGCCCGCCGGCTTCGGCCTGGAGTACGTCGCCCCCGACGGCACCAAGCAGCAGCCGGTGATGATCCACAGCGCCAAGTTCGGCTCGATCGAGCGCTTCCTGGGCGTCCTCGTCGAGCACTACGCCGGTGCCATGCCGCCGTGGCTCGCCCCCGTCCAGGTGCTGGGCATCCCGGTGGCCGACCAGTTCGCCGACCACCTCTACGACGTCGCGAAGCTGCTGAAAGCTCAGGGCGTCCGGGTCGAGGTCGATGAGTCCGACGACCGCTTCCAGAAGAAGATCCGCAACGCCCAGCTGCAGAAGGTCCCCTTCATGCTGATCGCCGGCGCCGAGGACGTCGAGAACGGCGCGGTCAGCTTCCGCTACCGCGACGGGCGCCAGGAGAACGGCATCCCCGTCGCCGACGCGGTCGCACGGATCCTCGACGCCATCGCCTCGCACGCCCAGGTCTGAGCGAGGCGTCACCAATTGATGTGACGCCATGTCGCGCTAACACTTGTTTCGGTGACGTACGTCGCACTAAAGTGGAGACGTCCTCGTAACTGATCAACGTCGAGAGGTGAGCGACATGACCGCAGTGCAGTCGGAGAAGAAGACCGGACACAAGATCCAAGGCCGGCAGGAGTACCTCGAGACCCTGCGGACCCTCTCCCAGGCGTCCGTCGACCAGCACTTCGACGCGTTCAAGGACATCGACTGGGAGGCTCTCTCCCTCGAGCCGCACGACGAGCGCTGGATCCTCACCGACGCCGACGAGATCGGTCATCACCCCTGGTACAAGACGCTGCCCAAGCAGCGCCAGATCGAGATCGGGATGTACCGCTGGGCGCAGGTCGCCAAGGTCGGCCTGCAGTTCGAGCAGCTGCTCATCGGTGGCGTGGTCAACCATCTGATGTGGGCGAAGAACGGCAACCCTGAGTTCCGCTACGCCACCCACGAGATCACCGAGGAGTGTCACCACACCCAGATGTTCCAGGAGTTCGTCAACCGGGTGAACCCGGACGTCTCCGGTGCCCCGACGCTGTTCAAGATGCTCGTCCCGCTGTTGGCCTCGGCCGGCGCATGGTTCCCCGAGGCCTTCTTCGTCGGCATCCTCGCCGGCGAGGAGCCGATCGACCACCTGCAGAAGGGCGCGATGCGCGCCGGCGGCAGCCACCCGATGGCGAACCGGATCATGCAGATCCACATCGCCGAGGAGGCGCGCCACATCGGCTTCGCCCACCAGTACCTCGAGCAGCACATCCCCGAGCTCGACCCGGTCCGCAAGCAGGTCCTCGCGGCGCTGTTCCCGATCATCATGGGCCTGCTCTGCGACGTCATCATGGTGCCGAGCAGGCGTGCGCGCCACGACATGGGCATCCCCGACGAGGTCGCCAAGGAGATCTGGTGGGACTCCGCCGAGTCCAGCAAGCTCCGCCGTGACATGTTCAGCGACGTGCGCATGCTTGCCGACGAGCTCGGCCTGCGTCACGCCGTCACCAAGCCGCTGTGGCGCCTCATGGGCATCGACGGCAAGCCGGCCCGCTTCCGTGGGGAGCCCGCGTCCGCGACGCACTGACCGCTCGCCGTCCCGTTCCGCCCCGGCGACCGCCGGCCTTCACTAGATTGAGTCTCCGTGCCGCACGTCGTCATCCAGTCCTGCTGTTCGGACGGTTCCTGCACCCTCGCCTGTCCCGTCAACTGCATCCACCCGGCCCCCGGTGAGCCCGGCTTCGCCGAGGCCGAGATGCTGTACGTCGACGCCGCCACCTGCGTCGACTGCGGTGCCTGCACGACCGCATGCCCCGCCGATGCGATCGTGCCGCACACCACGCTGACCGTGGAGCAGCAGCCCTTCCTGTCGCTCAACGCCGAGTACTTCGACGTCTTCCCGCACGCCGACCGCACCCCGCTCGCGCTCGTTCCGCCGCAGCGTCGCCTCGAGGCCGACGGCCCGTTCCGGGTGGCGATCGTCGGCGCCGGCCCGGCCGGTCTCTACGCCGCCGACGAGCTGCTCAAGCACCCCGAGATCACGGTCGACGTCTACGACCGGCTGCCCACGCCCTACGGCCTGGTCCGCTTCGGCGTCGCCCCTGACCACCAGCACACGAAGCAGGTGCAGAAGCTCTTCAAGAAGATCGAGCGCCAGCCCGGCTTCCGGTACTTCCTCAACGTCGAGGTCGGCTCCGCCGTCAGTCACGAGGAGCTCGCGAGCCACTACCACGCCGTCCTCTACACGGTCGGCGCCGCGGCTGACCGGCCGCTCGGCGTACCGGGGGACGACCTGCGCGGCTCGCTCTCGGCCACCGACTTCGTCGCCTGGTACAACGGCCACCCCGACAAGCAGGACCTTGCTGTCGACCTCTCCTGCGAGCGGGTCGTGGTCGTCGGCAACGGCAACGTCGCCCTCGATGTCGCCCGCGTGCTGACCGAGGACGTCGAGGTGCTCGAGACCACCGACATCGCCGCCCTGCCGCTCGACCAGCTGCGTCGCAGCACGGTGCGTGAGGTCGTCGTCCTCGGCCGTCGCGGCCCGGCCGAGGCTGCCTTCACGGTCCCCGAGCTCGTCGGCCTGCACGGGTTGGAGTCGCTCAACGTCGTCGTCGACGCCGGCGGCATCGAGATCCTGGGCACCGACACGAAGTCGACGCTGCTCCGCGATTTCCTGGACCGTCCGTTCGACCCGGCCAAGCGCACGATCGTGCTCAAGTTCCTCAGTTCGCCCGTCGAGGTGACCGGGACCGACCGTGTCACGGGCGTCGTCGTGGGCCGCAACCGTCTCGACCTCGACGCGAACGGCAACATCGTCGCGGTGCCGACGGGGGAGACGGAGACGATCGAGGCGGGCCTGCTGCTCCGCGCCGTCGGCTACAAGGGCCTTCCCGTCGCCGGCCTGCCCTACGAGGAGCGCACCGGCACCGTCCCGAACGAGAAGGGGCGTGTGACGCCCGGCGTCTACGTCTCCGGCTGGGTGAAGCGCGGCCCGAACGGCTTCATCGGGACCAACAAGACCGACTCCGAGGAGACCGTCGACACGATCCTCGACGACCTCGACGCGGGCCTGGTCCCGCAGCCGGCCGGCAATGCCGCCACCGTCGCCGCGAGCGTACGCCGACACCAGCCCGACTACGTCGACCTGGCCGGCTGGCAGGCGATCGAGCGTGAGGAGCGCCGTCGCGGCGCCGCCGAGGGCCGTGTCCGCGTGAAGATCGTCGACGTCGACGAGGCACTCCGGATCGTCCGCGACGACAAGCGTGCGCCGATCGTCGCCGCCACCCGACTGGTACGGAATCCGAGGAAATTCGTCCGGGGGGCGATGGCCGGAGGAGTCGGGGTCGCTACGATCGCCCGTGATGCCGTCACCACCGTCGGCAGCGCGGTCGCACCGACCCGGGACTGACTGACAGGACTGACCATGCCCCCCTCCGCCGACAGCCCGCGCGACGGTCGTCAGACCCGCTGGGACGGTCACAAGGAGGAGCGCCGGCGCCACATCATCGCGGCGGCGATCGACATCGCCCAGCGAAGCGAGCCGGGCACCGAGATCCACATCCAGGAGATCGCCGAGCACGCGGGCCTGTCGCGCACGGTGGTCTACCGCCACTTCGCCGACCGTGCCGACCTCGACCGTGCCGTCCAGGCCACGATCCTCGAGGGGGTCTGGGCGCTCCTGCTCCCCGAGGTGCGGGTCGAGGGCACCGTCCCGGAGATCATCGGCCGGATCATCAGCGCCTATGTCACCTGGGCCGTCGACCACCCGGCGCTGCACCGGCTCGCCGACCACGACACGTCACACGACCACGGTCCGCTCGAGGAGGGCTTGGATCGGCTCGCCGAGCAGATCACCGAACTGGTCCTCGTCGCACTGCCCGTGACCAAGCTCGAGAACCCCGACGAGTTCATCGCCCTGGTCGATCCCATGGTCTACGGGATCGTCGGAGCCGCGTTCTCCGCGGTGCGCCGATGGATCTCGCGCCCCGAGCAGGTGCTACCCGCCGAGGGCGTCGCGCACCTGGTGACCGAGTCGATCTGGTTCGTGATCCAGGGCCACGCGGCGAACTTCGGCGTCGAGCTCACCCGCGACCTTCGGATGGAGGACCTGCTCGCCTCGGCGCTGGCGACCGATAGCCTTCCCACGTGAGTGAGCACAGCGACGAGTCGCCGCTGCGACAGGACGGCATCGGGGAGCCCGACCAGCTCGAGCGGCTGTGGACGCCGTACCGGATGGCCTATATCCGCGGCGAGAACCGGCCCGACCACCACGGCGAGGAGGAGTGCCCCTTCTGCCGGATCCCGGCACTCCCGGACGAGGACGGCCTGATCGTCCACCGCGGCACGACGGCGTACGTCGTCCTCAACCTCTACCCGTACTCGCCCGGCCACCTCATGGTCTGCCCCTACCGCCACATCCCGGGGTACGTCGACACCACGGAGGAGGAGTCGACCGAGATCGCCGCGCTGACCAAGCAGGCCGTGCGCGTCATCTCCGAGGTGTCGAAGGCGCCCGGATTCAACATCGGCATGAACCAGGGCGCCGCCGGCGGCGCCGGCATCGCGGCCCACCTGCACCAGCACGTCGTCCCGCGGTGGGTCGGCGACCAGAACTTCATGCCGATCATCGGCCGCACCAAGACGCTGCCCGAGCTGCTCGGAGACACCCGCAACCTCCTCGGCGAGGCCTGGCGTGCCTGATCGGAGCGACGTCGCCCTGGCGGGAGAGCTCGTCAGGGAGGCCGGTCGCCTCGCCGCCTCCATGCGCGCGAAGGGCGTCGCGGTGAGCTCCAAGACGTCGATCTCGGACGTCGTCACCGAGGCCGACCACGCCGCCGAGGCCCTGATCGTCGATCGCCTCGCCACCGAGCGCCCGGACGACGGCGTACTCGGTGAGGAGGGTGCCGCGAGCGAGGGCACCAGCGGCCGCCGCTGGATCATCGACCCTGTCGACGGCACCTACAACTTCGTCAGCGGGCTGACCTGGTGGTGCTCGGCCCTCGCCCTCGTGGACGGTGACGAGCTCGTGCTCGGCGCGATCTACCACCCCTACGAGGACGTGCTCTACCTCGGCGGTCCCGACCTCCCGTCGACGCGCAACGGCGAGCCGATCCCGCCGATCGCGGACCGCCCGCTCTCCACGTCCTGTGTCACCACCTACCTCCACCCGCCCTGGTACGGCGGCGAGGTCGGTGTCGCCCACCAGCGGGTGGTCACCCGCGCCGCGACCCAGCGGATGCTCGGCAGTGGCTCGATGGACATGGCCGCGGTCGCCCAAGGGCAGCTGCACCTCTTCTGCCAGCACACCGTGCCGCTGTGGGACCGGCTCCCGGGCGAGGCTCTGATCCTCGGCGCCGGGGGAGTGGCGCGACAGGTCGAGGCGGCCGGGAAGCTCTGGTCCGTGATCGGCGCGCCGACGGCTGTCGCCGAAGCGCTCGCGGCCCTCGAAGACCGTTAGCCTGAGCGCACCATGTTGGACAGGTTCAAGGCGTTCTGGCAGGGCGTCGTCCTCGCCCCGATCATCAACCTCCTCATCGCGCTCAAGGTCAGCCCGGACACGGTGACACTCGTCGGCACCCTCGGTGTCGCCGGTGGTGCGCTCGGGTTCTATCCGCGCGGCGAGCTCTTCTGGGGCACGGTCGTCATCACCTGCTTCGTCTTCAGTGACCTCGTCGACGGCGCGATGGCCCGCAAGGTCGGCCGTACGCCGGGCGCGTCGACCTTCGGCTCCTTCTGGGACTCCACCCTGGACCGGATCGGTGACGGCGCGATCTTCGGTGCTCTCGTCCTCTACTACGCCGGCCCCGGTGACGACGGCCTCTACCTGGGCCTGTCGCTGTGGTGCGTCGTGATGGGCTCGGTGACGTCGTACGCCCGCGCCAAGGCCGAGAGCATCGGCCTCGACGCGCACGTCGGCATCGCCGAGCGGGCCGACCGCCTGGTCGCGATCCTCGTGATGACCGGCCTCAGCGGCCTCTTCACCGACTGGGGCTGGTCGTGGGGCCACTGGCTCATGGAGATCACGCTCTGGGCGCTCGCGATCGCCAGCACGATCACGGTCGTCCAGCGGGTCTGGGTCGTGCGCCGGCAGGCCCTCGCCCTCGACGCGTGAGGCCGCGCGGACCCGAGGGAAGTAAAGGGTCCCTACGGACCTAGACTTCGCCCTATGGCTGAAAGCACCACGGACACCGTTGTCGGCACCTCCCGCGTCAAGCGCGGCATGGCGGAGATGCTCAAGGGAGGCGTCATCATGGACGTCGTCACCCCGGAGCAGGCGAAGATCGCCGAGGACGCCGGCGCGGTCGCCGTGATGGCGCTCGAGCGCGTTCCGGCCGACATCCGTGCCCAGGGCGGCGTCTCGCGCATGTCCGACCCTGACATGATCGACGGCATCATCGAGGCCGTCTCGATCCCCGTGATGGCCAAGGCCCGCATCGGCCACTTCGCCGAGGCCCAGGTGCTGCAGTCGCTCGGCGTCGACTACATCGACGAGTCCGAGGTCCTGACCCCGGCCGACTATGAGAACCACATCGACAAGTGGACCTTCACGGCCCCCTTCGTCTGCGGTGCCACCAACCTCGGTGAGGCCCTGCGCCGTATCACCGAGGGTGCTGCGATGATCCGCTCCAAGGGCGAGGCCGGCACGGGCGACGTCTCCAACGCCGTCACCCACATGCGCACCATCCGCAAGCAGATCCGTCACCTCGCCGCGCTGAGCGAGGACGAGCTGTACGTCGCCGCCAAGGAGCTCCAGGCTCCCTACGAGCTCGTCACCGAGGTCGCCCGGGCCGGCAAGCTGCCGGTGGTCCTCTTCACCGCCGGTGGCATCGCCACGCCTGCCGACGCCGCGATGATGATGCAGCTCGGCGCCGAGGGCGTCTTCGTCGGCTCCGGCATCTTCAAGTCCGGCAATCCCGCCGAGCGTGCCGAGGCGATCGTGAAGGCGACGACCTTCTACGACGACCCCGACGTGGTCGCCAAGGTCTCCCGCGGCCTGGGTGAGGCCATGGTCGGCATCAACGTCGACGAGCCCGCTCGCTCCATCCAGTTCGCCGAACGCGGCTGGTGACGCACCGTCCCACCGTCGGCGTGCTGGCCCTGCAGGGAGACGTGCGGGAGCACCTCGCGACCCTCGACTCCCTCGGCGTCGACACCGTCGCGGTACGCCGGCCGAGCGAGCTGGCGCAGCTCGACGGAATCGTGCTGCCGGGCGGTGAGTCGACGACGATCTCCAAGCTGGCAAGGACGTTCGAGCTCCTCGACCCGCTCCGCGAGCGGATCAGGGACGGCCTGCCGGCCTTCGGGACCTGCGCGGGGATGATCCTCCTCGCCGACCGCATCCTCGACGGCACCGCCGATCAGGAGACGATCGGCGGCCTCGACCTCACCGTCCGGCGGAACGCCTTCGGGCGGCAGGTCGACTCCTTCGAGGAGGACCTCGACGTCACCGGAATCGACACCCCCGTGCACGCGGTCTTCATCCGAGCTCCCTGGGTGGAGGAGGTGGGGGAGGGCGTGGAGGTCCTCGCCCGTGCGGGCGAGCACCCCGTCGCCGTACGGCAGGGGCACCTGATGGCGACGTCGTTCCACCCCGAGGTCGGACCCGAGGCCGGACAGGGGCGGCTGCACCGGCTCTTCCTGCAGATGATCCCGACCTGATTCAGTAACACGAGCGTCACTCACTAGACTTCGTGCTCATGTCAGGTCACTCCAAGTGGGCAACCACGAAGCACAAGAAGGCCGCGATCGACGCCAAGCGCGGCAAGCTCTTCGCGAAGCTGATCAAGGTCATCGAGATCGCGGCGAAGCAGGGTGGCCCTGACCCGTCCGGCAACCCGGCCCTCTTCGACGCCATCCAGAAGGCGAAGAAGCAGTCCGTCCCCAACGACAACATCGACCGCGCGGTCAAGCGCGGTGGTGGCCTCTCCGGTGACGCCGTCGACTACACGACGATCATGTACGAGGTCTACGGCCCCGCCGGCGTCGCGCTGCTGGTCGAGTGTCTGACCGACAACAAGAACCGCGCCGCGATGGAGGTCCGCACCGCGGTCACCCGCAACGGTGGCACCATGGCCGACCCGGGCTCGGTCTCGCGCCTCTTCGGTCGCAAGGGCATCGTCGTCCTCGCGAAGGACCAGGAGGGCCGAGAGGTCGACGAGGACACCGTGCTCGAGGCGACCCTCGATGCTGGTGCCGAGGAGGTCAACGACCTCGACGAGCAGTGGCAGGTGATCTCCGACCCGAGCGATGTCGTCGCGGTCCGCACGGCGATCCAGGAGGCGGGCCTCGACTACGAGTCGGCCGACGTCGAGTTCGTCGCCTCGATGGACATCCCCGTCGCCGACGCCGAGACTGCCGCCAAGGTGATTCGTCTCGTCGACGTCATCGACGACCTGGACGACGTGCAGAACGTCTTCTCCAACGCCGACATCCCGGCGGAGGTGCTCGAAGAGCTCGAGTGATCGGGCTACTGTCCTCCTAGAACAACTGTTCGACAGGAGACAGCATGCGCGTGCTCGGGATCGATCCCGGCCTCACCCGGTGCGGCACGGGCGTCGTCGACGGCAGCGTCGGCCGGCCGCTGACGCTCATCGACGTCAGCGTCGTGCGTACGACGTCGACCCTGCCCGTCTGGGAGCGACTGGCCCAGCTCGAGCAGGGGATCGAGGCACGCCTCGACGAGTACCGACCTGACGCCGTGGCCATCGAGCGGGTCTTCGCGCGCTCGGACGTCTCGACCATCATGGGCACCGCGCAGGCGAGCGGCGTCGCGATGGTCTGTGCGGCACGCCGGGGAATCCCGGTCGCGCTCCACACGCCGAGTGAGGTCAAGGCCGCGGTCTCCGGCAACGGCCGCGCCGACAAGGCGCAGGTCGGGGCGATGGTGACACGCATCCTCCGACTCGACGCGATGCCGAAGCCCGCCGACGCGGCCGACGCGCTCGCACTGGCCATCACCCACATCTGGCGCGGAGGCGCCCAGTCCCGACTCGAGGCAGCCATCGCTGCGCAGAGGAGTTGATCGACGTGATCTCACATGTCCGCGGCACGGTCGCCGCCGTCACGCTCTCCAGTGCCGTGATCGAGGTCGGGGGAGCGCAAGGAGGAGTTGGTCTCGAGCTGCTCTGCACCCCGTCGACCCTCGCGGGCCTGCGCACCGGCACCCAGGCCGCGCTGCCCAGCGCATTGATCGTGCGTGAGGACTCGCTCACCCTCTTCGGCTTCGCCAACGAGGAGGAGAAGTCGATCTTCGAGATCGTCCAGACCGTGCAGGGCGTCGGACCGAAGCTCGCCCAGGCCATCGTCGCCGTCCTCGAGCCGGACACGCTCCGCATGGCGGTCGCCTCCGACGACGCCAAGACCCTGACCAAGGTGCCGGGCGTCGGTCTCAAGGGCGCGCAGCGGATGATCCTCGAGCTCAAGGACCGGCTCGGTGCCCCGACCGGCACCAGCGGCAGCACCTCGTCGATCGCGAGTGCGGCGCCGTGGCGGACGCAGGTCGCCGAGGCACTCACCGGCCTCGGTTACAACGCCAAGGACGCCGACCGTGCGGTCCAGGCGGTCGAGGACCCGGCCGGAGCGCCCAACGTGAGCCAGCTGCTCAAGGCGGCCCTGCAAATCCTGAGCAAGGCGTAGAGCGATGCCGTTCCATGAGGAGGAGCTGGACGAGGCCGAGGGCGACTACCTCCAGCGCCTCGTCGCCGCCGAGGCCGAGGGCGACGAGCGAGCGATCGAGGCCGCACTCCGGCCGCGCACGCTCGACGAGGTCGTCGGCCAGGCCCGGGTGCGCGAGCAGCTCGGGCTCGTCCTCGAGGCAGCCCGCCAGCGCGGCCGCACGCCCGACCATGTCCTTCTCTCCGGGCCTCCCGGTCTCGGCAAGACCACGCTGGCCATGATCATCGCCGCCGAGATGAGCAGCCCGCTGCGCCTCACCAGCGGCCCCGCCATCACGCATGCCGGCGACCTGGCCTCCATCCTCAGCGGTCTCAACGAGGGCGACATCCTCTTCGTCGACGAGATCCACCGCATGTCGCGGCCCGCCGAGGAGATGCTCTACATGGCGATGGAGGACTTCCGGGTCGACGTCGTCATCGGCAAGGGCCCGGGCGCCACCAGCATCCCGCTCGAGATCCCGCCCTTCACCCTGGTGGGCGCCACCACTCGCGCCGGCCTTCTGCCCGGTCCTCTCCGCGACCGGTTCGGCTTCACCGGCCACCTCGAGTTCTACGAGCCCGCCGAGCTGGAGCTGATCGTCCGACGCAGCGCCGGCCTGCTCGACGTGCACTTCACCGACGAGGGCGCCGCCCAGATCGCCTCGCGCTCACGTGGCACACCGCGCATCGCCAACCGCCTGCTCCGTCGCGTGCGCGACTTCGCCCAGGTCCGCGCCGACGGCGTCGTCACCCTCGACGTGGCCGAGGCCGCGTTGGAGCTCTACGAGGTCGACCCGTTGGGCCTGGACCGCCTCGACCGAGCCGTGCTCGACGTACTCTGCCGGCGCTTCGGCGGAGGCCCCGTCGGCGTCTCGACGCTGGCCGTCGCGGTCGGTGAGGAGCGCGAGACGGTGGAGGAGGTGGCGGAGCCGTTCCTGGTCCGCAACGGCTTCCTCGCCCGTACGCCGCGGGGCCGGGTCGCCACTCCGGCCGCGTGGTCCCACCTGGGCCTGACCGCCCCTGCGGTCACGCAGGAGACGCTGTTCGGTGAATAGTCGGTGATCGAGCCCGGAATGGCCGGATCACACCGCGACCGTGGCTAGACTGGCGCGTCGGCCCCTCCGGGGGCCTGCTTCCTGATGTCTGCCTGAAAGTTCTCCCATGTCTCAGATCGGCGAGTTCCTGCCGTTCATCGTGATCCTGCTGGTCTTCTGGCTCCTGATCATCCGGCCCCAGCGCAGGCGACAGGCCGAGGCCCGGGCACTGCAGGAGGCCGCCGGGCCCGGCGCCCACGTGGTGCTGACCTCGGGCATCTTCGGCACCATCGTCGAGCGCACGGACGACTTCGTCGTCGTCCAGATCGCCGACGGCGTCCACATCAAGGTGGCCAAGGCCGCGATCGGCCACATCCTGCCGGCCGAGACCGCCCGTGACGATGCCTCCGAGATCCCCGAGGCCGGTGCGACGCACGACGGCGTCGACCTCGACAAGGAGAACTGACCCGCATGGCACGCAAGACCTCCAAGCCGGGCCGGACCCTCACGGTCTTCTTCCTGGCCCTCGCCGTCGCCTACGGCCTCGTGGTCATCGGCAACACCTGGAAGCCCGAGCTCGGTCTCGACCTCCAGGGCGGCACCCGGATCACGCTGATCGCCGACGGCAACCCGTCGACGGACAACCTCAAGGAGGCGCGCGGCATCATCGACCAGCGCGTCAACGGCTCGGGTGTCTCCGAGGCCGAGGTGACCACGCAGGGCAACCGCTTCATCACCGTCGAGATCCCCGGGAAGAACCGCCAGGACCTGGTCGACACCGTCAAGCGCCAGGCGCAGCTCCGCTTCCGTCTGGTCGCGTGTGACTCCTCCACGTCGACCACCTGCGGTACGGCCGCGGCGTCGACGGACACCACCGGCGGCATCACCTCCGGCACCGGCGCCCAGCGCGCCCCGCTCGGGTTCGGTGTGAAGAAGGGCGCGAAGACCGCGACCGCCACCCCGACGCCCACGCCGTCCGCCACGGCCAGCGCGCCGGCGGCGACGACCACGGGCTCGCCCTCCGCCACCGCCTCCTCGTCGGCCCCCGCGTCGAAGGATGATGCGACGTTCGACGCGGCCGTCTCGTTCATGAACACCCCGCCGGACGACTGGGCGACGAAGTTCACCTCCTTCACCTGCCCCGACACGACGGCCGAGGTCAAGGACGACCCCACCCAGCCGCTGCTCACCTGCGACCCCGACGGCCAGGTGAAGTACCTGCTGAGCCCGGCGATCATCGAGGGCACCGACCTGACCGACGCGAGCTTCGGCATCCCGCAGCAGCAGGTCAACTACGTCGTCACGCTCGACTTCAACGGCCACGGCCGCAAGATCTTCGCCGACGCGACCGGCACCATCGCCAACACCGGCCAGCAGTTCGCCATCGTCCTCGACGGCCAGGTGATCTCCGCGCCGACGGCGTCGTCCCGGATCAGCAGCGGCGCCCAGATCGAGGGCAACTTCACCCAGGCCGAGGCCCAGAGCCTGTCGACCAGCCTCAAGTACGGCGCCCTCCCGATCGCCTTCAAGAAGGACGTCACGGTCGAGGTCGTCGGGCCGACCCTCGCCGGCAACCAGCTCCAGGCGGGCTTCATCGCCGGCGGCATCGGCCTCCTCCTCGTGGCGCTGTGGTGCCTCGGTTACTACCGCGGCCTCGGCCTGGTCGTGCTCTCCTCGCTCGTCGTGGCTGCGGCCTGGACCTACGCCCTGGTGCTCCTGCTGAGCAAGACGGCCGGCTTCACGCTGACCCTCCCGGGCATCGCGGGCCTGATCATCGCGGTCGGCATCACGGCCGACTCGTTCATCATCTTCTTCGAGCGCATCCGTGACGAGATGCGTGACGGGAAGTCGATGCGCGTCGCGGTCGAGTCCGGCTGGGTCCGTGCTCGCCAGACCCGAATGGCTGCCAACGTCGTGCAGCTGCTCAGTGCCGCGGTGCTCTACATCTTCGCCACCGGCGTCGTGAAGGGCTTCGGTTTCGCGCTCGGCCTCTCCACGCTGCTCGACCTCGCGGTGCTCTTCTGGTTCACCAAGCCGATGGTCACGTGGCTGGCCCGGTTCAAGTTCTTCAACGGCGGCGGTGCGTGGTCCGGCTTGAGCGTGCACGCGCTCGGTGTGGATCCGCGTGAGGCCCGCAGGGCCCGCGTCGCCCGCACCAGCAACGTCGGAGGCAAGGCCTGATGTTCAACTTCGCAAAGCTCGGGCACGACCTCTACACCGGTGAGAAGTCGTTCGACTTCATCGGTCGTCGGCCTCTCTGGTACACGATCTCCGGCGGCATCGTCCTGGCCGCCCTCCTCATCGTCCTCTTCCGCGGATTCTCCTTCGGTGTGGAGTTCACCGGCGGCACGGAGATCCAGGTCAGCGGCCTGAGCTCCTCCCAGGCCACCCAGAAGACCGTCGACGAGCTCCGGACCAAGATCGCCGACGCCGGTATCCCCGGTGCCGAGGAGCCGACGGTCTCCACCTCCGGCAACGACGGCATCACCGTCCAGGTCGAGGAGCTCTCCCAGGCCAACGACGCCAAGATCATCGACGTGATCACCTCGGTCGTCCACGTCGATGACGAGACCAAGCAGATCTCGCCGACGGAGATCGGCGGCAGCTGGGGCAAGGAGGTCGCCCAGCGGGCGATCACCGGCGTGATCCTCTTCGTGCTGCTCGCGATGCTCTTCATCGGCGCCTACTTCCGCGAGTGGAAGATGTCGGTCGCCGCCTTCGTCGCACTCTTCCACGACGTCGTCATCACGATGGGCGTCTACTCGCTCTCCGGCTTCCGCGTGACGCCTGCGGCTGTCACCGGTCTGCTCGCGATCCTCGGCTTCTCGCTCTACGACACCGTCGTCGTCTTCGACAAGATCCGCGAGAACACCAAGAACCTCCGGGGCAGCAGGCTCGGGTACGCCGGCGAGGCCAACCTCGCCGTCAACCAGACGCTCGTCCGGTCGATCAACACGTCCATCGTCGCGCTGATCCCGATCGGGTCGATCCTCTTCACCAGCGCGATCCTGCTCGGCTCCAGCTCGCTGAAGGACCTGGCGCTGTCGCAGTTCGTCGGCATGGCCGCCGGCGTCTTCTCGTCGGTGTGGGTGGCGCCGCGCATCCTCGTGCACCTCAAGTCCACCGAGGACGAGGTCAAGCTGCAGGAGCGCCGCGCCAAGGCCCGCGCCCGCGCCGCCGCCGACAAGTACGCCGCCGTCCCGACCTTCCGCGAGGGCATGCCGGTCTCCGAGTCGGCCCCCGAGCTGGAGGACCTCGAGTTCGAGCTCGAGACCGGCGACGCGGTCATCCGCAAGCCGGCCCGCGGCCCGATCAGGGACAGCGGTGCGGCCGGCCGTTCGCAGCCGACCCGCAAGCCGCGGTCGCAGCGCGGGAAGAAGTAGCACGGATGACGCAGGACGAGCTGGATCTGTCGGCGTACATCCTCGACGTCCCGGACTATCCCGAGCCGGGCGTGATGTTCAAGGACATCTCCCCGCTGCTGGCCGACCACGGGGCGTTCGCCTCCACGGTGACGCGGCTCAGTCTCGCCGGCTGTGACGACGCCGGCGAGCCCGTCGTCGACCTCGTCCTCGGCACCGAGGCGCGAGGCTTCATCCTCGCTGCGCCAGTCGCACTCGAGCTCGGCGTCGGTTTCGTGCCGGTCCGCAAGGCCGGCAAGCTTCCGCGTGAGGTCGTGGGTGAGTCCTATGCGCTGGAGTACGGCGAGGCCACCCTCGAGATTCACAGCGACGCGGTGAAGCCCGGCGACCGGGTGCTCCTCATCGATGACGTCCTCGCCACCGGGGGCACGCTCGATGCCACCCGCAAGCTCGTCGAGCGCTGTGGCGGCGTCATCGTCGGTGTTGCGGTGCTGATGGAGCTCAGCTTCCTGCCCGGGCGTCAGACCCTGGGCGACCTCCGGGTCACCGCACTTGTCACCGTCTGACCCGACGGTCACGTCTCGTAGATAGACTCGGAGGATGACCGAGGATCGCACCGTCGCGCCCGCTCGCGAGAGCGCTGTCCAGGTCAGCAAGGCCCCGTCACGGGAGGCGGCCGTGCCCTCGACGGGCGCCACCTCCGGGCGCAGCATGCGCGCCCGCCTGGCCCGGATGGGCACCAAGAGCGGTGCAGGCAATCCTGTCCTCGAGCCGCTCTTCCGTGCCGTCCGCGCCAACCACCCCAAGGCCGATCTGGCGTTGCTCGAGCGGGCCTACGTCACCGCCGAGAAGCACCACCGCGGGCAGATGCGCAAGAGCGGTGACCCCTACATCACGCATCCGCTCGCCGTGACGACGATCCTCGCCGAGCTCGGCATGACCGAGCCCACGCTCGTCGCCGCGCTGCTCCACGACACCGTCGAGGACACGCCGTACACCCTCGAGCAGCTGAGCAAGGACTTCGGCGCCGAGGTCGCCCAGCTCGTCGACGGCGTCACCAAGCTCGACAAGGTGCAGTACGGCGACTCCGCGCAGTCGGAGACCATCCGCAAGATGGTCGTGGCGATGTCCAAGGACATCCGGGTGCTCGTCATCAAGCTCGCCGACCGGCTGCACAACATGCGCACGCTGCGCTACGTGCCACTGAAGTCGCAGGAGCGCAGCGCCAACGAGACGCTCGACATCTACGCGCCGCTGGCACACCGGCTCGGCATGAACACGATCAAGTGGGAGCTCGAGGACCTCTCCTTCGCGACGCTGCACCCGAAGATCTATGACGAGATCGTCCGCCTCGTCGCCGAGCGGGCGCCCTCGCGTGACCAGTTCCTCGCGCAGGTGATCAGCCAGGTCGAGAACGACCTCAAGGAGTCCAAGATCAAGGCCACCGTCACCGGCCGGCCGAAGCACTACTACTCGATCTACCAGAAGATGATCGTCGGGGGTAAGGAGTTCTCCGACATCTACGACCTGGTCGGCATCCGCATCCTCGTCGACGACGACCGTGACTGCTACAGCGTCCTCGGCGTCCTGCACTCGCGCTGGAACCCGGTCCTCGGCCGGTTCAAGGACTACGTCGCGATGCCGAAGTTCAACCTCTACCAGTCGCTGCACACGACGGTCATCGGTCCGCAGGGCAAGCCCGTCGAGATGCAGATCCGGACCTTCGCGATGCACCGGCGCGCCGAGTACGGTGTCGCCGCCCACTGGAAGTACAAGGAGGCCGGCCGCGCGGGTGTGGACACCGACCGGCCCCTCAACCCCACCGGCGGCCCCGACATGAGCTGGGTCAAGACGCTCGTCGACTGGCAGTCCGAGGTCGAGGATCCGGGGGAGTTCCTGGAGTCGCTGCGCTTCGAGATGAACCGCACCGAGGTCTACGTCTTCACCCCGAAGGGCGACGTGATCGCGCTGCCCGCCGACGCGACTCCTGTCGACTTCGCGTACGCCGTCCACACCGAGGTCGGCCACCACACCATCGGCGCCCGCGTCAACGGTCGCCTCGTTCCGCTCGAGTCGACCCTGCAGAACGGTGACACCGTCGAGGTCTTCACCTCGAAGTCGCCGACTGCCGGGCCGTCGCAGGACTGGCTGGGCTTCGTGAAGTCCAACCGTGCGCGCTCGAAGATCCGTGCCTGGTTCACCCGTGAGCGCCGGGACGAGGCGATCGAGAAGGGCCAAGAGCAGATCGCCAAGCTCATGCGCAAGGAGGGCCTTCCCCTCAAGCGCCTGATGTCGCATGAGTCGCTGACCTTGGCCGCGCGGCACTTCAACATCCACGACGTCGAGGCGCTCTATGCCGCCGTCGGTGAGGGCAACCTGTCCCCCCAGGCGGTCGTACGTCGTGTGGTCGACGAGCACGGCGGGAGCGAGGCCGCCCAGGAGGACCTGGCCGAGGCCGTCACCATCAACCGCCGCTCGTCACGGTCGCAGAACACGAGCGCGACCGATGTCGGCGTACTCGTCAAGGGTCAGCCGGACGTGTGGACCAAGCTCGCCAAGTGCTGCACGCCGGTGCCGGGCGACCCGATCATCGGCTTCGTGACCAAGGTCGGCGGCGTCTCGGTCCACCGCGACAACTGCACCAACGCCGCCTCGCTGAAGGCCAACCCCGAGCGGATGATCGACGTCGAGTGGGGCGCCTCGGCCAACGCCGTCTTCCTGGTCAACATCCAGGTCGAGGCGCTCGACCGCGCCCGCCTCCTCTCCGACATCACCATGGCGCTCTCCGACAGCCACGTGAACATCCTCAGCGCCAACCTTTCGACCGGACGCGACCGCGTCGCCAAGAGCCGCTTCACCTTCGAGATGGCCGACGCCAAGCACCTCGACACGGTCCTCAAGTCGGTCCGATCCGTCCCGGGTGTCTTCGACGCCTACCGCGTCACCAGCTAGCCGACCTCCGGGTTCTCGCCCCGCCACCTCCGGGTTCTAGCCCCGCCACCTCCGGCTTCCGTCACCAGCGTCGGGAGGTGTACGTCGGGCGAAGCGCGGTCCTCAGCTCGCCGAGCCACCGGTCGAGCTCGCGACCGGTGAAGTCGCCCTTGCGGACCACGATGACAGTCCAGCCATGAGCGGTGAGCCACGCCCGACGCTCCGCGTCGTGTACCCGCTGCTCCGGCGTCGAGTGATCCGCCTCCCCGTCGTACTCGACAGCCACGCGCTGGCGCGGATAGGCGAGGTCGAGCCGGTACGTCGGCACTCCGTCGATCTCGATCCAGAACTGCAGAATCGGCGCCATCACCCCTGCGTCGAGGATCGCCAGGAGGGTCCATGCCTCACGGTGTGACTCCACCGCTCCAGTGACGTGACCAAGGAGCCCGCGCAACTGGATGACGCCGCGACGCCCTCGGAACCTCGCAACCTCTCTCACAAGGTGCGACGGTTGGACGCCCTGCTCCCTCGCGAACGCACAGAGTGCTGCGTACGCCTCTCGGCGCCTCAGGTGGCAGCCAAGGTCGAGGGCGGTTCGCAACGGCGTCGTCACGCGCACATTGCCAAGCCTCATGATGTCGCGGTCGGCGAGATCACGACGGCCGCCCTTGGTCCCGGATCGCTGGGTGGCGTGTCGCGCCGGCAGGGTGCAGATCTCCAGTGGAGGCGTTGCGCCCTCCCCATAGGCGAAGGTGTCGATCCCGTGGAGCCAGGCCGCGGACCGGTCGACGACCACATGGTTCTCGTCGACGACCCGGGCCAGCGCCCGGGCACGGAGTTCGAGTGTGTCGTCCAGTGTTGCGTCGACGTACACACCGCGGAGGACCCGACGGACAGAGCCGGCCTCGTGGAGCGCACGGAGCCGCTTGGGTGAGAGACCCAGGGTGGTCAGCTCGGCGACGGTGAAGGGTTCAGGTCCGAGAGTGATCGTGGTCATGGCGGTGACCATCGTCGGGACTGATGCTGCGGCTCATTTGCCGCTCTCCGGGCTGTGGATCAGCGTGCCGGCGACTGAGGTCCGGGACGGGCGCCGGCCCGCATTGGGGCTGGAGTGATGGTGCGTCGTGGCGACTTCCCGGATTTCGCGGGGCAACAACCCGGATTTCGCGGGGCAACAACCCGGATCTCGCGGGGCGATGAGCCGGATCTCGGTCAGGAGAAGTCGGCGGCGGCGCGACGGGCCATGTCGAGGAACGCCTTGCGTCCCTCGAGGTTCTCCTGGAGCGACTTCACCTTCTTGGCGTCGCCGGCCGTCTCGGCCTTGGCGATGTCGCCCTCGATCTTGGCGATCGCGTCCTCGAGCTTGGTGATCATGTCGTCGGCACGGGCCGACTTCTCGGGGTCGGTCTTGCGCCACTGCTCGTCCTCGACGCCCTTGATCGCCTGCTCGACCTTCCGCATCCGACCCTCGAGGTCCTTGATCCGGTCGCGCGGCACCTTGCCGGCGGCGTCCCAGCGGTCGGCCAGGTCGCGGAAGGCGGCCTTGGCGGCATTGAGGTCGGTGACGGGCAGGAGCGCCTCGGCCTCGACCAGGATCGCCTCCTTGACCTCCGCATTGGCGGCGAACTCCGCATCGATCTGCGCATTGGCCGCGTCGCGGTTGCCGAAGAAGGTGTCCTGGGCACCCCGGAAGCGCTTCCAGAGCGCGTCGTCGATCTCCTTGGGCGCCGGCCCGGCCGCCTTCCAGCGCGACATCAGGTCGCGGTAGCGGCCTGCGGTCAGGCCCCACTCCTCCGACGTCGAGAGTGCCTCCGCCTCGACGACGAGCTGCTCCTTGATCGCCTGGGCGCCGGCGCGCTTCTCGTTGAGCTCGGCGAAGTGCGACTTCCGGCGACGCGTGTAGGCGGTGCGGGCGCTGGAGAAGCGCTTCCACAGCTCCTCGTCGCCGGCTCGGTCGAGCCGGGGGAGGACCTTCCACGACTCCAGGAGTTCGCGGAGGCGGTTGGCGCCGTTCCTCCAGTCGTTGCCGGTGGCCAGCTTCTCGGCCTCGGCGACGATCTGCTCCTTGGCGGCGCGGGTCTCCTGCGCCTTCGCGGCACGCTCGGCCTTGCGGGCCTCGCGCTGCGCGGCGACGACGGGAAGGAGTGCGTCCAGCTTCGCCGTGAGTGCGGCGAGGTCTCCGACCACGGCGGCGTCGGCCACCTTGGCCTTGACGGTCCTGACCGACTCAGCAGCCTCGTCGGCGGTGACCTTGCCGGCGTTCACACGCGTGACCAGCTGGTCGACCTCGAAGGCGAGCTGGTCGTAGCGGTCGGTGTAGAACGCCAGGGCCTCCTCGACGGTACCGTCGAGGAACTGCCCGACAAGACGCTCGCCGTCGCCCACGCGCACATAGACATTGCGCTCGTCGTCGACGCGGCCCCATTCGTTGCTGGTCACGGCCGACATACTACGCAGACTCGATGAGGCTCGTGTGACCGATGATCGGTAGGGTTGCCGGGTGCTGATCGCAGGCTTCCCCGCAGGCGCGTGGGGCACCAACTGCTACGTGGCCGCGACGGGTCCGGGCACCGAGTGCGTCATCGTCGACCCCGGCCAGGACGCCGCGAGCGGCATCGCGGAGGTCGTCCGGGAGCACCGGCTCAAGCCGGTCGCGGTCCTCCTCACGCACGGTCACATCGACCACATGTTCTCCGTGACCCCGGTCTCCGGCACGTACGACGCCACCGCCTGGATCCACCCCGCGGACCGCCACCTCCTGGCCGACCCCATGGCCGGCATCAGCCCGGAGTCGGCCCGCATGCTGCTGGGCGGGGACCACACCTTCACCGAGCCCGACAATGTGGTGGAGCTCGCCGACGGCCAGACGCTCGAGCTCGCCGGCCTCTCCTTCGTCGTCGACCACACGCCCGGGCACACCGAGGGGTCGGTCGCGTTCCGGACGCCGTGGACGGTCAACGAGGACATCTCCGAGGTGATGTTCGCGGGCGACCTGCTCTTCGCCGGTTCGATCGGCCGGACCGATCTCCCCGGTGGTGACCACGCCACCATGCTCCGCACCCTTCGCGACAAGGTGCTCCCGCTGGCCGACGACATCGTCGTCCTGCCAGGGCACGGCGAGCAGACCTCGATCGGGCGCGAGCGCGCCACCAACCCCTTCCTGCAGGACCTCTGAGAGACATGCCCAAGCCCACCGCCCTCTCCGGTTTCCCGGAGCTCCTCCCCGCCGAGCGTTTCGTCGAGCAGCAGGTGCTCGCGACGCTTGCGCGCACCTTCGAGCTGCACGGCTTCGCCAACCTCGAGACGCGCGCCGTCGAGCCCATGGACCAGCTGCTGTCCAAGGGCGAGACCTCCAAGGAGGTCTACGTGCTCAAGCGCCTGCAGGACGAGGGCACCGGGGATGCAGGCATGGGCCTGCACTTCGACCTCACCGTCCCGTTCGCGCGGTTCGTCCTCGAGAACAGCGGCAAGCTCGACTTCCCGTTCCGGCGCTACCAGATCCAGAAGGTCTGGCGCGGCGAGCGCCCACAGGCGGGCCGCTTCCGGGAGTTCACGCAGGCCGACATCGACGTCGTCGGCCGCGACAGCCTGGGCTTCCACCACGACATCGAGGTCGCCCGCGTGATGGCGGAGGCTCTCTCGAAGCTCGAGTTCCTGCCCGGTTTCCGGATCCAGGTCAACAACCGAAAGCTGATCCAGGGCTTCTACGCCGGTCTCGGTGCCTCGGACCCACTCACGGTGATGCAGCTCGTCGACAAGCTGGACAAGCTGCCCGCCGAGAAGGTCGGCGAGCTGCTCCAGTCCGACGCCGGCCTCACCGCCGAGCAGGCCGAGCAGACCCTCGCGTTGGCCCAGATCTCCAGTGCAGACGCGGGTTTCGTCGACCAGGTGCGCGCGCTCGGCGTCAGCGATCCACTTCTCGACGAGGGTCTCGCCGAGCTCGCCGCGGTCATCGAGGGCTGCGCGGGCATCGTGAATGAGCGCGTGCGCGTGGTCGCCGACCTCTCGATCGCCCGCGGCCTCGACTACTACACCGGCACCGTCTTCGAGACCCGCCTCGACGGCTTCGAGTCGCTCGGTTCGATCTGCTCCGGCGGTCGCTACGACTCCCTCGCGAGCGACGGCCGCAGCACCTACCCGGGCGTCGGCATCTCCTTCGGCGTGAGTCGCACGCTCGTCCCGCTGCTGGGCACCGGCGTCGTCGCGGCCAGCCGCAGCGTGCCCAGTGCCGTCCTCGTGGCACTCACCGACGAGGAGTCGCGCTCCGAGGCCGACCGGCTGGCCACGGGGCTGCGAGCCAACGAGATCCCGACCGAGGTCGCTCCGAAGGCGGACAAGTTCGGCAAGCAGATCAAGTACGCCGAGAAGCGCGGCATCCCCTATGTGCTCTTCATGACCGAGAACGGTCCGGAGATCAAGGACATCAGGTCCGGTGACCAGGCGCCGATCGATCCGGCGACGTGGACACCGCCGGCCGGCGACGTACGCCCCACCATCACGAGCACCAGCACCACCACCAGCCAGGAGACGACGAAGTGATCCGCACCCACGAAGCAGGCACCCTCACCGCAGGGAACGTCGGCGAGACCGTCACCCTCGCAGGTTGGGTCGCTCGCCGCCGCGATCACGGCGGTGTCGCCTTCATCGACCTCCGCGACGCGAGCGGCATCGTCCAGGTCGTCATCCGTGACGAGGCCGTCGCGCACCCGCTGCGCAACGAGTTCGTGCTGAAGGTGACCGGCGAGGTCGTCGCGCGCACCGAGGGCAACGTCAACCCCAACCTGGCGACCGGTGAGATCGAGGTCGTCGCCGGTGAGGGGGGTGTTGAGGTGCTCAACACCGCCGCCGCGCTGCCGTTCCAGATCGATGACCATGTCGAGGTCGGCGAGGAGGCGCGCCTCAAGTATCGCTACCTCGACCTGCGCCGCAGCGGCCCCGCGGCCGCGATCCGCCTGCGCAGCAAGGTCTACAAGGCCGTCCGCGACGTCCTCGCGGCGCGTGACTTCGTCGAAGTCGAGACGCCCACGCTCACCCGGAGCACCCCCGAGGGCGCCCGTGACTTCCTCGTGCCCGCGCGCCTGTCGCCCGGCTCCTGGTACGCCCTGCCGCAGAGCCCCCAGCTCTTCAAGCAGCTCCTCATGGTCGGTGGGCTGGAGAAGTACTTCCAGATCGCCCGTTGTTACCGCGACGAGGACTTCCGAGCCGACCGCCAGCCGGAGTTCACCCAGCTGGACATCGAGATGAGCTTCGTCGACCAGGACGATGTCATCGAGATGATGGAGGACGTCGTCAAGGCCATGTGGGCCACGATCGACGTCGACGTACCGACCCCGATCCGCCGCATGACGTACGCCGACGCCATGCGGCTCTACGGCTCCGACAAGCCGGACCTCCGCTTCGGCCTCGAGCTCGTCGAGGCGACCGACTACTTCAAGGACACGCCCTTCCGCGTCTTCCAGGCCGAGTACGTCGGCGCCGTGCTCATGCCCGGCGGGGCCAGTCAGCCGCGCAAGCAGCTCGACGCCTGGCAGGACTGGGCCAAGCAGCGCGGCGCACGCGGCCTCGCCTACGTGCTCTTCAACGAGGACGGCTCGCTCGGCGGTCCTGTCGCCAAGAACCTGTCGGAGTCCGAGCAGGCCGGCCTGGCCGAGCTCGTCGGTGCGAAGCGGGGCGACTGTGCGTTCTTCGCCGCCGGCGCGACCAAGCCCAGCCGCGCCCTGCTCGGTGCCGCCCGGCTCGAGATCGGTCGTCGCGCCGGCCTCCTGGACCCCGACCACTTCGAGTTCGTCTGGGTCGTCGACGCACCGATGTTCGAGCCCGCCGGCGATGCCGTCGCGAGTGGTGACGTCGCCGTCGGCGCGGGGGAGTGGACCGCGGTCCACCACGCCTTCACCGGCCCCAAGCCCGAGTACGCCGACACCTTCGACACCGACCCCGGCTCGGCGCTCGCCTACGCCTACGACATCGTCTGCAACGGCTCCGAGCTCGGTGGCGGCTCGATCCGTATCCACCGCGAGGACGTGCAGAAGCGGGTCTTCAACGTGATGGGCATCGGCGACGAGGAGGCGCAGGAGAAGTTCGGCTTCCTGCTCGACGCGTTCAAGTTCGGCGCCCCGCCGCACGGCGGCATCGCGCTGGGCATGGACCGGGTCATCCAGCACCTCGCCAAGGTCGACTCGATCCGCGAGGTCATCGCCTTCCCGAAGTCCGGTGGCGGCTACGACCCGCTGACCGAGGCGCCCGCTCCCATCACCGAGCAGCAGCGCAAGGAGGCCGGCGTGGACGCCAAGCCGGAGGTCGTGACCGAGTCGTGACCGAACCGGCCCGTCGTGGCCGGATCGTTACTCCTGGGTGACCGGCTGGGGACGTCAGCTCCTCTAGGGTCGCTGGCGTGACAATCTCGGAGGCGGCCACGCCTACCCAGGCGACGGCGGTCGTGAGCAAGTCGCCGATGCGACTCGCGATGGAGCGGTTCCGGTCCGACCGACGGACGATGATCTCCTTCTGGGTGATCGTCGTCTTCGCAGTGCTGACGATCCTCGCGCCGATCGTGAACCACACGGGTCTCATCGACGTCTACCACTTCCACCAGGACCTGCTGGAGCCTGACACGCTGCCCAAGGGTGCGCTGAGCGGCGTCTCCTGGAAGCACCCGCTCGGTGTCGAGCCCGGCAGCGGTCGCGACCTCCTCGCGCGGGTCTGGGTCGGTCTCGCCGTCTCGGTCTTCATCGCGCTGGCCGCCAGCCTGTTGTCGATGATCATCGGCACCTCGCTCGGCATCTGGGCCGGCATGCGAGGCGGCTTCGTCGACGGTTTCGTCGGGCGGCTCGCCGACCTGATCCTGTCGTTTCCGCAGCAGCTGATGCTGCTCGCCATGTCGGGGATGGCCCTGGTCTTCATCCGCGACCAGTTGCACATCAAGGCCGCCGACGCCGGAGCCGCCTTCTACGTCATCGTCGTGATGGCGATCTTCGGCTGGCCCGGCGTCGCCCGTCTCGTCCGCGGTCAGGTCCTCTCGATCCGTGAGCGCGAGTTCGTCGATGCGGCGGTCGTCCTGGGTGCGTCCCGGCGACGGATCTACTTCAAGGAGGTCCTGCCCAACCTCTGGACGCTCCTCCTCGTGCAGTTCACGCTCATCCTGCCGGCGTACATCTCGACCGAGGCCGCGCTGTCCTTCATGGGAGTCTCCGTGAAGCCGCCGACGCCGACGCTGGGCAACGTCCTCAACGACACGCTCAACTACTCCTCGGTGGACTTCTTCTACTTCCTGGTCCCCGGGGCCACCATCGCCATCCTCGTCATCTGCTTCAACCTCCTGGGCGACGGGCTGCGTGACGCCCTCGACCCCAAGAACAACCGCTGACCCCCAGTTTTCGACGGCAGGGCGCCGTCGATCAGTGGCGCCGTCCAGGCGCGTCACACATCCAAGGAGAAGTAATGGCCAACAACACGAAGCGGTTCCTCGCGGGTACCGCCGCGGCCGCTCTCGCCTTCTCGCTGGCCGCGTGCGGCAGCAGCAGCGATGACAACGAGAGCACCGGCAGTTCGTCCGGCGAGGCGACCAAGGGCGGAACCCTCACCTACTACCTGAGTGCGCCCCTGGGTCACACCGACCCCCAGCGGACCTACACCGGCCGCGACGTCGCGAACTTCCGCCGCACGGTCTACCGCTCACTCGTCGCCTTCCCGATCGCGGATGACGCCAAGACGGCCAACACGCCGGTCCCCGACCTCGCGACCGACACCGGTACCGCGACGGACAACAGCAAGACCTGGTCCTTCACCCTCAAGGACGGCGTGAAGTGGCAGGACGGCTCCGACGTCACGTGTGAGGACTTCAAGTACGGCGCCAGCCGTGTCTTCGCCACGGACGTGATCACCGGCGGCCCGAACTACCTCCTGTCCTACCTCGATGTCCCGAAGGACCCGTCCACCGGTCTCCCGTCCTACACCGGCCCGTACAAGAGCACCCCCGAGGGCCAGGCCGCCTTCGACAAGGCGATCACCTGCGACGGCAAGACGATCACGTACCACTTCAACAAGCCGTGGCCGGACTTCCCG
The DNA here is from genome assembly GCF_020715565.1 of Nocardioides sp. Kera G14. Taxonomy (NCBI): domain Bacteria; kingdom Bacillati; phylum Actinomycetota; class Actinomycetes; order Propionibacteriales; family Nocardioidaceae; genus Nocardioides; species Nocardioides sp. Kera G14. Next base: position 1,764,999 of record NZ_CP085839.1, on the reverse strand, counting down.
CTCGCCGTCGCCTCGCTCGAGATGATGGACCCGTACAAGAAGGACCAGGACAAGGGCGACCTGTCCAACTACTCCATCTTCTCCAACGGTCCGTACATGATCGACGGCGGCACGACCGCATGGGACAAGGACAAGGGCGCGACGCTCGTCCGCAACCCGAACTACGACGCGGCCACCGACTCGACCGACATCCGCAAGGCCCTTCCGGACAAGATCACCTTCGACGTCGGCAAGACCCCCGAGACCGTCTACGGCCTCATGATCAACAACAGCCCGGAGGCCCAGGCGGCGGTTGCGGGCTCGCGCCTCACCCCGGCCCTGATCCCGCAGATCACCGACAAGTCGCTCTACGCCAACGTCGACTCGCCGTACACGGACTACCTCGTCCCGAACACGAAGCGCCTCTCGCTTCCCGTCCGCCAGGCACTCGCCACGGCGACCAACAAGAAGGCCTGGATCACCGCGGGCGGCGGCGACAAGTTCTACAAGCCGGCCGACTCCATCGTGAACACCGCGGTCACCGGTTACCAGCCGAACCCGGCCTTCAAGGACATCCCGCTCGAGGGTGACCCGGCTGCGGCGAAGAAGATCCTCCAGGACGCCGGCGTGCAGATGCCGTACCCGATCAAGTTCACCTTCGACAACTCCAGCGGCTCCGACGTTCCCGGCAAGCAGGCCGCGGCGCTCAAGGAGACGTGGGACCAGGCCGGCTTCAAGGTCACCCTGGACCCGCAGACGGACGCCTACTACCCCGCGATCCAGAAGCCGAACGGCGACTCGGACATCACGTGGGCCGGTTGGGGCGCCGACTGGCCGTCCGCCATCACGGTGACGGCTCCGCTCTTCGACAGCCGCATCAACCTGACCAAGAACTCCAACGGTCAGGACTACGGCAACTACAAGAGCGACGCCTTCAACGCCCTCGTCGACAAGGCGCAGAACGCCACGTCGATCGACGAGCAGACGAAGGCGCTGCAGGATGCCGACATCCAGCTCGGCAAGGACTACGCCTACATCCCGCTCGAGCAGTCGCTGTTCAACTGGGCCTGGGGCTCCAAGGTCGCGAACTTCACGGCCGACGCGTCGTCGAACATGTACCCCGACCTGGGTGCGATCGGTGTCAAGCAGTGAGTCTCTGACTCGCTGTAGCACCACCTAGCTGTACCTCCGGGGGCGGGCCCACGCGGCACGCCCCCGGAGACCTGCCGGAGAGAAGAACTGAGGAATTACATGCTCGCCTACGTCGTACGCCGCGTCTTCGTCGGTGTCGTCATGCTGCTCGTGATGAGTCTGGTGACGTTCGTGCTCTTCTTCGCCTCCCCGGTGGACCCCGCCCGCTTCTCGGCCGGGAAGAACCCTTCCGAGGAGCTCCTGAGCCAGGTGCGGAAGTCTCTCGGTTATCCGGAGAAGAACCAGGGCCCGCTCAAGGACTACCTCATCAACCCGGCCAAGACCTGGGGTGACTTCGTGAAGGGCGTCGCCGTCGGACGTGACTACCCCGACGACCCCGAGCTGCGCCGCGCCCATCCCGAGCAGGTCGTCCACTGCGCGGCGCCATGCTTCGGTTACTCCAAGATCAACAACAAGACCGTCAACGAGGAGATCTCGAAGGCGTTGCCGGTGACCGTCTCCCTCTCGCTCGCCGCGGTGATCTTCTGGATCATCGGCGGCCTCGGGATCGGCATCATCGCCGCCATCCGTAAGGGCACCTGGCTCGACCGGGGCATCGTCGCGGCGTCGCTGCTGGTCTACGCATTCCCCGTCTTCTTCACTGGCACCTTCCTCCTGCGCTACGTCTCCATCAAGTGGGGTCTGTGGCCGGTGCCGGCGTTCGTGCCCTTCACGGAGAACCCGGTGAACTGGGCGATCAACCTCGTCCTCCCGGGCCTCACCCTGGCCGGCCTGGTGATGGCCGCCTATGTCCGCGTGACCCGCTCGTTCGTGCTCGAGTCACTGTCGGAGGACTACGTCCGGACGGCGCGTGCGAAGGGTCTCAAGACCACTCCCGTCATCTTCAAGCACGCCCTCCGCGCCGCCCTCACGCCGCTGGTGACGATGTTCGGCCTCGACCTCGCGACGATGCTGGTCGGCGCGATCATCACCGAGCGCGTCTTCAACTACCAGGGCCTCGGGTACATCTCCCTGCTGGCAGCCCAGACCTTCGATCTTCCGACCCTGATCGGCATGGTCGTCTTCGCCGGCAGTGTCTTCATCCTCGCCAACCTGATCGTCGACATCCTCTACTCGGTGATCGACCCCCGCGTGCGGGTCTCCTGAGACAGACGGGAATCACACTCATGACCACACCACTGCTCGAGGTCCGCGACCTCAAGGTCCACTTCCCGACCCAGGACGGCCTGGTGAAGGCCACCGACGGCCTCTCCTTCTCCGTCGAGAGGGGCAAGACGCTCGGCATCGTCGGCGAGTCCGGCTCCGGCAAGTCCGTGTCGACCTCGACGATCCTCGGGCTGCACCGTGGCACGCGCGCGCAGATCAGCGGCGAGATCCTCCTCGACGGCGTCGACCTGCTGAAGCTCTCCGACGAGGAGATGCGCCGCCGACGCGGACACGACGTCGCGATGATCTTCCAGGACCCGCTCTCGGCGATGCACCCGTATTACACGGTCGGCAACCAGCTGATCGAGGCCTACCGCGTGCACAACGACGTCACCAAGAAGGTCGCCCGCACCCGTGCCATCGAGATGCTCGAGCGCGTCGGAATCCCGCAGCCCGACCGCCGCGTGGACGACTACCCGCACCAGTTCTCCGGCGGCATGCGCCAGCGCGCGATGATCGCCATGGGCCTGATCAACAACCCCGGCCTGCTCATCGCCGACGAGCCGACCACGGCCCTCGACGTCACCGTCCAGGCGCAGATCCTCGACCTGCTCCAGGACCTCCAGCGCGAGTTCAACTCGGCGATCCTGATCATCACCCACGACCTCGGCGTCGTGGCGGAGATGGCCGACGACGTCCTCGTGATGTACGCCGGCAAGGCGGTCGAGTACGGCACGACGAAGGACCTGCTCACCCACCCGGAGATGCCCTACACGCTCGGCCTGCTGAACAGCGTCCCGGACGTGAGCGATGACCCGGACCAGCCCCTCATCCCGATCCCCGGCAACCCGCCGAGCCTGCTCAACCCTCCGTCGGGTTGTGCCTTCCACCCGCGCTGCCCGTTCAAGGAGTACGTTCCCGACGACCTCTGCTACACCACGCAGCCCGACCTCGTGCCGATCTCGGCCGGTGACCCGCACCTGAAGAGGTGTCATCTCATCGACCCGGCCGCTGTCTTCGCCCAGAAGGGGTTCCTCTCGTGAGCACCGCCACCAACGCGGCCCCGATCCTCGAGGTCGAGGACCTCACGATGCACTTCCCGGTGAAGAGCTCCGGGATCCTCCGTCGCACCGTCGGCGCCGTCCAGGCCGTCGACGGCATCTCCTTCGCGCTGGAGGCCGGCTCCTCGCTGGGGCTCGTCGGTGAATCGGGCTGCGGCAAGTCGACGACCGGACGCCTCATCACGCGGCTCTACAAGCCCACCGCCGGCTCGATCCGCTTCGAGGGCAAGGACATCGCGAAGACGGGGGAGAAGGAGCTGCTCCCGCTCCGCCGCGACATCCAGATGATCTTCCAGGACCCGTACACGTCGCTGAACCCGAGGCACACGGTCGGCTCGATCATCGGAGCACCGCTGGAGATCCACAACCTGCTGCCGAAGGAGAAGATCCTGCCGCGGGTCCAAGAGCTCCTCGAGATCGTCGGCCTCAACCCCGAGCACTACAACCGCTACCCACACGAGTTCTCCGGCGGCCAGCGCCAGCGCATCGGCATCGCCCGCGCCCTGACGCTGCAGCCGAAGCTCCTCGTGGCCGACGAGCCGGTCTCGGCGCTCGACGTCTCCATCCAGGCCCAGGTGATCAACCTCCTGCAGGACCTGCAGAAGGAGTTCGGGATCGCCTTCCTCTTCATCGCGCACGACCTCGCGATCGTCCGGCACTTCTCCCCGCAGATCGCGGTCATGTACCTCGGCAAGATCGTCGAGATCGGTGACCGGGACACCATCTACAACCGCCCGCACCACCCCTACACGCAGGCCCTGCTCTCGGCTGCGCCGGACATCAAGCAGGCCGAGGTCGGAGGCCGCCGCGAGCGGATCCGCCTCACCGGCGACGTACCGTCCCCGATCAACCCGCCGTCGGGCTGCCGCTTCCGCACCCGCTGCCCGCTCGCACAGGAGATCTGCGCGAAGGTCGAGCCGCCCCTGCTGCAGATCGGCAAGGAGCACAAGGTCGCGTGTCACTTCCCGGGCGAGCTCGGTCAGCACCCGACGAAGCCGATCACCAACCGGATCCTCGGCGTCAACGACTTCGGCGACGCCGACCCCGGTCAGGGCCCGGCCATCACGATCCCGACCACGCCCGGCTTCGCCGACACGTGGTTCGACCTCGAGAACAACCAGATGGGTCGCGCCTGAGTGCCCTGACTAGGCTGGTGTGGTGAGCGACGGCCTGTTCGAGATGGGGAGTACGTCGACAGGCGGCTCCCTCAGCTCAGCCGATCATGCCCACGCACCGCTGGCGGTGCGGATGCGGCCGCGGACACTCGACGAGCTCGTCGGGCAGCCGCAGCTGCGGGCGGCGGGCTCGCCGTTGCAGCAGGTGATCGAGGCGGAGAAGTCGCTCTCGCTGCTGCTCTGGGGTCCGCCGGGGACCGGCAAGACGACGATCGCGTCGATCGTGTCCGGGCAGACCAACCGGAGCTTCGTCGAGGTCTCCGCGGTGAGTGCCGGGGTCAAGGAGGTGCGAGCGGCGATCGACGCCGCCCGCGCCCAGCTGGTCGCGACCGGCAAGGAGACCGTCCTCTTCGTCGATGAGGTGCATCGCTTCTCCAAGGCCCAGCAGGACGCACTGCTGCCGGGCGTGGAGAACCGCTGGGTCACGCTGATCGCCGCCACGACGGAGAACCCCTCCTTCTCCGTGGTCAGCCCGCTGCTCAGTCGGAGTCTGCTCCTGCGCCTGCAGAGCCTGACCGACGACGACATCCGCGACGTCCTCCTCCGGGCCCTGAAGGACGAGCGTGGGCTGGGCGGTGCCTACGAGATCGACGACGATGCCCTCGACCACCTCGTCCGGCTGGCCGGGGGAGACGCGCGCCGTTCGCTGACCTACCTCGAGGCGGCAGCAGGCGCAGCGGGCGCGAAGACCACGATCGACCTGAAGACCGCCGAGACCGCCGCCGACGTCGCGGCGGTCCGCTACGACCGTGACGGCGACCAGCACTACGACGTGATCAGCGCCTTCATCAAGTCGATCCGGGGCTCCGACGCCGACGCCGCGCTCCACTACCTCGCCCGGATGCTCGAGGCCGGGGAGGACCCGCGGTTCATCGCCCGGCGGCTGATGATCTCGGCGAGTGAGGACATCGGCCTGGCCGACCCGACCGCACTGACCACGGCGGTCGCCGCCGCCCAGACCGTGCAGCTGATCGGCCTGCCCGAGGCCCAGCTCACCCTCGCCCACGCGACGATCGCGCTGGCGGTCGCCCCGAAGTCGAACGCGGTCACGACCGCCATCGGAGCGGCGCTGGGCGACGTACGGGCGGGAAGGATCGGGCAGGTGCCGTCGCACCTGCGCGACGCGCACTACGCCGGCGCGAAGAAGCTCGGGCACGGTGTCAACTACCGCTACGCCCACGACCATCCCTTCGGCATCGCGGAGCAGCAGTACCTGCCCGACGAGCTCGTCGACACGACCTACTACGAGCCCAAGGAGATCGGCGCGGAGGCGCAGATCAAGGAGCGGTGGGAACGGGTCCGCAACATCATCCGGGGCATCAGCCCGAGGTAGCTGCCCGGTAGGCTGGCGACCCATGAGCCCCGGTGACCGTCTCCGCGAGGCCGTCATCAAGGCGGCGTCACGCTGGCATGGCCTGCGCTCCGTGCTCGACCACGAGACCCGTCTGGCGGCCGAGTCGGCCGCCTGGGTCGAATGGCGCCGCCGGCGGCGCGAGCGCAAGGCCGTCGTGAAGGCCGCGCTCCGGGCCCATCGCGCGCAGGCGGGCGGTGTCCGCCGTGAGGCACTCCGTGCGGGAGCGCTGGTCGTCCGTCAGCAGATGGCGCAGGCGCAGGTCGACAAGGAGCTCGAGCTCCGCGAGCGCTTCAGCGCGAAGGCGCTTCCCGCTCCACAGAACCCCACGAACCCCCAGCACCACATCGAAGAACTGGAAATCGAAACGTGAACGACAACGCGTCGTCCTTGCCCGACACGTGGCTGAGCACGGCGGAGATCCGCCGTCGCTTCACCTCCCACTTCGCCGACAACCCGACCCTGCCGCACGAGAACGTGCGCTCTGCGTCGCTGCTGCTCGACGACCCCAACCTGCTGTTCGTCAACGCCGGCATGGTCCCGTTCAAGCCCTACTTCCTGGGCCAGGCCACGCCGCCGTACCCGCGCGCGACCAGTGTGCAGAAGTGCATCCGCACCCCCGACATCGAAGAGGTCGGCAAGACCACACGGCACGGCACGTTCTTCGAGATGTGCGGCAACTTCTCCTTCGGTGACTACTTCAAGGAGGGCGCGATCACGCTCGCCTGGGACCTGGTCACGAAGCCCATCGCCGACGGCGGCTTCGGCTTCGACGAGTCCGTGCTCTACCCGAGCGTCCTCGACGGCGACGACGAGGCCGTGGCGCTGTGGAAGAGGATCTCCGGCCTGCCCGACGACCGCATCGTCCGGCTTCCCCCGAGCGAGAACTACTGGTCGATGGGCGTCCCCGGCCCGGGCGGCCCGTGCTCGGAGATCCTGATCGACCGCGGCCCGGAGTTCGGTGCCGACCGCGACTGGGACGCCGGCGACCGTTACCTCGAGTTCTGGAACCTCGTCTTCATGCAGGACGACATCTCGGCCGCCCGCTCGAAGTACGACGTCGACATCTCCGGTGCGCTGCCGCAGAAGTCGATCGACACCGGCCTGGGTCTCGAGCGCGTCGCCTACCTGCTCCAGGGCAAGAGCAACATGTACGAGACCGACGTCGTCTTCCCGGTCATCGAGAAGGCCGAGGAGCTCACCGGCAAGAAGTACGGCGCGAGCGACAGTGTCGAATCGTGGGAGGACGACGTCCGCTTCCGCGTGGTCGCCGACCACATCCGCTCCTCGATGATGCTCATCGGCGACGGCGTCACGCCGGGCAACGAGGGGCGTGGCTACGTGCTGCGACGTCTGCTCCGGCGGGCGATCCGCAACGTCCGCCTCCTCGGGTACGCCGACCCCGCGCTGCCCGAGCTGATGCCGGTGTCCCGCGACAGGATGGGCGAGACCTACACCGAGCTGCACTCGGACTGGGACCGCATCATCCGCGTGGCCAACGCCGAGGAGGAGACGTTCCGCAAGACGCTCACCTCCGGCACCCAGATCTTCGACCTCGCCGCCGGCGAGGTGAGGAAGGGTGGCGGTACCGTGCTGAGCGGTGCTGAGGCGTTCCAGCTGCACGACACCTACGGCTTCCCGATCGACCTCACCCTCGAGATGGCCTCCGAGGCGGGCCTCACCGTCGACGAGGCGGGCTTCCGTGGCCTGATGGCCGAGCAGCGCGAACGCGCCAAGGCCGACGCCAAGGCGAAGAAGGGCGGCCACGCCGACCTCACCGTCTACCGCGAGATCCTCGACGCCAACGGCCCGACCGAGTGGCTCGCCTACGAGACGCTGACCACCGAGTCAGCTCCGCTCGCCCTGCTCCAGGAGGGCAGGGCCGTCAACGCGCTCGGCAACGGCGAGGTCGGCGAGCTCGTCCTCAACCGCACGCCGTTCTACGCCGAGTCCGGTGGCCAGGTCGCCGACGCCGGCATCATCGAGTTCGACGGCGGTCGCTTCGAGGTGCTCGACGTCCAGCGACCCGTCAAGGGTCTTGTGGTCCACCAGGTCCGTGTCGTCGACGGCGAGTACACGGGCGCGAAGGGGGACCTGCACGCACAGGTCGACCCCGACTGGCGGCTCGGCGCCCGGCAGGCCCACTCCGGCACCCACGTCGTCCACGCCGCGCTCCGTGAGGTGCTCGGCCCGACCGCGCTGCAGTCCGGCTCCTACAACCGTCCCGGCTACCTGCGTCTCGACTTCGGCTGGACGACCGGTCTCAGTGCCGGTCAGCTCCAGGAGCTCGAGGAGGTCTCCAACAACGCGCTGCGCGCCGACCTGCCCGTCTCCTGGGACTACATGACCCTGAGCCAGGCCAAGGAGTGGGGCGCGATCGCGCTCTTCGGTGAGACCTACGACGACTCCAAGGTCCGCGTCGTCGAGATCGGTGGCCCCTGGAGCCGTGAGCTCTGTGGTGGCACGCACGTCTCGCACAGCTCCCAGATCGGCAGCATCGTCATCAACGGCGAGTCCTCGGTCGGCTCGGGCAACCGCCGCATCGAGGCATTCACCGGCATCGAGGGCTTCCGCTACCTCGCCCGTGAGCGCGACATCGTCGGCCAGCTCACCGACGTCCTCAAGGCCACCCAGCCCAGCGAACTGGTCCCGCGTGTCACCGACCTGCTCGAGCGGCTCAAGTCCGCCGAGAAGGAGATCGAGAAGGTCCGCGTCGCCCAGCTGCTCGCCTCGGCCGGGTCGATCGCCGACAGCGCGGTGGACGTCGATGGCGTCGCCGTGGTCGCGGCCCGTGCCGCGGGTGCGGGCGGTGGCGACGTACGGACGCTGGTGACGGACGTGCGCGCCCGCTTCGGCGACCGCCCGGCGGTCGTCGTGGTCATCGGGGACGCCGACGGCAAGGTCTCGATCGTCACCGCCACCAACGACGGCGCGCGCGCCAAGGGCCTGTCGGCCAACGACCTGCTCCGCGGCCTGAGCCCGGTGCTCGGTGGCAAGGGCGGCGGCAAGGACGACCTCGCCCAGGGTGGCGGCACCGAGATAGCAGCGGTCGACGAGGCGCTCGCGCTCGTGCCGAAGCTCGTCGCCGGCGCCTGAGGGGCTCGCGTGCGGCACGGGGTTCGACTGGGTCTCGACCCGGGTGACGCCAGGATCGGCGTCGCACGCAGCGACCCGACGGGCTTCCTCGCCACCCCGGTCGAGACCGTGAAGCGCGGGCGAGGCGATCTCCAGCGGATCAAGCAGATCCTTCGCGAGATCGAGGAGGAGTCGACGCTCCTGGAGGTCGTCGTCGGCCTGCCGCGCTCACTCAAGGGCGGCGAGAACCCGGCGACGGCCAAGGTCCGTGAGTTCGCCGCCCAGCTCGGCCGGCGGGTCGCGCCCGTCCCCGTCCGGCTCGTCGACGAGCGGCTCACCACCGTCTCGGCCGAGTCGATGCTGCGCGAGCAGGGCCGTAAGGGGCAGGATCGTCGCTCGGTGGTCGATCAGGCTGCCGCCGTACTCATCCTGCAGCATGCACTGGACACCGAGCGCGGTTCGGGGACACCCCCCGGCGAGCTCGTGCAGACGGAAGGAAACCCATGACTGAGTCGCCAGAGGAGATCCCCGGCGCCGATCAGCCCTTCGTACCCGGACTCGACGACACCGCCGAGCGGCCCGCGGTCAGGCCAGACCCGGAGCCCGAGCCCGAGGCGGAGAAGCAGGAGTACGTCAGCACGGCCGGTCGTCGGCGTGCGGAGCGGACCTCGTCCCGCCTGCCCGGCTGCCTGGCCGTCCTCGTGGCGCTGGTGATCGTCGCCGGCGGCGCCTGGTTCGCGTGGGGGAAGATCTCCGACAAGCTCGACGGCCTCGGCGGCAGCAGTGACTACTCGGCCGGCTCGACCGGCGCCGACGTGACCTTCCAGGTCAACAAGGGCGACACCGTCGCCGCGATCGGCCGCAACCTCAAGGCCGCCGGCGTGATCAAGTCCGTCGACTCCTTCATCAGCGCCGCCCAGGCCAACCCGGACTCGTCGGGCATCCAGGTCGGCTACTACACGCTGCAGAAGCAGATGCCGGCCGCCGACGCCCTCGAGGTGCTCGTCGACCCGAAGAACATCGTCACCACCACCGTGACGATCCGCGAGGGCCTGCGGCTCGACGACATCGTCGCCACGCTGGTCAAGAAGACCGGCGTGAAGAAGGCCGACTTCACCGCCGCGCTCAAGGATCCGTCGGCGATCGGACTGCCCGACTCCGCCGACGGCAACGCCGAGGGCTACCTCTTCCCGGCGACCTACGCCTTCGGGCCCAAGGACACGGCAGTCGACATGCTGTCCGCGATGGTCGCCAAGGGGGTCTCGGAGTTCAAGGAGCTCGACATCGATGGGGGAGCGAAGAAGCTCGGCTTCACCGTCGACCAGATCGTCACCGTCGCCAGCATCCTCGAGTACGAGGCGAACCGCGACGAGGACTACCCGAAGGTCGCGCGCGCCATCTACAACCGCCTCGACCAGGACATGCCGCTGCAGTCGGACGCGACGGTCGCCTACGCCAACGGCCTCAGCGGCGAAGTGTGGACGACCGCGGAACAGCGCGCGATCGACTCGCCGTACAACACCTACACCCACCAGGGCCTCCCGCCCGGTCCCATCGGGGCGCCCGGCGAGGCGACGTTGAAGGCGGCGCTCAACCCGGCGGAGGGGGACTGGCTGTACTGGGTCGTCATCAACCTCAAGACGGGCGAGACGGTCTTCTCCGACAACCTCGCCGACCACAACGCGGCCGTGGCGAAGTTCCGCGAGTACTGCACGACCTCGGACGCCTGCTGAGATGCCACGTTGTGCGGTGATCGGTGACCCCGTCGAGCACTCGCTCTCCCCGGTGATCCATCAGGCGGCGTACGACGCCGTCGGACTCTCCGACTGGAGCTACTCGGCCATCCGCGTGGATGCCGGGGCGGTCGGTGAGTTCCTGTCGTCGCTCGCCGGCGACGTCGTCGGGCTGTCGGTCACCGCACCGCACAAGCGGGAGGCGCTCGCCCGCGCTGCGACCGTCACCGACCGGGCCTCGTTGGCCGGGGGAGCGAACACGCTCGTCCGGCGGGGCGAGGGCTGGGCTGCCGACAACACGGACCTGCCCGGCGCCGTCGCCGCGATCGGCGAGCGCTTCGACGGGGCGCTGCACCACGCGGTGATCCTCGGCGGCGGAGCGACGGCCGCCTCCGTCGGACTGGCGCTGGCCGAGCTCGGCGTGACCGCCATCGAGGTCGCCGTCCGCGAGGCGGCACGCGCGGCCGAGACGGTGACGGCGATCGCCGCCCATCCGTCCGCGCCGGAGGTCCGTGCCGTCGACCTCCTCGACCACCGCAGCGAACCCGACATCGTCGTCGCCACGATCCCCGTCGCCGCCCAGCTGCCGGCGCTCGTCGAGGAGTGGTCGGACGCGCCGGTGCTCTTCGAGGTGACCTACAACGAGTGGCCCACGCCCCTCGTCGCTGCGGCGGCCGGCGTGGTCGTCTCCGGCCTCGACCTGCTCGTCCACCAGGCCGCGCTGCAGTTCGAGCTCTTCACCGGGCAGGCGGCGCCACTCGACGCCATGCGTGGCGCCGGCGAGGACGCGCTCGCCCGTCGCTCGCGTCGCTAGGGTGCGGCCATGCATGTCGTGCCTGCGCTGATCTGCCTCGTCCTCGGAGCGATCGCCGGGCTGATCGCTCCGCGGCTGATCGCGGCGACACCCGACATCGAGCCCGACGCGACGGAGAACCCCGAGGACTTCCCGGACCCCGTGGCGTTCGCCGAGCTCGGTGCGCGGCCGGGGCTCCGGATCGGCACCGCGGTTGCTGGAGCGGTCGCCGGCGGCGTACTCGGGCTGGTGTTCGGGCTCGTCTGGGGTGTTGCGATCCTCCTGGTGGCGTTCCCGTTCGCGATCGCACTGGCGGTGATCGACTTCGTGACCTGGTTCCTGCCCGACCGGCTGATCCTCCCGGCAGCGATCGTGGTAGTGGTCGCCGACGTGGCGGCCGCGATCGGGCTCACAGCGCCGGAGCTCCTGCTGCACGCGCTCCTCGGCGGCGTCGGCCTCCTCGCCTGGTACGGCGTCATCTGGTTCATCAGCCCGCGCGCGATGGCCTTCGGCGACGTCAAGCTGGCCGGCGTGATCGGCCTCGCGCTCGGCCCGTGGGGGCTCACCGCGACGGTCGTCTCGGTCTTCCTCGCCGCCGTGCTCAGCATGCTGGCCCTCCTCCCGATGCGGCTCCTGGGCCGGACCATCAACCAGGGCGGGACGACGAGCGCCCTGCGCGCCCACATTCCCTACGGCCCGTCCATGCTGGTCGGAGCGTGGGCGGCCGTCCTCGCCGCCCGGGCGCTCATGGGAGGATGAGGCCCATGTTGCGCTGGCTGACCGCGGGTGAATCACACGGCCCGTCCCTCGTCGCCATCCTCGAGGGCCTCCCGGCCCACGTGAAGATCACGTCGCAGGATGTCGCCGACTCCCTTGCCCGTCGTCGCCTCGGCTACGGCCGTGGTGCCCGGATGAAGTTCGAGCAGGACGTCGTCACGTTCACCGGCGGCGTTCGCCACGGTGAGAGCCAGGGCGGCCCGGTCGCGCTGACCGTCGGCAACAGCGAGTGGCCCAAGTGGGAGACCGTGATGTCGGCGGATCCGGTGCCCGCCGAGGCTCTTGAGGGCCAGGCCCGCAACGCCGCCCTCACCCGTCCGCGTCCCGGCCACGCCGATCTCGTCGGCATGCAGAAGTACGGTTTCGACGACGCCCGCCCGATCCTCGAGCGCGCCTCGGCACGTGAGACCGCCGCCCGGGTCGCGCTCGGCCGGGTCGCCTCCAACTTCCTCGAGCAGGCCATCGGCGCTCGCATCGTCTCCCACGTCCTCGAGATCGGCGGCGTCCGCACGCCGGGCACCGAGCTGCCGACGTACGACGACGTCGCCCGTCTCGACGCCGATCCGGTCCGCGTGCTCGACCCCGATGGCTCCAAGCTGATGGTCGAGCGCATCGACGAGGCGCACAAGGAGGGCGACACCCTGGGTGGCGTCGTCGAGGTCGTCGTCTACGGCCTGCCGCCGGGCCTGGGCTCGCACGTGCACTGGGACCGCCGCCTCGACGCCCGTCTGGCCGGTGCGCTCATGGGTATCCAGGCGATCAAGGGCGTGGAGGTCGGTGACGGCTTCGAGCTCGCGGCGACTCCGGGGTCGAAGGCCCACGACGAGATCGTCAACACGCCGGAGGGCATCCGGCGTACGTCGGGCCGCAGTGGTGGCACGGAGGGTGGCATGTCCACCGGTGAAGTCCTCCGGGTCCGTGCCGCGATGAAACCGATCGCGACCGTGCCCCGGGCGCTGCGCACGATCGACACCGCCACGGGTCAGGAGGCGGTGGCGCACCACCAGCGTTCCGACGTCTGCGCCGTCCCGGCCGCGGGCGTCGTGGCGGAGGCCATGGTGGCGCTCGTGATCGCCGATGCCGTGCTGGAGAAGTTCGGGGGCGACTCGGTGGCCGAGGTCGCGCGCAACCACGCGTCCTACCTCGAGACGCTCAACTACAGGTGAGCGGACCCAAGGTCGTCCTGATCGGCCCCATGGGGTCCGGCAAGACGACCGTCGCCACGCTGCTCGGGGAGCGTTGGGGGCTGCCCGTGCGGGACACCGACGCCGACATCGTCTCGACGGCCGGCAAGCCGGTCAGCGAGATCTTCGTCGACGACGGCGAGGCCGCTTTCCGCGCGCTGGAGCGGGAGGCGGTGGCGACCGCGGTGCGGGAGCACACCGGTGTGCTCGCGCTGGGCGGGGGAGCGGTGCTCGCCCCCGAGACGCGTGCGGTGCTCGAGGGACTACCTGTGGTCTACCTGCGGGTCGGGCTCGCGGACGCCGTGAAGCGTGTCGGGCTCGGGGCCGGCAGGCCGCTGCTGCTCGGTGGCGACGGCGGTCTGCGCGCCCGCATCCGGAAGCTGCTCGAGGACAGGGCGCCGATCTACGAGGCGGCCGCCACGCTGGTCGTGGACACTGACGGGAAGACGCCGGCCGAGGTGGCCGACGAGATTGTTGAGGAGCTCGCGTGACGAAGACCCTGCACGTCGGTGGGGCGTCGCCGTACGACGTCCTGATCGGCCGCGACCTGGCGGGCTCCCTCGCCGGGATCCTCGGCGAGAAGGTGGAGCGGGTCGCCCTGCTCTACGCCGGTGAGCTGGGTGAGCAGGCCGACCGTGTCGCCGAGGCACTCGCGAAGGACTATGACGTGCACGCCTTCGGGCTGCCGTCGGGCGAGGCCGCGAAGACCTACGACATCGCCGTGCAGTGCTGGGAGGCGCTCGGTGAGCTCGGCTTCACGCGCTCCGATGCCGTCGTCACGTTCGGCGGGGGAGCGACCACCGACCTGGGTGGCTTCGTGGCCGCGACCTGGCTGCGTGGCGTGCGGGTCGTCCACATCCCGACGACGCTGCTCGCCATGGTCGACGCCGCCGTCGGTGGCAAGACCGGCATCAACACCGGCGCCGGCAAGAACCTCGTGGGCGCGTTCCACGAGCCTGCCGGCGTGCTGGTCGACCTGGACACGCTCGAGACGCTGCCGCGCGACGAGTTCGTCGCAGGCCTCGGTGAGGTCGTGAAGTGCGGCTTCATCGCCGACCCCGAGATCCTGCGGCTCATCGAGACGACGGACGCGGAGTCGCTGACTCCGGACTCACCGGTGACCGAGGAGCTGATCGAGCGCGCCATCCGGGTCAAGATCGAGGTCGTCGTCGCCGACCTGCGCGAGACCGGCGGGACCGACGGTCACCCCGGCCGCGAGGCGCTCAACTACGGCCACACCCTGGCCCACGCGATCGAGAAACACACGGGCTACGCGATCCGCCACGGTGAGGCCGTGGCGATCGGTTGCATCTACGTCGCCGAGCTGGCACGCCTCGCCGGTCGCCTCGACGACGAGACCGCGGCACGGCATGCCGCGGTCTTCGCCAGGGCCGGGCTGCCGACCGGCTTCGGCGGCGCCTCCTTCGACGACCTGATCGGTGCCATGCGGGTCGACAAGAAGGCGCGTGGCTCGCAGTTGCGCTTCCTCGTTCTCGACGGGCTGGCGAAGCCGTCGATCCTCGCCGGGCCGTCCGAGGACCTGCTGCGGGAGGCGTTCAAGGCCGTGGACCGGAACGAGGCCCCCGCATGACCGACGTGCTGGTGTTGAACGGCCCCAACCTCGGTCGCCTCGGGCGTCGACAGCCTGAGATCTACGGGACGACGACGTACGACGAGCTCGCGGCCCTCTGCGTCCAGTGGGGCGTCGAGCTCGGACTCGAGGTCGACGTGCGGCAGACCAACTGGGAGGGCGCGCTGATCGACTGGCTCAACGCCGCCGCCGACTCCGTCACGCCCGTCGTCCTCAACGCCGCCGCCTGGACGCACTACTCCTACGCCCTCTACGACGCCTGCGCCCAGCTGACCGCGCCGCTGGTGGAGGTGCACCTCAGTGCGCCCTCCAAGCGCCCCGAGGAGTTCCGCCACACCTCCGTCGTCGCGCCCCACGCGGCGCTCACCATCGAGGGCGAGGGCATCGACGGCTATCGCCAGGCCCTCGCCTTCCTCGCGAGTTCGGATTCTGCGGCTGAGTCTCGGTAGAGTCGTCCCTCGTGGCTACTACGAACGACCTCAAGAACGGCATGGTTCTCAACATCGAAGGCGGCCTGTGGCAGGTCGTCGAGTTCCAGCACGTGAAGCCCGGCAAGGGTCCGGCCTTCGTCCGCACGAAGCTGAAGAACGTCGAGTCGGGCAAGAACGTCGACAAGACCTTCAACGCCGGCACCAAGGTCGAGACCGCCACGGTCGACCGTCGGTCGTTCACCTACCTCTACAACGACGGTCAGTCGTTCGTCTTCATGGACGTCGAGTCCTACGACCAGGTCGAGGTCGCGCCCGAGATCGTCGGTGACGTCGCGAACTTCCTGCTCGAGAACCAGAACGTCAACATCGCGACCAACGACGGTCGCGTCCTCTTCGTCGAGCTCCCGGCCTCGGTCGAGCTGATCGTCAGCTACACCGAGCCCGGCGTCGTCGGCGACTCCGCCACCGGTCGCACCAAGCCGGCCACCCTCGAGACCGGCGCCGAGATCCAGGTGCCGCTCTTCATCGAGCAGGGCGAGAAGATCAAGGTCGACACCCGCGAGGGCGGCTCCTACCTCTCCCGCGTCAAGGGCTGAATCCCTTGTCCGCTCCCTCCGGTCAGCCGACGGCCCGCTCCAAGGCGCGCAAGCGGGCCCTCGACATCCTCTTCGCCGCCGACGCGCGGGGCGCCAGCGCCTCCGAGCTGCTCGACGAGGCGATCAGGGACGGCGAGGGGCCGGGCAACGCCTACACCGCGACGCTCGTGCGTGGCGTCACGGCCGAGCTGCCTCGCATCGACGAGCTGCTGACGACGTACTCCACCGACTGGAGCCTGGAGCGGATGCCCGCCGTCGACCGTAACGTCCTGCGCCTGGGCGTGTGGGAGCTGCTCTACGCGACCGACGTGCCCAGCCATGTCGCGATCAGTGAGGCAATGCAGCTCGTCCGGGACCTGTCGACCGACGAGTCGCCGGTGTTCGTCAACGGCGTCCTCGGCGCCATCGAGCGGGACCGCGCCTCTCTCGTCTGACAACCGGCCGGGGTGCATGCTGGCCTCATGACTGAGGTCGATCTGGTCGTCATCGGAACAGGCCCCGGGGGCGAGTCCCTCGCCACGAAGGCCGCCACTTCGGGTCTGAGGGTGGTCGCCGTCGAGAAGCATCTCGTCGGTGGTGAGTGTCCCTACTACGCCTGCATCCCGACCAAGGTGATGGTGCGCGGCTCGGACGCGATCGCGGAGGCGCGCCGGCTGCCGGCGATCGGCGGCGCGGCCACGGTCGAGCCCTCGTGGAGCGTCGTCGCCAGGCGGATCGCCGAGGACGCGACCGACCACTGGGACGACCGCGCCGCCGTCGAGCGGCTCGAGAAGGCCGGCGCGACCGTCCACCACGGCACCGGCCGACTGACCGGTCTCCGCCAGGTCGCCGTCACGCTCGCCGACGGGTCCGTCGTGGAGTACGACGCAGCAGTCGGTGTCGTGCTCAACATCGGCACCCGTCCCTCGCTGCCACCGGCCGAGGGCCTGGCCGACACGCCTTACTGGACCAACCGCGACATCGTGAAGGTCGACTCCGTCCCCGGCAGCCTGGTCGTGCTCGGCGGAGGTCCGATCGGCTGTGAGCTCGCCCAGGTCTTCGCCCGCTTCGGTGCCCGCGTCACCGTCCTCCAGTACGCCGACCGGCTGCTCGACCACGACGAGCCGGAGGCCTCGCAGGCACTCCATGACGCCTTCGTCCACGAGGGCATCCGCGTGTTGACCGGGACCTCGGCGACCCGCGTCGACCACACCGACGGCACCTTCACGATCACCACGGACGCGGAGGAGACCCTCACCGCCGAGAAGCTGCTGGTCGCAGCCGGTCGCACGCCCAACCTCGACGACCTCGGCCTGGAGACGGTCGGTCTCGATCCGAAGGGCGTCGAGGTCGATGAGCACCTGCGGGCCGGCGACGGGCTCTGGCTGATCGGGGACGCCGCAGGCCAGGGAGCCTTCACCCACGTCTCGATGTACCAGGCCGACGTTGCACTGCGGGACATCCTCGGCGAGCAGGGGGAGCCGGCGAGCTATCACGCCATCCCGCACGTGACCTTCACCGATCCCGAGGTCGCCGGTGTCGGACTCACCGAGGCGGCCGCCCGGGAGAAGGGCATCACCGTGAAGGTCGGCACCACGGATCTCGCCGAGTCCTCGCGCGGCTTCCTGCACGGGCCGGGTGCCGCCGGCAACGTGAAGGTCGTCGCAGATGCGGACCGGGAGATCCTCGTCGGGGCCTCCGTCACCGGCCCCGCGGCCGGCGAGATCATCGGCCTGTTGGTGCTCGCGGTCCATGCCCGGATCCCGATCGCGCAGCTGCGCTCGATGATCTACGCCTACCCGACCTTCCATCGCGCGATCGAGTCGGCACTGGTGGATCTTTCCCACTGAGCACCCGCATGGGGCCACCGGTGACGGGTACGCGACCTGTGTCAGCGAAACCCTTACGACAAAGGAGTCCCGCCATGGGTGACAAGGACAAGCTCGACAACTTCGCCGAGGAGAAGTTCGGCGAGGCGAAGGAAGCCGTCGGCAAGGCCTCGGACGACGAGGACCTGGAGGCCGAGGGCCAGACGGACCAGATGAAGGGCAGCCTCAAGCAGGCTGGCGAGAAGGTGAAGGACGCCTTCAAGTAGCAGTAGGCTGCCGCCGTACACCTTCCTTTAACCCGCGTCCTGTGAGGCGCAGAAGGAGGTCCGGCGGTGGCTACCACCCCTGACGAGCCCCGCGTGGTGCTTGACGCCGATGACGTCGCCCGCGCGTTGACCCGCATCTCCCACGAGATCCTCGAGCGCAACAAGGGCGCCGAGGGTCTCGTCCTGTTGGGACTGCATACCCGAGGCGTGCCGCTCGCACGCCGGATCGCGTCCGGGATCGAGGCCGTCGAGGGGACGCGCGTCCCGGTCGGATCGCTCGACGTGACGATGTACCGCGACGACCTCCGCGCCCATCCGACCCGCACGCCGCACAAGACCGACGTTCCCGGCTCGATCGACGGAGCGACCGTCGTCCTCGTCGACGACGTGCTCTACAGCGGCCGCACCATCCGCGCCGCCCTCGACGCGCTCTCCGATCTCGGCCGGCCCGCCGCAGTGCGTCTCGCGGTCCTCGTCGACCGCGGCCACCGCGAGCTGCCGATCCGCGCCGACCACGTCGGCAAGAACCTCCCGACCGCCCGCACCGAGCACGTCGGCGTGCGCCTGGCCGAGACCGACGGCATCGACGAGGTGGAGATCCGATGAGAAACCTGCTCTCGATCGACGACCTCACCGTCGCCGACATCCACGCCCTCTTCGAGACCGCCGGCGAGATGCACGACGTGCAGCGACGTGAGGTCAAGAAGCTCCCGGCGCTCCGTGGCCGCACGGTGATCAACCTCTTCTTCGAGGACTCCACCCGCACCCGCTCGTCCTTCGAGATCGCGGGGAAGTGGCTGTCGGCTGACGTGATCAACCTGTCGGCCAAGGGCTCCTCGACCTCCAAGGGCGAGTCGCTGCGCGACACCGTCATGACCGTCACCGCCATGGGGATCGACGGCCTCGTGATGCGGCACTCAGCCTCGGGCGCGGCGCACCAGGTGGCCGGGTGGCTGGACATCCCCGTGATCAATGCCGGTGACGGCACGCACGAGCACCCCACGCAGGCACTGCTCGACGGCTACACGCTCGCCCGCTGCTTCGGCTCGACGGACGCCCTGGCCGGCAAGCACATCGCGATCGTCGGCGACCTCACGCACTCGCGCGTCTTCCGGTCCAACGTGAAGTCGCTGACCAAGCTGGGCGCGCGGGTCACCGCCGTCGCACCGCCGACGCTGATGCCCACAGCGCCCGACCTGTGGGCGGAGGAGTTCGCGACGTCGTACTCCGTGGACGACGTGCTGCCCGAGGCCGACGCCGTGATGATGCTGCGCGTCCAGAAGGAGCGGATGAGCGGCGGCTACTTCCCCTCGGCCCGCGAGTACACCGTCGGCTACGGCCTGACCCGTTCGCGGCTCGAGGCGCTCAAGCCCGGAACGCCGATCCTGCACCCCGGCCCGATGAACCGCGGGCTCGAGATCTCGCCTGAGGCCGCCGACGCCGCGTCCTCGGCCGTGCTCGACCAGGTCTCCGCGGGCGTCGCGGTCCGCATGGCCGTGCTCTATCACCTGCTTGCCGGAGAGGACCAGAAGTGAACACGCAGTCGACCCAGAAGCTGCTGATCGAGGGTGCCGCCCTGCTCGGTGGGGACGCCGTCGACGTGTACGTCGAGGACGGGGTGATCACCGCCCTCGAGCCGTCCTCGTCGGAGTCGGGGCTCGTCCTCCTGCCCGGCCTCGTCGACCTGCACACGCACCTGCGCGAGCCCGGCCGCGAGGACGCGGAGACCGTGCTCTCGGGTTCGCGCGCTGCTGTGGCCGGTGGCTTCACCGCGGTCCTGGCCATGGCCAACACGTCGCCGGTGACCGACACGGCCGAGGCGGCCGAGCGGGTCTTCGACCTCGGTGTGGCCGCAGGACTGGTCGACGTGCAGCCGGTCGGCGCCGTGACCAAGGGGCTGGCCGGCGAGGAACTCGCCGAGATGGGCCTGATGGCGCGCTCCCGTGCCGGCGTTCGGGTCTTCTCCGACGACGGTCGCTGTGTCGGCGATGCGCGCGTGATGCGTCGTGCGCTGGAGTACGTGAAGGCCTTCGGGGGAGTCGTCTCCCAGCACAGCCAGGACCCGTCGCTCGCGCCGCACAGCGCCTGCTGCCACGAGGGCCCGGTCTCGGCACAGCTCGGGCTGCCCGGCTGGCCGGGCGTCGCCGAGGACGTCGTCGTCGCCCGCGACGTGATGCTCGCCCGCCACACCGGCTCGCGCCTGCACGTCGCGCATGTCTCCACCGCCGGCTCGGTCGAGGTGATCCGCTGGGCCAAAGCGCAGGGGATCTCGGTGACCGCGGAGGTCACGCCTCATCACCTGCTGCTGTCGACCGACCTGTTGACCAGCTATGACCCGACGTACAAGGTGAACCCGCCACTGCGTCCTGTCGAGGACATCGAGGCGGTCCGCGCGGGACTCGTCGACGGCACCATCGACGCGGTCGCCACCGACCACGCGCCACACGCTCGACACGACAAGGAGCACGCCTTCGTCGACGCGGCCTTCGGCATGCTCGGCCTGGAGACCGCACTGCCGGTCGTCTGGACGGTGCTCGGCGAGCAGCTCGGCTGGGACGGTGTCGCGCGCGTCATGTCCGCCAACCCGGCCCGCATCGCCGGTCTCTCCGGTCATGGTCACGCGATCGAGGTCGGCGCGCCGGCCAACCTCACGCTCGTCGACCCGGACGTGGAGTGGACGGTGGATCGTGACGCCTCCCTGTCCCTGAGTCGTAACAACCCGTGGCACGGCCGCAGTCTGCGATCGGCCGTCGTGTCGACGTACCTGCGTGGAAAGCAGACCTTTGCTTCCTGAGGTCATCAGCACCGACCGATTGACGCTGCCGCTGTGGGACGCCCGGGACGTCGCCGCCATCCGAGGCGAGATTCCGCGCAGCCCGCACTGGCACCCGGACTTCCCACGCCAGGACGACGCCGACGCCGCGACCATGTGGCACGAAGGCGACATGTGGGGCCCGCGCTCGATCGTCCGAGGGCAGACGGTGCTGGGCTCGATCGGGTTCTTCGGGCCGCCTACAGCGGCGGTCGACGGCGTGCAGGAGACCGAGGTCGGATTCGGCCTGGTCGAGGAGGCGCGCGGTTGGGGCTTCGCCACGGAGGCGCTGTGTGCGTGTGTCACTGCCGCCGAGGCGCAGGGTGTCCGGCTGCGGGCGTCGGTCGAGCCCACCAACAAGGAGTCTCTCCGTGTCCTCGCGAAGGCCGGTCTCACCACGCTCCGCGGCGCGAATGACGACGGCCACCTCGTCTTCGCCCGGCCTTTCCAGCAGGCGGCCCGCCGGCTGGAGTTCGCGATCCGGCCCACGACGGAGGCCGACTGGGAGCGCGTCCGCGCCTTCCGGATCGAGAACGCCGAGGAGCACCCGATCTCCTACGGCGCCACCGTCGAGGCCGTCCGCGAGTTCGACGAGGAGGCCTGGCGGATGCGCGCCCGCCGCGGCGAGCAGCCAGACTCCGTCTCGATCGTCGCCGTCGAGTCGGGCACCGGTCGCTGGATCGGCATGATGCATGGTCTGGCCGAGGACGAGGACGGTTCTACCCCCGTGCTGGCAGGCGTCTATGTCTCCAAGCTCTTCCGCGGTCGTGGGTACGGCGTCGCCGACGCCCTCCTGGCACCGGTCCTGGACTGGGCCACCGGACGCGCGTCGGAGATCCGGCTCTGGGTCTTCGAGGGCAGCCAGCCCGCGCGCCGCTTCTACGGGCGCCACGGCTTCGTCGACACCGGCCGCACCAAGCCCCTCACCCTCGACCCCTCGCTCGGGAACCTCCGTGAGATGCGCCGTCGTTTCTGACATCAGACGGGCTCCCCGCGATGGTGCTCGACCTCAGTGGCGGCGCGACCGACGCCGGTGACACACCTCCGATCGTCACGGCCCTGCTCCGTCCTCGACTACGCCTGTTGGACCACCCAATGGGACCGGCCTATTGGACCGCGAGATGCGCCGAGTCGTGGACCAATTGGCTGGTCCAACAGCGCGGTCCAACAGACGTAGTCTCTGTTCTGGTCTGATGGTCAGGTGACCGAGCTCTTCGCTGACACGCTCGCCACATGGCGCGCATACACCGAGACGCCGTGGGCCAGGATCAGGTACGCCGTCGCGGCCGACGTCCTCGCGCGACAGGCGCAGGCCCTCATGGATACGAAGGGCCGCCAGAAATTGCGCGTGCTCGACGTCGGTGGCGGTGATGGCATGGACGCCTTGCCGTTGGCGCTTGCTGGCCACGAGGTCACGATTGTCGATCCCACGGTCGCCTGGCTCGAGGAGGCAAAGGTCCGCGCCGCTTCAGCCGGGACAACGATCAGGACCGATGAAGGCGGACTCGACGACCTTCCGGAGGACCGCTTTGATCTCGTCCTCTGCCATTTCGTGCTCCGGTATCGGCCGGCAAGTGCGGGAGATCTCGCAGCCCTTGCGAAGGTCGTGGCGCCGGGCGGCCGGTTGTCGGTGATGGACGTCAATCCTGATGGCCGGGTTCTCCGGGCATTGATCAACTCGGGGCCCGAGGCGGCACTCACTGAACTGCATAGCGACATGGCAAAGGTCGTCACGTTCGACGCGGAGGTCCGAAAGGTTGGATGGGCAGCTGTGGAAGCGGCGCTGGTGGAGAACTCTCTTCGCAGCATCGGTCTCTTTGGGAATCGCATCGCCAACGACCTGGTCGTGGACGACACCGCCAAGCAGAACCCGGCGTACTTCGAACAGCTCCTTGCGCTCGAGCTGCAGCTCAGCGGCCGCGAGCCCTTCAATCGGATCGGCTTCGCCTGGCAGCTGATCGCCGAGCGGCCGGCCTGAGGTCAGGACGCAAGAGCGATCGCGAGCAGGATCACGCCGATCAGCGGGATGGCCGCCTGCTTCAGCGCCGCCGAGCGTTTATCGGGCGACGACACGAAGAGAACCGTCCCGGCGGCGACCATCGAGCCGGCTCCGGCGAAGACGAGGGCAGCGCCCGCGGCGTGCTGGTCGGCGACGTACAGCACGGTGCCGACGGCGATGAGGATCGCGAGGAAGAGGTTGTAGAAGCCTTGGTTGAACGCAAGCTCCTTCGTCGCCTCCGCCTCCTCGCGGGAGATCCCGAAGACCCCGCGCGCCGCGCCGGTCCAGGCGAACGACTCCAGCCAGAAGATGTAGACGTGGAGCAGCGCGGCGACGCCCGTGAGGACGAGCCCGGCGACGACCACGGCGTCAGCCCTCCATCTTCTTGAGGATGCGCGCGAGGGTGAGGGGAGTGCGGGAGGTCGTCTGCTTCTTGAACGTCTTGTCGAGCCACTTCATGACCTCCGGCCCGCCGGTGGAGGTGGTGTCGACCTGGTTGCACAGCGCGCCGTCGACGATGCGGTTGACCGCGACAGGGAAGTCGGCGGGCGGCTCAGGCGGCGCGGCGAGTGGTTGCTTGAAGAACGTCACGAACTGGTACGACGCCTTCCCGTGCTCCACGTCCCCGAACGGCCTCTGCTCCAGCAGGTGCGCGATCTGCTCGGCCGAGCGCACGACGGTGAGAGCGGTGAAGCCACGCAGCTCCGGCCAGGCCGCCTCGATCCGGTTGCCCAGCGCATCCACGTCCGAGTCATTGTCGGAGTCGGATTCGAAGATGACGTTGCCGCTCGAGATGACCGACTTCACACCCGTGAAGCCCAGCTCCTCGAGCACGCCGCGGAGCGACTCGTTGGACTTGCGCGGATCACCCGGACCGATGCCCCGGATGAGCGCCACGAATGCCGTCATGGCGACAACCTACTGGTAGGTTTACCGGCGACCCGACATCCTTTAATGAGCCGTCCAGAGAGGCGGAGAAGGAGGTACGGCGTGGCCTTGCGCGCCCCCGCGATCATGGTCCTTGAGGACGGTCGCACGTTCCGTGGTGAGTCATTCGGTGCCGAGGGTGAGACCTTCGGCGAAGCGGTCTTCTCGACCGGCATGACCGGATACCAGGAGACTCTCACCGACCCGTCCTACCACCGTCAGGTCGTCATCATGACGGCCCCGCACGTCGGCAACACCGGCGTCAACGACGAGGACATGGAGTCCAAGAAGATCTGGGTCGCCGGGTACGTCGTCCGCGACCCTGCCCGCGTCCCGTCGAGCTGGCGCTCGCGCCGCACGCTCGACGACGAGCTCCGTGAGCAGGGCGTCGTCGGCATCAGCGGTGTCGACACCCGGGCGCTGACCCGCCACCTGCGTGAGGCCGGTGCCATGCGCGTCGGCATCTCGACCACGACGCTCGACCCCGAGGAGCTCCTCGCCAAGGTGAAGGACGCCGCCGAGATGGCCGGCTCCGAGCTCGCCGACGAGGTCACCACGAGCGAGGCCTACGTCGTCCCGGCCCAGGGGGAGAAGCGCTTCACCGTCGCAGCCCTCGACCTCGGCATCAAGGAGATGACCCCCGAGCGGATGGCCGAGCGCGGCATCGAGGTCCACGTCCTGCCCGCCACGTCGACGATCGACGACGTTCGCGCCGTGAACCCGGACGGCCTCTTCTACTCCAACGGCCCCGGTGACCCCGCGGCCACCACGCACCAGATCGAACTGCTGCAGGAGGCCCTCGGCGAGGGCATCCCGTACTTCGGGATCTGCTTCGGCAACCAGCTCTTCGGTCGCGCCCTCGGCTTCGGCACCTACAAGCTGAAGTACGGCCACCGCGGCATCAACCAGCCCGTGCAGGACCGCACCACCGGCAAGGTCGAGGTCACGGCCCACAACCACGGCTTCGCCGTCGACGCACCGCTGGACCGCGACACCGAGACGCCGTACGGCACGGCCAGCGTCAGCCACATCAACCTCAACGACGACTGCGTCGAGGGACTCGAGCTCAAGAAGGAGGGGAAGCTCAAGGGCTTCTCCGTCCAGTACCACCCGGAGGCCGCGGCCGGCCCGCACGATGCCGCCTACCTCTTCGACCGTTTCGTGAACCTGCTGGAAGGGTCGATCTGACATGCCGAAGCGTGAAGACCTCAAGAGCGTCCTCGTCATCGGCTCCGGCCCGATCGTCATCGGCCAGGCCTGCGAGTTCGACTACTCCGGCACCCAGGCCTGCCGCATCCTCAAGGCCGAGGGCCTGCGCGTCATCCTCGTGAACTCCAACCCGGCCACGATCATGACCGACCCCGAGTTCGCCGACGCCACCTACGTCGAGCCGATCACGCCCGAGTTCGTCGAGAAGGTCATCGCCAAGGAGCGGCCCGACGCGATCCTCCCGACCCTCGGCGGCCAGACCGCGCTCAACACCGCCACGGCGCTCCACGAGAACGGCGTGCTGGAGAAGTACGGCGTCGAGATGATCGGCGCGAGCTTCGACGCGATCCACCGCGGCGAGAACCGCGAGCTCTTCAACGACATCGTCCGCAAGGTCGGTGGCGAGGTCGCCCGCTCCTTCGTCTGTCACACGATGGACGACGTCGAGAAGGCCACCGAGGAGCTCGGTTACCCCGTCGTCGTACGGCCCTCCTTCACCATGGGCGGCCTCGGCTCCGGCATCGCCTACGACGAGACCGACCTGGCCCGCATCGCCGGCGCCGGCCTGTCGGCCAGCCCTACGACCGAGGTCCTCATCGAGGAGTCGATCATCGGTTGGAAGGAGTACGAGCTGGAGGTGATGCGCGACAAGGCCGACAACGTCGTCATCATCTGCTCGATCGAGAACTTCGACCCCATGGGCGTCCACACCGGTGACTCGATCACCGTGGCGCCGGCCATGACGCTGACCGACCGCGAGTACCAGCACCTGCGCGACCTCGCGATCAACATCATCCGCGAGGTCGGCGTCGACACCGGTGGTTGCAACATCCAGTACGCCGTCAACCCGGCCGACGGTCGCGTCATCGTCATCGAGATGAACCCGCGCGTCTCGCGCTCCAGCGCCCTGGCCTCCAAGGCGACCGGTTACCCGATCGCGAAGATCGCCGCCAAGGTCGCCGTCGGCTACACCCTCGACGAGATCGCCAACGACATCACCGAGGTCACCGCGGCGAGCTTCGAGCCGACGCTCGACTACGTCGTCGTGAAGGTGCCGCGGTTCGCGTTCGAGAAGTTCCCGACCGCCGACACCACGCTGACCACGCACATGAAGTCGGTCGGCGAGGCCATGGCCATCGGCCGCAACTTCACCGAGGCCTTCAACAAGGCGCTCCGCTCGATGGAGAACAAGAACGCCCCCTTCGACTTCGCTCCGCTGGTCGAGGAGGACGAAGCCCTTCTCGAAACCAAGGAGCGTCTCCTCGAGGAGATCAAGCGCCCGCACGACGGCCGCGTGCAGAAGGTCATGCAGGCCATCCGCGCCGGAGCGACGCCCGAGGAGATCTTCGAGTCGACCCGCATCGACCCGTGGTACGTCGACCAGCTCTTCCTGATCCACGAGGTGGCCACGGCAGTCGGTGAGGCCGAGACCCTCGATGCTCAGGCATTGCGGCTTGCCAAGCGCCACGGCCTCTCCGACGCCCAGATCGCAGACATCCGCAGTCTGAGCGAGGCCGAGGTCCGCGCTGCACGGTGGGCCACAGGCGTCCGCCCGGTCTACAAGACCGTCGACACCTGCGCCGCCGAGTTCGAGGCCAAGACGCCGTACCACTACTCCTCCTACGACGAGGAGACCGAGGTCTCGCCGCGCACCAAGCCGGCCGTGCTCATCCTCGGCTCGGGCCCGAACCGCATCGGCCAGGGCATCGAGTTCGACTACTCGTGCGTCCACGCCAGCCTCGAGCTGTCCAAGGCCGGCTACGAGACGATCATGGTCAACTGCAACCCCGAGACCGTCTCCACCGACTACGACACCTCCGACCGGCTCTACTTCGAGCCGCTCACCCTCGAGGACGTCCTCGAGATCTACGAGGCGGAGAAGGCGGCCGGCCCGATCGCCGGCGTCATCGCCACGCTCGGCGGCCAGACCCCGCTCGGTCTCGCGCAGGGCCTGCAGGACGCCGGCGTTCCGATCGTCGGCACGAGCCCCGAGGCGATCGAGCTCGCCGAGGAGCGCGGTGCCTTCGGCAAGGTCCTCGCCGACGCGGGCCTGGTCTCGCCGAAGCACGGCACCGCCGTCTCCTTCGAGGACGCCCGCGACATCGCCCACGAGATCGGCTACCCGGTCCTGGTGCGCCCGTCGTACGTCCTCGGTGGCCGCGGCATGCAGATCGTCTACGCCGACGACGCGCTCGAGACCTACCTCGAGGCCGCGACCGAGCTGATCAGCGAGGACCGCCCGGTCCTCATCGACCGGTTCATCGACGACGCGGTCGAGATCGACGTGGACGCCCTGTACGACGGCACCGAGCTCTTCCTCGGCGGCGTGATGGAGCACATCGAGGAGGCCGGCATCCACTCCGGTGACTCGTCCTGCGCACTGCCGCCGATCACGCTGGGCCGCGCCGAGATCGACCGCATCCGCGTCGCGACCGAGGCGATCGCGAAGGGCGTGGGCGTGCGCGGCCTGATCAACATCCAGTTCGCGCTGGGCGCCGACGTGCTCTACGTCATCGAGGCCAACCCCCGTGCCTCACGGACGGTGCCGTTCGTCTCCAAGGCGACCGGCACCTCGCTCGCCAAGGCCGCCAGCCGGGTCATGCTCGGTGAGTCGATCGCCGACCTTCGTGCCGCCGGCCTGCTCCCCCGGGAGGGCGACGGCGGCCTGCTGCCGGCCGACGCGCCGATCGCGGTCAAGGAGGCGGTGCTCCCGTTCAACCGGTTCCGCACCAAGGAGGGCCAGTTCGTCGACACCGTCCTCGGCCCGGAGATGAAGTCCACCGGTGAGGTGATGGGCTTCGACGACGACTTCGGGCGTGCGTTCGCCAAGGCGCAGGCCGGCTCGTTCGGGCCGCTCCCGACCGAGGGCCGGGTCTTCATCTCGATCGCCAACCGGGACAAGCGGACGATGATCTTCCCCGCGCGCGTCCTGGCCGACTACGGCTTCGAACTGCTCGCGACCGAAGGCACCGCCGAGGTCCTGCGCCGCAACGGCATCCCGTCGACGATCGTGCGCAAGGCGTCCGACGGCGTCGGTCCCGACGGTGAGCGCACCATCGTCGGCATGATCCAGGACGGCGAGATCGACCTGATCGTCAACACGCCCAACGGCTCTGCCACCGGTGCCCGTCACGACGGCTACGACATCCGGGCCGCCGCCGTGCTCACCGGGACGCCGTGCATCACGACCGTCCAGGGCGCGGCCGCCGCGGTGCAGGGCATCGCCGCGCTGCGTCAGGGTGACATCGACGTGAGGTCGCTGCAGGACTGGGCCGCCGACACCAAGGCACAGTGATGGGTCGCCCCTACCGGATCCTCTTCGACCACTACCTGGTCAACCAGGACCCGGAGGAGGCGCACTACGCCGCCTTCCGTGCGATCCGGGCCGCGCGCCCCGTGCTGTCGCGAGTGCCGGCACCCGGCACGCCGGTCGAGGCGATGGGGATCACGTTCCCCAACCGCCTCGGCCTCGCGGCCGGCTTCGACAAGAACGGCGTCGGCATCGATTCCCTGGCAGGGCTGGGATTCGGGCACATCGAGATCGGCACCGTCACCGGACAGCCGCAGCCGGGCAACCCGAAGCCTCGGCTCTTCCGCCTCACCGCAGACCGCGCGGTCGTCAACCGGATGGGCTTCAACAACGACGGCGCCGAGGCCGTCGCCGCACGGCTCAAGGCCCGCCTCGACGCGCGCCCCTCCGGCGACACCGGGCCCGTGCTGGGCATCAACATCGGCAAGACGAAGCTCGTGCCGGAGAACGACCAGCGAGCCGTCGAGGACGACTACGCCCTGTCGACGCGGCTGCTGTCGCCGTACGCCGACTACCTGGTCGTCAACGTGAGCTCACCCAACACGCCCGGACTTCGGAGCCTGCAGGCGATCGACAAGCTGCAGCCGCTGCTCGAGCACGTGCGCCGCACGGCCGACCAGGCGACCGACCGACGCGTTCCCCTGCTGGTCAAGATCGCTCCGGATCTGGCCGACGACGACGTGCGTGACGTCGCGGACATGGCGGTGACGATCGGCCTCGACGGAATCATCGCCACCAACACCACGATCAGCCGCGACGGCCTGCGCTCGCACCCGAGCCAGCTCGAGGAGGTCGGCGCCGGCGGCCTGTCGGGTCGCCCGCTCAAGGAGCGCAGCCTCGAGGTGCTCTCGCTGCTCAGGAACCGGGTGGGCACAGCCCTCACGCTCATCGGCGTCGGGGGCGTCACCACCGCCGCCGACGCACAGGCGAAGCTCGACGGGGGTGCCACGCTCGTCCAGGGGTACACCGCCTTCATCTACGAGGGTCCGCTCTGGCCCCGCACCGTCGCGAAGGGACTGCGCTGATGGGTCTGTCGTTCGGAGCCCGGCTCCACGCCGCGATCGAGCAGCGCGGGCCGCTGTGTGCCGGCATCGACCCGCACGCGAGCCTGCTGGCCGAGTGGGAGCTGCCCGACACCGTCGAGGGGCTGGAGCGGTTCGCGCTGACGGCCGTCGAGGGCCTCGCTCCGCACGTCAGCGTGATCAAGCCGCAGAGCGCCTTCTACGAGCGCTTCGGCTCGCGCGGCATCGCCGTCCTCGAGCGCGTCATCGCCGAGTCGCGGTCGGCCGGCGCCCTCGTCCTCCTTGACGTCAAGCGTGGCGACATCGGCTCCACGTCGCAGGCGTACGCCGACGCCTACCTCGATCCCGCCAGCCCGCTCGCCTCCGACGCCATCACCCTGAGCCCCTACCTCGGGTTCGGCTCCCTCGACCCGTTCGTCGACACGGCGCGCCGGTTCGACGCCGGCCTCTTCGTCCTCGGGCTGACCTCCAACAAGGAGGGCCCGGAGGTCCAGCGCTCGACGACCGACACGGGGGAGTCCGTGGCAGCGCGGATCTTCGGCCACCTTGCCGCGCTCAACGCGGGCGAGACGCCCTTGGGGTCGTTCGGCGCCGTGGTCGGCGCGACCGTGGGGGACGCGGGCACGGACCTCGACTTCAACGGCCCGATCCTCGCGCCCGGCTTCGGCGAGCAGGGCGGCACCGTGGCGGACATCCGCCGGATCTTCGGCGACCTGACGGTCCTTCCGAGCTCGTCGCGCGGCCTGCTACGCGAGGGGCCCGCCGCAACACGTCTCGCCGAGGCGGCACGACGCACCAATGAGGCGCTGACGGCATGATCCGCGCGGCCTCCGGTGCGCTGAGCCTCGTCCTCCTGGCCGCAGGAGCGGTCAGCGCCGGCTGCGGCGACCAGGTGTCGGCGTACTGCAAGGAGGTGAGCAGCCGCCAGAAGCATCTCAGTGGCGTCGTCGACAGTGGCGACAAGGACGCGCTCATCGAGGCGCTGCCCGACCTGCGTGCCCTGCAGGGCAAGGCACCGACGGACATCACGCCCGACTGGGACACGGTGATCAAGGCCGTGGGCACACTCGAGCGGGCCGTCGAGGAGAAGGACGAGGCGAAGATCAAGGCCGCCGCGACCGCACTCCAGTCGGAGAAGGTGACCACGGCGCTGGCCAACGTCCAGCAGGAGGTCCGCGACGTGTGCCACACCCCCCTCACGCTCTAGGGTGGCGCCGTGGCTCTACCCCCGTTGACCCCCGAACAGCGTCAGGCGGCTCTCGCGAAGGCCGCGGCCTCGCGCCGTGAGCGCGCCGAGATCAAGAACCGGCTCAAGAACTCGGGCGCCTCGATCATCTCCGTGATCGAGCAGGGCCAGGGTGACGACGAGCTCGGCCGCGTGATCGGCAAGATGAAGGTCCTCGACCTGCTCCAGGCGATGCCGGGTGTCGGCAAGGTCCGTGCCAAGGCGCTGATGGAGCGCCTCGAGATCGCGGAGAGCCGCCGCGTCCGCGGCCTCGGCGTCAACCAGATCGCCGCACTCACGCGTGAGTTCGGAGCGCGTGGTTGAGCGTGGCTGAGCAGTCCCGCCTCGTCGTTCTCGCCGGGCCGACCGCGGTCGGCAAGGGGACCGTCGCCGCCGCCATCCGCGACGAGCACCCCGACGTCTGGTACTCCGTCTCCGCCACGACCCGCCCGCCACGCCCGGGGGAGGTCGACGGCGTCCACTACCACTTCGTCTCCGACGAGGAGTTCGACCGGATGGTCGCCGAGGGCGAGCTGCTCGAGTGGGCGACGGTCCACAGGGTCGCCCGGTACGGCACGCCGCGCAAACCCGTCGAGGCTGCGCTCGCAGCCGGACGTCCGGCGCTGCTCGAGATCGACCTGCAGGGCGCTCGTCAGGTGCGCGAGACCCTGAACCGTGACGGAGGCCCCGAGGCGCTCTTCGTCTTCCTCGCCCCGCCGTCGTGGGAGGAGCTGGTGCGTCGGCTCGTCGGCCGCGGCACTGAGAGCGAGGAGGAGCGCGAGCGTCGCCTCGAGACCGCGCGAGTCGAGCTCGCCGCGGAGGCGGAGTTCGACGTGACCATCGTCAACCGTGAAGTTCACGATGCTGCCGCGCAGTTGGTAGCCTTGATGACTGCACCATCCACCGACAGTGAGGCGTGAGCCACGTGGCTTCTCCCGAGATCGACGCGCAGGGCGTGACGAATCCGTCCATCGACGACCTGCTGAGCAAGACCGACAGCAAGTACCGCCTGGTCCTCTACGGAGCCAAGCGCGCCCGTCAGATCAACGCCTACTACTCCCAGCTCGGCGAGGGCCTGCTCGAGTACGTCGGCCCGCTGGTCGAGACGCACGTGCAGGAGAAGCCGCTGTCGATCGCGCTCCGCGAGATCAACGACGACCTCCTGACCTGCGAAGAGGTGGACCCGGCCGAGCTGGCCGCCGAGGAGGCTGCCGCCAAGGCCGCCACCACCGCGGACCCGTTCGCCGCCGCAGAGTGAGCATCCGCTGACGACAACGTCACTCACAGAAGCCGCGCCCAAGGCGCGGCTTTCTGTGGTTCTAGGGGTGACGGGCGGGATCGCCGCCTACAAGGCCGCCGACCTGCTGCGCAAACTCACCGAGTCGGGCCTCGACGTCACCGTCGTGCCGACCCGTGAGGCCCTTCGATTCGTCGGCGCGCCGACGTGGGAGGCGCTCTCCGGGAAGCCGGTGAGCACCGAGGTCTTCGAGAACATCACCGATGTTCCGCACGTCCGGATCGGCCAGACCGCCGACCTCGTCGTCGTCGCCCCTGCCACGGCCAACACGATGGCGCGTGCTGCCCATGGCATGGCCGACGACCTGCTCACCAACGTGCTGCTCACCGCCCGCTGTCCGGTGGTCTTCGCCCCGGCGATGCACACCGAGATGTGGGAGCACGCGGCGACGCAGGCCAACGTCGCGACACTGCGTGAGCGCGGTGCGCTGGTCATCGAGCCGGCCGAGGGACGTCTCACCGGTAAGGACACCGGCAAGGGTCGCCTGCCCGAGCCGGCGGAGATCGCGGAGCTCTGCGCGGAGATCCTCGCCCGCGGGCGGGCCGAGCTCGACCTCACCGGGCGCCATGTCGTCGTCAGTGCCGGCGGCACCCGGGAGTATCTCGACCCGGTCCGGTTCCTCGGCAACCGTTCCAGCGGCCTGCAGGGCTACGCGCTCGCCCGGGCCGCAGCAGCCCGCGGCGCCAGCGTCACGCTCGTCGCCGCCAACGTGACCCTGTCCGACCCGGCCGGCGTCAAGGTCGTCCGCGTGGAGTCCACGAGCGAGCTCCGCGACGCCGTGCTCGCCGAGTCCCGGGCGGCGGACGCGATCGTCATGGCTGCCGCGCCGGCGGACTTCCGACCGACCTCCTTCAGCGACTCGAAGATCAAGAAGGCCGGCGACGGCTCCGCTCCGTCGATCGAGCTGGAGCAGAACCCCGACATCCTTGCCACGATCAGCCACGAGCGGTCCCACCCGGGCCAGATCGTGGTCGGTTTCGCAGCCGAGACGGGTGACGCCACGGGCTCGGTCCTCGAGCTGGGCCGCGCCAAGCTCGCCCGCAAGGGGTGCGACCTCCTGGTCGTCAACGACGTCAGCGGCGGCAAGGTCTTCGGACACGCCGACAACGAAGCTGTCATCCTGTCCGCAGACGGGTCGTCGGTCGACGTACCCAGCGGATCCAAGGCTGTTTTGAGCCACGTCATTTGGGACCAGGTGACTGGACTATTCTCAGCCCAGCCCACTACAGATCTTCAGGAGTAAAAACGTGACTGGACGCCTGTTCACCTCCGAGTCGGTGACTGAGGGTCACCCGGACAAGATCGCTGACCAGATCAGCGACACCGTCCTCGACTACCTGCTCGAGCACGACCCCAAGAGCCGTGTCGCGGTCGAGACGCTCCTGACCACCGGCCTCGTGGTCGTGGCCGGCGAGGTCACCACCAAGGCGTACGCGCCGGTCGCGCAGCTCGTGCGCCAGAAGATCCTCGAGATCGGCTACGACTCCTCCACCAAGGGCTTCGACGGCAACTCGTGTGGCGTCCAGGTCGCGATCGGTGCCCAGTCGCCCGACATCGCGCAGGGCGTCGACACCGCCGAGGACGTCCGCCTCGGCGGCTCCTCGGACGAGCTCGACAAGCAGGGCGCCGGCGACCAGGGGCTGATGTTCGGCTACGCCTGCGACGACACGCCGGAGCTCTTCCCCCTCCCGATCAAGATCGCCCAGACCCTCGCGGAGAAGCTCACCGAGGTCCGCAAGGACGGCACGCTCGCGTACCTCCGTCCCGACGGCAAGACCCAGGTCACCATCGAGTACGACGACGACAACCGCGCCGTCCGCGTCGACACCGTGGTGCTGTCGACGCAGCACTCCGAGGACGTCACGCAGGAGCAGCTGAAGGCGGACATCCAGGCAAAGGTCATCGAGCCCGTCCTCGAGCAGTTCAAGACGAGCGTCCCGTTCGACGGCTACAAGCTGCACATCAACCCCACCGGCAAGTTCGTCGTCGGTGGCCCGATGGGTGACGCCGGCCTGACCGGCCGCAAGATCATCGTCGACACCTACGGCGGCATGGCCCGTCACGGTGGTGGTGCCTTCTCCGGCAAGGACCCGTCGAAGGTCGACCGCTCGGCCGCCTACGCCATGCGCTGGGTCGCCAAGAACATCGTCGCCGCGGGCCTCGCCCGCCGCGCCGAGGTCCAGGTCGCCTACGCCATCGGTGTCGCCAAGCCCGTCGGTGTCTTCGTCGAGACGTTCGGCACCGAGACCGTCCCGGTTGAGAAGATCCAGGCCGCGGTGCTCGAGGTCTTCGACCTGCGTCCCGGCGCGATCCTGCGCGACCTCGACCTGCTGCGTCCGATCTACGCGAAGACGGCCGCCTACGGCCACTTCGGTCGCGAGCTCCCCGAGTTCACGTGGGAGAAGACCGACCGTGCCGACGCCCTGAAGGCCGCCGCCGGCGTCTGACATGACCAGCTCCAACGAGCCCGGGGAGCTGGAACTCCCCGGGCTCGTTCGCGATCGGGCCAAGGAGGGCGCGCGCAAGGCGCAGGCCACGCGGGCCCGCAAGCAGGCCGAGGCGGAGATCTCTCCGATCCTGCCGGTCGCGCACGTCCTGCTCGACCTGCCGGGTGCACATCTCGACCGGGTCTTCGACTACGCCGTGCCCGTGTCGATGGCGGAGGCGGCCGAGCCCGGCGTACGGGTCAAGGCGAAGTTCGGCACCCAGGACGCCGACGGTTTCCTGATCGCCCGCAGCGACCGCTCCGAGCACACCGAGGCCGGCGGCCGGCTCGCACCGCTGCGTCGCGTCGTCGGGACAGAGCCCGTCCTGACCGAGGAGATCGCCGCCCTCGCCGCGGCCGTCGCCGAGCACTACGCCGGCACCCGTTCCGACGTGCTGCGACTGGCCATCCCGCCACGGCATGCCGCGACCGAGCGTCTCGTCTCCCGGCCCACCGCTCCGCCGGTGGTCGACCCGCAGGCCGCCCTGGCGGCGTGGGCCGGGCATGAGCCGGCAGGGGCCTTCCTCAGGCACCTGGCCACCGGGGGCGGACCCCGTGCGGTCTGGCACGCCGCGCCGGGCACCGACTGGGCGACGCTGATCGCACATGCCGTCGCTGCCGCGCTCTCGGCCGGGCGTGGTGCCGTCGTGTGCGTGCCGGAGCACAAGGACATCGCCGGACTCTCGGCTGCGCTCGACGCGGTGCTGGGGGAGGGTCAGCACGTCGTGCTCACCGCGGACCAGGGCCCGGCCCCTCGCTACAGCGCCTTCCTCGCCCTGCGCCGCGGCGCGGTGAAGGTGGCGATCGGCACACGCGCCGCGATCTGGGCGCCGGTCGCCGACCTCGGGATCATCGCCGTCTGGGACGAGGGAGACGAGCTGCTGTCCGAGCCGCGGTCGCCGTACCCCCAGGTGCGGGAGGTCGCCCGACTCCGCGCCGAGCTGGCCGGCGCCGGCTTCCTCGTCGGTGGCTTCGCGCGCTCGGCAGAGGCCCAGGCGCTGGTGCAGTCCGGCTGGGCCCACGACATCGCGCCGACCCGCGCCCTGTCGCGGAGCCGCCTCACCGTCTCGGTGCCCGGCGCGAGCGACATCTCGCTCGACCGTGATCCGCTGGCGCGCGCGACCCGCCTGCCCACGGAGGCGCACGACCTCATCCGCAGCGCCGCCGAGACTGGGCCCGTCCTCGTCCAGGTCCCACGACGTGGCTATGCCGCAGCACTCGCCTGCGACAGCTGCCGTACGCCGGCGCGCTGCTCGGTCTGCACCGGACCGCTCCACCAGTCTGCGCCCGCGACTCCTCCCGCCTGCCGGTGGTGCGGCACCGTGGTCGACGCCTGGCAGTGCGCCCACTGCGGCGGCCATGGGCTGCGCGCCCCCGTCGTCGGTGACGCGCGGACCGCTGAAGAGCTCGGGCGGTCCTTCCCGGGTCTGCGGGTCGTTTCGTCGAGCGGTGAGCGGATCCTGCCGACCGTCTCCCGGGGGCGCACGATCGTGGTGGCCACGCCGGGAGCGGAGCCTGCCGCCGAGGGCGGCTACGCCGCCGTCGTCCTGCTCGACACCTGGCTCGCGCTGGGCTGGCCGGGGCTGCGCGCGGATGAGGACGTCCTCCGGCGCTACTCCAACGCCCTCGGCCTCGCCGGGCCGGGCGGCCGTGGCATGGTCATCGGTGATCCGGCCCATCCCGTCGTCCAGGCGCTCGTCCGGTGGGACCAGTCCGGCTACGTCGCCCGGGAGATGGCCGAGCGGGCCAGCGCTCATCTGCCGCCGGCCGCGAGGCTGGCCACGATCACCGGCGACGCGGGCGCCGTCGACGACGCGCTCACGATCCTCGCGCTCCCTCCGGCGGGCGAAGTGCTGGGGCCGGTGCCGGACGGGGAGCAGTGGCGTGCCGTCGTACGCACGCCGGTGGCCGAGGGGGCGGCACTCGCTGTTGCGCTGGCCGAACTCGCCCGCGTGCGGGCGGCCCGCCGGCTCGACCCCGTCCGAATTCAGCTCGACCCGCCCAGCATCTAACCTCTCCTGTATGGCAGTTCAGCCCATCCGCCTCTTCGGCGACCCCGTCCTGCGCCGTCGCGCGACCGAGGTCGTCGACTTCGACCGCGAGCTCCGCACGCTGGTCCAGGACCTCACCGACACCATGCTCGACGCCCCGGGTGCCGGCCTCGCCGCCCCGCAGATCGGCGTCGGCCTGCGCGTCTTCACCTGGTACGTCGACGGCGAGGTCGGCCACCTGATCAACCCCGAGCTCACGCTCTCCGAGGAGATCCAGGAGGGGGACGAGGGCTGTCTCTCGCTGCCGGGACTGACCTATGACTGCCGACGCGCGCTCTACGTGGCAGCGAAGGGCTTCAACATGCACGGGGAGCCGGTCGTCATCGAGGGCTCTGAGCTGCTGGCCCGCGCGATCCAGCACGAGACCGATCACCTCGACGGGATCCTCTTCATCGACAAGCTGGACGACGCCTCCCGCAAGGCCGCGATGAAGCAGATCCGCGAGTCCGAGTGGTTCGGCCTCGAGCAGCCGACGATCAAGGTGAGCCCGCACGCCACCAACGGCTTCGGCTTCTGACCTGATGCGAGTCGTCTTCGCCGGCACGCCCGAGGTGGCGCTGCCCTCGCTCGACGCGATCCACGCGTCGCCGCACGAGGTCGTCGCGGTGGTCACGCGTCCCGACGCACCCGCCGGTCGCGGCCGTCGCCTCGTCGCCTCACCGGTCGCTCAGCGTGCCGAGGAGCTGGGCATCCCGGTGCTCAAGCCGTCGCATCCGCGCGATCCGGACTTCCAGGAGACCCTCCGCGGACTGGAGCCGGACACCTGCCCCGTCGTCGCCTATGGAGCGCTTCTTCCCCAGTCGGCACTGGACATTCCGACCCACGGCTGGATCAACCTGCACTTCTCGCTGCTGCCCGCCTGGCGCGGCGCTGCACCGGTCCAGCACTCGGTGTGGGCGGGCGACGAGTTCACCGGCGCGACGACGTTCCGGATCGTGCCCGAGCTCGATGCCGGCCCCACCTTCGGTGTCATGACCGAGCGGATCCGGCCGACCGACACTTCCGGCGACCTCCTGGACCGCCTCGCCCAAGGCGGCGCGTCGCTCCTGGTCGCCACGCTCGACGGCATCGAGCTCGGCCAGATCGAGGCCCGGCCGCAGCCGCTCGACGGCGTCACGCTCGCGCCGAAGATCTCGGTCGACGACGCCCGCATCGTCTGGTCCGAGCCCGCGGTCGGCGTCGACCGTCGCATCCGCGCCTGTACGCCGGCGCCCGGCGCCTGGACGTCCCTGCCCGGTCTGGGCGAGGAGGGGTCGCGGGTGAAGCTCGGCCCGGTCACCGTGACCTCCGAGTCGCTTCCGGCGGGGCACGTCGAGATCTCGAAGAACGAGGTCCTCGTCGGCACCGCCTCGACGGCCGTCCGGCTGGGCCTGGTCAAGGCCTTCGGGAAGAAGGAGACGCCGGCGGCCGACTGGGCACGGGGATTGAGGGTCGAGGGCGACCTTGTCGCGGAATGACCGCCGGGTCGACCCCGCTCGCCTGGCCGCCTTCGAGGTCCTGAAGGCGGTCCGCGTCGACGACGCCTACGCCAATCTCGTGCTGCCGCACGCCCTTGCCACGCATGGGCTCTCCGGCCGCGACGCCGCCTTCGCCACCGAGCTCGCCTCCGGGACCCTGCGCCAGCAGGGCACGTACGACGCCGTCCTGGCCGCCTGCATCGACCGACCGCTCAGCAAGGTCGAGGCCAAGGTGCGCGACGCGCTGCGACTCGGCTGCCACCAGCTGCTCTCGATGCGGGTGCCCGACCATGCGGCGATCAACTCCACGGTCGAGCTCGTGAAGTCCAAGGTCGGCCCCGGCGCCGCCTCCTTCACCAACGCCGTGCTCCGCAAGGTGGCCACCCGCTCGCTGGAGGAGTGGGTCGACGAACTCGCGCCCGCTCCTGGGGTCGCCCGCGACGCCCTCGAGTTCTCCCATCCCGCCTGGATCGTCGACCTGCTCGCTGCGTCCCTCCGAGTGGGCCCTCCGTCACCACCGAATGGGGCCGAACTCCGCCGCCTTCTCGCGGCCGACAACGCCGCCCCGCGAGTCACCCTCGTCGCCCGCCCCGGCCGCGCGACTGTCGCGGAGCTTGTCGACCTTGGCGCCGAGCCGACGATGCTGTCCCCCTACGGCGCAATGGCCCCGGCAGGCAGCCTCGCCGACCTCGCGCCGGTCCGCGAACGCCGCGCCGGCGTGCAGGACGAGGGTTCGCAGCTCGTCGCCCTCGCCGCGGCGGATGCCCCGGTCGACGGCCCCGACGAGCGCTGGCTCGACCTCTGCGCCGGCCCTGGCGGGAAGTCGGCCCTTCTCGCCGCGCTCGCCGCGCAGCGCGGAGCCACGCTCCTCGCCAACGAGGCACAGTTCCACCGCGCTCGGCTCGTCGCCCAGAACCTCACCGGCGCCGAAGGTGTCGCAGGGGTGGTCACGGGTGACGGCGCCCGGCCTCCGTACCGCAGTGGTTCGTTCGACCGTGTCCTCGTCGACGCTCCCTGCTCGGGTCTCGGTGCTCTGCGGCGTCGCCCGGAGTCGCGGTGGCGACGTACGGCCACGGACATCGACGAGCTCGTGCCCCTCCAGGTGGCGCTGCTCTCCTCGGCCCTCGACCTCGTCCGGCCGGGAGGAGCGGTCCTCTACGCGACCTGCAGCCCGGTGCTCGCGGAGACGTCCGAGGTCGTCGACGCAGTCTTCGCCGCCCGCACCGATGTCACCCTCGAGCCGCTCGGCGGCCTCGTCGGCGACATCGCCGAGAGCGCCGGCCCTGTGGACGGCACCGTCCAGCTCTGGCCGCATCGCCATCAGACCGACGCCATGTTCATGGCGCTGTTACGTCGTCTCCCTACGATGAGCTCATGACCTCGCGACCTGTCCGCATCGGTGTCCAGCTCCAGCCGCAGCACAGCGACTACGGGCCCTACCGCGACGCGGTGGCGCGGGCCGAGGAGCTCGGCGTCGACGTCATCTTCAACTGGGACCACTTCTACCCGCTGTACGGCGAGCCCGAGGGCAAGCACTTCGAGGCGTGGACGACGCTGGCCGCATGGGCGGAGCAGACCGAGCGTGCTGAGATCGGCTGCCTCGTGACCTGCAACTCCTACCGCAACCCGGAGCTGCTCGCCGACATGGCCCGCACCGTCGACCACATCAGCGGCGGGCGGCTCATCTTCGGCATCGGGTCGGGTTGGTTCGAGAAGGACTACGACGAGTACGGCTACGAGTTCGGCACCGCCGGCGGTCGCCTCGACGCCCTCGGTGAGGCGCTCCCGCGGATCGAGTCCCGGTGGGCCACGCTCAACCCCGCCCCCACGCGCGACATCCCGGTCCTCATCGGCGGCGGAGGCGAGAAGAAGACGCTCAAGTACGTCGCCGCGCACGCCGACATCTGGCACACCTTCGTCACGGGCGACGATCTCAGGCACAAGCTCGGCGTGCTCGGCGGTCACTGCGAGGCCATCGGCCGCGACGTCGACGAGATCGAGGTCTCCGTCGGGATCCAGGGCGGCGACCTCGAGACCGCGCGCTCGTCGTACGACCTCGGCGCCCGCCTCTTCACGTACGGCGTCGGCGGCCCTGACTTCGACCTCGAGCCGCTCCGTGCGCTGCTCGCCTGGCGTGACGAGCTCAACGGCTGATCGGCTCTGATGTACACGCCGGTCTTCAACCGCTGGGAGGACGAGGCCGCGCTCCGCGCATTTGTCGCGGAAGTCGGGTCGGCCTGGTTCGTCACGTCGGGCCCCGACGGCGTGCCGCAGGCGACGCTGCTGCCGATCATCTGGCGCGACGAGGTCGTCGTCGCACACATCGCCAAGGCCAACCCGCACTGGCGCGAGATCGTCGATGGTTCGCCCGCGCTGCTCATCGTCGGCGGCCCCGAGGCGTACATCTCGCCGTCGCTGTACGCCGCCAAGGCAGAGCACGGCAAGGTCGTGCCGACCTGGAACTACACCGCGGTCCACATCGCCGGCGCGGTCACGGTCAGGCCGGACGCGGGGTGGTTGCGCTCGGTTGTCACTGAGCTCACGGA
The DNA here is from genome assembly GCF_020715565.1 of Nocardioides sp. Kera G14. NCBI lineage: Bacteria > Bacillati > Actinomycetota > Actinomycetes > Propionibacteriales > Nocardioidaceae > Nocardioides > Nocardioides sp. Kera G14. Next base: position 1,724,541 of record NZ_CP085839.1, on the reverse strand, counting down.
CCGCCATGAAGGAAATCGGACCGAGCCTTGGCAGGTCGCCGATGCGCCGGAGGACTACATCGACGGCATGCTCAAGGCGATCGTCGGCCTCGAGATCCGGGTGACCTCGGTGGAGGGCAAGGCGAAGCTCAGCCAGAACCGTCCGGCCGCGGACCAGGCCGCTGCCGCCGCGGTGATGGCAGTTGGGAGACACCCCTAGGGTCGAGCGGGTGAGCACGACAACCGCGAAGGTCCGACGGACAGCCCAGGAGCGGTTCGGCCACGACCGGCTCCACCCCGGCCAGGCGGAGGCGACCGCGGCGCTGCTCGACGGGCACGACGTGCTGCTCGTGGCACCGACCGGGGCAGGCAAGTCGCTCGTCTACCAGCTCGCCGGCCTGCTGATCGACGGGCCGACCGTCGTGGTCTCGCCGCTGCTCGCACTCCAGCAGGACCAGATCCTCGGTATCGAGGAGTCGGGTGCCGGCGTACACGCTGTCCGTCTCAGCTCGGCCGAGACCGAGCATGAGCGCGAGGAGGCGCTCGAGCGGCTTGCTGCGGGTGATGCCGAGTTCGTCTTCCTGGCGCCTGAGCAGCTGGCCAACCCGGAGGTCCGCGATCGGGTAGCGGCCTTGGGCCCGAAGCTCGTCGCGGTCGACGAGGCGCACTGTGTCTCGGCGTGGGGACACGACTTCCGGCCCGACTACTTCCGCCTCGGTGAACTGCTGGAGGAGCTCGGCGAGCCGCGGATCGTCGCCATGACCGCCACCGCGGCGCCGCCGATCCGGGAGGACATCGTCGAACGGCTCCGGATGCGCGAGCCGCGGACCATCGTCACCGGTTTCGCCCGCGAGAACCTCGCCCTGGGTGTGCGCAGGGTGGCTGACCAGGACGAGCAGCGTCGCGCCGTGATCGAGAGCGTCAATAACTCACGTGGCACCGGCATCGTCTACTGCCGCACCCGCCCTGCCACCGAGGAGTACGCCGCGCTGCTGGCCGGGCAGGGCCGCCGCACCGCCGCCTATCACGGTGGGCTCGGCCATCGCCGCCGCGAGGCGGTGCAGCAGGCGTTCATGGATGACGAGATCGACACCATCGTGGCCACGTCCGCGTTCGGCATGGGCATCGACAAGCCGGACATCCGCTTCGTGGTGCACGCCCAGATCCCCGAGTCACCGGACACCTACTACCAGGAGGTGGGGCGTGCCGGTCGCGACGGTGAGCCCGCCGAGGTGTTGCTCGTCTACCGTCCGGAGGACCTCGCCCTCGGCCGCTTCTTCTCCGCCGCCGTCCCCAAGAGCGGCGACATCGAGCGAGTACTCGCGGTCCGGGAGGCACTGGGCAATGACCCGGCGGCCGTCGCCGACAAGGCACGCATGGGGCGCCGCAAGGCCGGCCGCATCCTCAACCTGGCCGAGCTCGCAGACCACACCACAGGCCGGGTACGGCCCGCCGCGGTCCGGGACATCGCCGAGGCGCAGCAGCAGCTCGAACACTCCCGTGTCGACATGATGCGCGGGTACGCCGAGACCGACCGATGCCGTGCCGTCTTCCTCGTCGCCTACTTCGGCCAGCAGCTGGACGCCCGGTGTGGCGTGTGCGACAACTGCCGGTCCGGCACCGCGCCCGACCCCGTGGCCGGCGCGGACGGGCCGTACGCCGTCCAGAGCAGAGTGCGACACGACGAGTTCGGGGAGGGTGTCGTCACCGACGTCGAGGAGGACCGGATCACCGTGCTCTTCGACGAGGTGGGCTACCGCACCCTCGCGCTCGAGGTGATCGACGAGCAGGAGCTCTTGGAGCCAGTGCGGGCGTGAGTCAGGTCAGCTTGATGGTGCCGGCGGGTGTGCGGAGGTGGTGCTTCCCGGCGGGTGAGCGCCAGAGGTAGTAGCCGGGTTCGAGTTTGGTGTAGGTCCAGTGGGTGAAGGTCTTCATCCGGTGGTGGTACCGGCACAGGCAGGCGAGGTTCTCGGACGAGGTGGGTCCGCCCCGGCTGGGGTGGTCTTTGTCGTAGGGCTCGATGTGGTCGAGGTCGGCGGTTCGGGCGTTGCGTTCGCAGTTCGGTGCGACGCAGGTCTTGTCGGTCAGGACGGCTTGTTCCCGCATCTCGACTGAGGGGACGTAGCCGGTGCGGTGGAGCCGCTGGTTGAGGTCGATGACCGGGCGGAGGATGAACTTGGTGTTCGAGGTCTGGCACCACTCGCGGAGCTGGGTGAGGGTGGTGACGCCGGTGCCGCCTTCGGTGGTGAACTGCCCCTCGCTGTCGGCGTGGACGTAGAGGTTCACCACGCGCGTGACGGCACCGGCCGACGTACCGGCGAGGTAGTGGCGGGCGATGACGCCGAGTGCCTGTGACCGACGGACGTCGAGGGATTCTTCTGAGCCTTGCTCCTTGAGGTCGGCCGCGGCTTGTTGGAGCGCTGTTTCGAGGTCGAGGCCGTCGGCGTGGTCGACCTTGCCGTAGAGGTCGTCGGTGCCGTCGTCTTGGTGGCGGAGGTCGACCTTGCGGGCCTCGGCCGCTGCTTCAGCACGCCGTGCTGCCTCTGCCGGGTCGAACCTGTCGATGGCGTGGGCGATGAACCGCTTCAACGCGGTGGGGCCGATCTTCTCGAACCGCATGTGCAGTTCTTTGTCGAGCCACGCGGCGCCCTCGGGGGTGAGAACTCGGCTCGCCTGGGCGACGAGGCGTGCTTTCCAGACGGGGAGTTGTTCGTCGTAGAGCCGGAAGAAGAGTTTCGGCAACCGGTGGTGGAGTTCGAGGGCGTCGCCGACCCAGGAGCGTGCCTGGTGGTCGTTCATGCCGGTCTCGGTGGCGAGTTCCATGAGGGCGGATTCGTCGATCCAGGGTGTGCCGTCGCCGGCCAGGGGGATGTCGTGGACCTTGTCGCCGGAGGCTGCGTGTGCCGGGTCGTTGGTCTGGTGCTGCTGGGTCCAGTCGAGGGTGTGGAGCAGCGAGGCGATTTCGGCCATGTTCGCGGAGTGTTTGGTGAGGGCGATCATGGCGAGTGGGTTGTCGATGGGCATGCCGCTGCTGGGGCCGAGGATGTTCTCGGTGGATCCGGCGTCTACAGCTTGCGACATGCGCCGATCCTATCTGTTCGAGCAATCGAACGCAAGGGTTTGGTGCGGGAATGTGGGTGGATCTCAGCCGAGGCGAGCGGCGATGACACCCCCGCTCCACGTCGGCACCCTGCCGGCCCTTGTCGGCGTACTGGCGGCCCTAAGATTCCCGCGTGAGCAACCACATCCAGATCACGCCATCGATCCTCAACGCGGACTTCGCCAACCTGCAGAGCGAGATCGCGAGGATCGGGAACAGTGACTGGATCCACGTGGATGTCATGGACAACCACTTCGTCCCGAACCTCACCTTCGGCCCGAGCATGGTGGAGGCGCTGAGCAGGGCGACGGAGATCCCGCTGGATGCGCACCTGATGATCGCGGACGCAGATCGGCATGCGCCGGCGTACGTCGAGGCGGGCGCGAAGTCCGTCACGTTCCACGTCGAGGCGAGCAGCGCCCCGATCCGCACGGCGCGCGAGATCCGCAGCAAGGGTGCACGGGCATCCATGGCGCTCCGTCCGGCAACGCCGATCGAGCCGTACGAGGAGCTCATCCCCGAGCTCGACATGGTGCTCATCATGACCGTCGAGCCCGGCTTCGGTGGCCAGAAGTTCCTCGACCTCTGCCTCCCGAAGATCAGGACGGCGCGCAGCTACATCGAGAAGCACGGTGGCGAGTGCTGGCTCCAGGTCGACGGCGGTGTGAGTCTCGAGACGATCGAGCGCTGCGCGGAGGCGGGGGCCGACGTCTTCGTCGCCGGAAGCGCCGTGTACAGCGTCGAGGACCCTGACCAGATGGTGAACGACCTTCGCGCCGCGGCCGCGGCCGTGTCACACTCGTAGGAACGAGCGACAAGCTCGCGTGCACTGGGGGCGGTGAAATTCCGCACCGGCGGTGACTGACGCAGTCGAAGTGAGGCTGTTCAGAAGTCCGCGACCCGCTCGCAGCCAGCGAGCGGTTGACCAGGTGAGATTCCTGGACCGACGGTCAGAGTCCGGATGGAAAGCGCACGCAACGACGTAGGCAGAGCCCTATCTCGTTGAGGCACCCCTGACGCATCAGCGATCAGGAGCGGGGCCGGAATGACCATCACAGCAGCCGAGCAGGCCGCGATGTCGCGCGCCCTGACTCTGGCCGCGACGCCGGACCTCTCTACGCTGCCGAACCCGCGGGTGGGCTGCGTCCTGCTCGCCGACGACGGCACCACCGTCGCCGAGGGGTTCCACCGCGGCGCCGGCACGCCGCACGCCGAGGTCGACGCGTTGAGCCGCGCGGGAGGAAGGGCCCGGGGCGCGACCGCGGTCGTGACGCTCGAGCCCTGCAACCACACCGGTCGCACAGGTGCCTGTTCCGCTGCGCTCATCGAGGCCGGCGTACGTCGTGTGGTCCATGCCCAGAGCGACCCCAACCCGATCGCAGCGGGAGGCGCAGCGTCCCTCACGGCGGCCGGCATCGAGGTGGTCGGTGGCGTGAGGGCGGAGGAGGCACGCGCACTCAACCGTCGGTGGAGCATCGCCGTCGAGCGCCAGCGGCCGTTCGTCACCTGGAAACTCGCCACGACCCTCGACGGTCGCAGTGCCGCGGCCGATGGCACGAGCAGGTGGATCACCTCGCCCGAGGCACGGCATGACACGCATCGACTCCGGGCCGAGGCGGACACGATGCTGGTCGGCACCCGGACGGTCGAGGTCGACGACCCGGAGCTCACGGTGCGCGATGAGGGGGGCGAGCACGCCGTCGTCCAGCCGCTGCGCGCCGTGATGGGCCTCCGCGACCTGCCTCCGGAGGCCCGCGTCCTCAACCACTGCGCGGAGACGGTGCACCTGCGCACCCGCGATCCACGCGAGGCCCTCGACCAGCTCTGGGCCCTGGAGCGCTGCCACGTCCTTCTCGAGGGAGGCCCGACCCTCGCCGCCGCCTTCCTCAGCGCCGGCCTCGTCGACGAGATCGTCGCCTACGTGGCGCCGGTGCTCCTCGGCGCAGGCAGCCCGTCGGTCGCCGATCTCGGCATCCACACCATCACCGACGCCGAACGGCCACACGTCACCGACATCACCGTCATCCCGGGCGACGTACCGAACGTGCGCCTGACGCTCACACCCCAGCAGAACAAGGAGATCTGATGTTCACCGGAATCATCGAGGAGCTCGGCAGCGTCGCCGGCATCGAAGACCAGGGCGACGCGATCCGCCTCACCATCGCCGCCACCACGGTCCTGGAGGAGGTCGCCCTCGGCGACTCGATCGCCGTCAACGGATGCTGCCTCACCGTCACGCGTTTCGACGACACGACCTGGACGGCCGACGTCATGCAGGAGACCCTCGACAAGACCTCGTTGGCCGGAAGCGTGGTCGGCACCCAGGTCAACCTCGAGCGGGCCGTCACCCCGCAGACCCGACTCGGCGGCCACATCGTGCAGGGCCATGTCGACGGCGTCGGCACGATCCTCAGGCGAGCACCGAGTGAGCACTGGGAGGCTGTGGAGATCAGCCTGCCGGCCGACCTCGGGCGTTACCTGGTGGACAAGGGGTCGATCGCCGTGGACGGCGTCAGCCTGACCGTCGTCGACGCGGGGGAGGAGAGCTTCACGGTGAGCCTCATCCCCGAGACCCTCGCCCGCACCACCCTGGGGACCAAGCAGGCAGGTGCCACGGTGAACCTCGAGGTCGACGTGATCGCCAAGCATGTCGAGAAGCTGCTGGGAGCGACGCGATGAGTACCCAGCACGGAGGCGTCCGCCTCGACAGCGTCGATCGCGCCATCGCCGACATCGCCGCGGGAAGGGCGGTCGTCGTCGTCGACGACGAGGGCCGGGAGAACGAGGGCGACATCATCTTCGCGGCCCAGCACGCGACGCCCGAGTTGATGGCGTTCACGATCCGCCACAGCAGCGGGGTGATCTGCGCACCGCTCGCCCCCGACGAGGTCGACAGGCTCGACCTGCCGCTGATGGTCCCTGACAACCAGGACCCGTTCCGGACGGCCTTCACCGTGAGCGTCGATGCCCGCGCCGGTGTCACGACCGGCATCAGTGCCGCCGACCGGGCGTGGACCGCTCGACTCCTCGCCGAACCCGCGACGACACGGGCAGAGCTCGCCAGTCCGGGCCACGTCTTCCCGCTGCGCGCCCGCCCCGGTGGCGTCCTTGAGAGAAGGGGCCACACCGAGGCTGCCGTCGACCTCGCCCGCCTCGCCGGCCTGCGCCCGGCAGGCGTCCTGGTCGAGATCGTCAACGACGACGGCACGATGAAACGGGCACCGCAGCTCCGCGAGTTCGCCGACGAGCACGGCCTGGTGATGATCTCGATCGAGGACCTCGTCCGGCATCGCCAGCAGCACGAGTCCCTGGTCGAGCGCGTCGTCGAGACCCGCCTCCCGACGTCGTACGGCGACTTCACGGCGTACGGCTTCAGGTCGGTGCCGGATGGGGCGGAGCACGTGGCCCTCGTCCTCGGGGACGTGCAGACAGGGGAGCCGGTCCTGACCCGGGTCCATTCGGAGTGCCTCACCGGGGACGTCCTCGGCAGCAGGCGCTGCGACTGCGGCCCCCAGCTCGACGAGAGCCTCCGCCGGATAGCTGCCGCGCGGAGGGGAGTCCTCGTCTACCTGCGAGGCCACGAGGGACGTGGCATCGGGCTGCTCTCGAAGCTGCAGGCCTACGCCCTCCAAGACCTCGGCCGTGACACCGTGGACGCCAACCTCGACCTCGGGCTCCCGATCGACGCCCGCGACTACGTGGCCGCCGCCCAGATCCTGCGTGACCTCGGCGTCGCGCGGATCGACCTCCTCACCAACAACCCGGAGAAGGTGAGTGAGCTCGAGGGCCTCGGGATCACCGTCGAGGAGCGCATCCCGCTCGCCACCCCGGCCAACCCGGACAACATCGCCTACCTCACCACCAAGCGCGACCGGATGGGCCACGTCCTGCCCGGCCTCGAGATCCAAGGAGCCTGACATGAGTGGAGCGGGAGCCCCCACCCTCGCCGCGATCGACGCGAGCGGTCTCACGGTCGCCATCGTGGCCGCCAGCTGGCACGAGCAGGTCATGGACGGCCTGATCGCCGGCGCCCGACGCGCCTGCGACGAGCACCACGTCACGGCGACGATCGAGCGCGTTCCCGGCACCTTCGAGCTCGCGGTCGTCGCCGACGGCCTGGCCCGGGCGGGCTACGACGCCGTGATTGCCCTCGGCGTCGTGATCCGCGGCGGCACGCCCCACTTCGAGTACGTCTGCTCCGCCGCGACCGACGGCCTCAACCGCGTCGCCCTCGACCATGGCGTCGCGATCGGCTTCGGCGTCCTCACCTGCGACGACGACCAGCAGGCCCTCGACCGGGCCGGCCTGGACGGATCGAAGGAGGACAAGGGCCATGAGGCCGCGACCGCCGCGCTGTCCACCGCAGCAACCCTGCGACGGCTCAAGGAGGCCGCGGTCTAGGCTTGAGCCCCGTGAAGACGTTCGACGAGCTGTGGGCCGAGCTCAATGAGAAGGCCCGCACCCGCCCCGCAGGATCCGGCACCGTCGCGGAGCTCGACGCCGGCGTCCATGCGATCGGCAAGAAGCTGGTCGAGGAGGCCGCCGAGTCGTGGATGGCGGCTGAGCATGAGGGCAAGGAGGCCGCCGCCCTCGAGATCAGCCAGTTGATCTATCACGCACAGGTCCTCATGATCGCGACCGGTCTGACCCTCGACGACGTCTACTCCCACCTCTGAGGCCTGAAACATGTCTGATCTCCTGCGCATCGCGATCCCCAACAAGGGCGCCCTCTCCGAGTCTGCTGCGACGCTGCTCCGTGAGGCGGGCTACCGCCAGCGGGACGATGCCAAGCGCCTCACCCTCATCGACGAGGAGAACGGGGTCGAGTTCTTCTACCTCCGGCCGCGCGACATCGCGCTGTACGTCGGCGAGGGCACGCTCGACATCGGCATCACCGGCCGCGACCTGCTCCACGACTCCGGCGCCAAGGCCGACGAGGTCATGCAGCTCGGCTTCGGCCGCAGCCGCTTCCGCTTCGCCGGCCCGGCGGGCAGCTACTCCTCCCTCGACGACCTGGTCGGCAAGCGCATCGCCACGTCGTACGCCGGCGTGGTCGGTGCCTTCCTGACCGAGCGCGGCATCCAGGCGTCGGTGACGAGGCTCGACGGCGCGGTCGAGAGCAGCATCCAGCTCGGCGTCGCCGACGTCATCGCCGACGTCGTCGAGACCGGCACGAGCCTGCGCAACGCCGGCCTCGAGGTCTTCGGCGAGCCGATCCTCGAGTCCGAGGCGGTCGTCATCACCCGGGCGGGCGCCGAGCTGTCGGCGGCGTACGACACCTTCCGTCGCCGCATCGAGGGCGTCATGGTCGCCCGCTCGTACGTGATGATGGACTACGACATCCGTGCCGAGGCGATCCAGGCCGCGACCGAGCTGGCGCCCGGGCTCGAGGGACCGACCGTCAGCCCGCTGCACCGCGAGGGCTGGGTCGCCGTCCGCGTGATGGTCCCGCGGCTCAACTCGCAGAAGCTGATGGACGACCTCTGGTCGCTCGGCGCGCGCGCCATCCTCCTCACCGACATCCATGCCTGCCGCCTCTGAGGCCTCCGCGGCCCAGAAGCTGCCGCGGACCTGGCGCCCGGTCGGCCCCCGCATCGTCGCCGTCGTGCTGGTGATCGGGCTCGCCGTGGTCTGTGCCGCGTCCTGGATCGCGCTCGGCCCGGAGGAGCAGGCGAAGTTCACGACCTTCGAGCTGCTGACGCTGGCCTTCATCGGCCTGCTGATCCTCACCTGCGTGCACGCATTGACCCGCAGCCGGGTGACCGCCACTCGCGACGGCCTGGTGGTGGTCAACGGCTATCGCCGCCGGCAGTTGGAGTGGGCGCAGATCGTCGCCATCCGGTTGCCCAACGGTGCGCCATGGGTGCGCCTCGACCTCTCCGACGGCGAGGAGATCTCCGCGATGGGGATCCAGGCCTCCGACGGCGGCCGCTCGCGGGACGCCGTGCGATTTCTCCGGACCTTGTCCGAAGAACTGAGCGATCCAGGCCGATCGACGTAGGGTGCACCGCGTGTTGAAGTCCGTCCTCGCCGCCCTGGTCCTGACGACGGCGATCGTCGGCGGAGGGTTCCAGGCCGCCTACGGCGTCGCCGCCTCGACCGACCCGCAGCCGGTCCTCCCCGGCCACCGGTTCACGCTCAAGGAGTCGGTGCTGGCCGAGCGCGCCGAGCGCGCAGCCGCTGCCCAGAACCCACTCGCGGGCGGCCCCTGGGGTGTCTACCGGGGCCCGTGGAACGGCATCTATCCCGCGTACCAGCGCGCCAAGGGCACCAACAAGGCGCTCCTGGGGAAGATCGCGTTGCGTCCGCGCGTGGTCTGGTTCACCGGCAACTTCTCGACGAAGGCCATCGGCCCTGCCATCGCCAACACCATCAAGGCTCAGCAGGCCGAGTACGGCCCGAACACTCTGGTCCAGCTCGCGCTCTTCCGGATGTGGGTCGGCGGCGAGAACGCCCGGGGCCGCGCCCTGACCGCGGCGCAGCAGACGGCCTACCGGCAGTGGATCGACGCGGCTGTCGCGGCGATCGGCACCGCTCGCACCGCGATCGTGCTCGAGCCGGACCTCGGCCTCGCCGCCATCCCGAACAACGCCTGGGAGAAGCGGACCAAGGACGCCGCCGTCCGACTCGGCCTCGTCCGCTACGCCGCCCAGCGGCTCGCCACGCTCCCGCGCACGAGCGTCTACCTCGACGCCTCGGACTCCGACTGGCTCTCCCTGCAGAAGGTCGTGCCGCTGCTCGTCTCCGCCGGCATCCAGTACACCCGCGGCTTCGCCCTCGGCGCGACGCACTACACCTCCGTGCAGGCCAACCTCGCCTACGGCAAGGCGATCTCCGACAAGCTCGCCGCCTCCGGCCTCGCGGACAAGCACTTCGTGATCGACACGGCCGACAACGGCAAGCCGTTCACCTGGGCGCAGAACCGCGCCGGCAAACCGAGCGGCAACTTCGACAACGCCGCCACCTGCAAGAGCCGGACCGAGGTCCGCTGCGACACCCTCGGCATCCCTCCGACCGCCAACGTGGTCGACGCCCGCCTGCACCTCACCGCGTCGCAGGCGCAGATCGCCCAGCAGTACGCCGACGGCTATCTCTGGTTCGGACGCCCGTGGTTGGTCAACCAGGCCTCGCCGTTCTCACTCAAGCGCTCCCTCGCGGTGGCGCGGACTACTCCGTTCGAATGATGAGATCGGCGCGTTCGCGCGTCTGAGCCCGCGCGAAGTGCGCCGCCTCGAGCGCAGCCCACTGGTCCCAGTGTTGGTCGGACGGGTCGCCGAAGTCGCCGCGCGCCACCGCCCGCTCCCGCCGTACGTCGACGGGCGCATCGAGCCACACCACGCAGTCCGCCCGCATCGACCCACCACCTGAGCCGACGCCCTCGATGATCACGAGCGACGACTCGGGCACGACGACCGTCTCGCCGTAGGCACCGAGGGCCCAGTCGTAGCGCCGGTATCGGGCGACCGCGCCGGCCCGCAGTGCGCCGATGATCTCGTCGACCTGTGCGACGCCGGCCTCGAGCCCGTCCCAGCCCGCGTAGAGGTCGTCCATGTGGATCACGACACTCGGCTGCAGCAGCCGCATCGCCGTGGCGAGCGTGGTCTTGCCCGCACCGGCCGGCCCGTCGATGGCAAGGACGAGCGCACGCGCGGACGCGTCAGAAGGCGAGGCCACAGCCGCGGTACGTCGGCACCGAGTCGATGAGGGAGGACCCGGCCAGGAGGTGGGCCGTGGCGGTGTGCTCGAAGAGCTCGCCGGACTTCGCATGCCGGAACCACACGAGGTCACCGATCCGCAGGTTCTCGGCGGCCGGGCCGGTCAGCGGGGTCTGCACCTCCCCGGCACCTTCGAGCCCCGTCAGCGACAGTCCGGCCGGTGCCCAGGGGAGCGGCGCGCGGGACGACTCGGTCGGTCCGGAGGCGATCAACCCGCCTCCGTGCACAGTGGCGGTCCTCGCGTCCGGCCGCCGGGTCACCGGGAGCCCGAAGAAGGCCGCAGGGCGGGGAGTGAACGACCGGTAGTGGTCGAAGAGACCCGGCACCAGCAGGCCCGATCCAGCCGTCACCTCGGTCACGATCGGGTCCGACGCCGAGCTCTCGATCGACCCGGAGCCACCGGCGTTCCAGAACTCCAGTTCGGTGAGGTTCCTCAGCGCCGCCGCCACGTCGGCCCGCCGCGAGAGGAGCTGCTCGATGGAGCGGTCCTTGAGTCGGCGTACGACCGCCGACTTCAGCCGCTGGCCGGGCACGTCGTCGGCGACGCCGGCGACCTGGCCCTCGTAGGTCATGACACCGACGAGCCGGAAGCCCGGCCGGGAGACGACGGCCTCGGCCAGGGCGACCGCCGCAGCAGCGGACGTCACGGGGGAGCGACGCGGACCTACGCGGGTCACCCGCAGGTCGAGGCCCGCATCGAGGTCGATCGCCACCCTCACCGGCACCGCCCGCGAGGAGCGGACGGAGTCGATCACCTCGAGATGCTCGACGGAGTCGACCATCAGGGTGATGTGCGCCGCGGCCGAGGGCGAGACCACCAGCTGGGCGAGCGCCGCACGATCGACGGTGGGGTAGGCCAGCACGATGTCGTCGCTTATCCCCTCCCCGTCGAGCCACAGCGCCTCGGCGAGCGTGTAGCCGAGCACGCCCGCGAACCCGGGGTGCGCCAACGCACGGCTGATCAGCGCCGGGACGCGCAGCGACTTCGAGGCGACCCGGATCGGCGTCCCTGCAGCCCGGCGGCAGAGATCCGCGGCGTTGGCAGTGAAGGCGTCGAGATCGACGACCATCGTGGGGGTCGCCAGTGGGCCGTCGTGCTGTGCCACCGCGGTCGAGAGCCGCGTCCAGAGCCGGTTCCGCTCGACCGCGCTCGCCCCCACACCTGTGCCCACGAATCCGCATCCTTCCACGCCTGCTGAGAGAATCGGCCCATGCGTGACCGCGACATCCTCGCCCCGGCCTTCCCGGACGACACCGGTGCCGCCGACTCCGGTCTTGCGCACGCCCTCTCCGCGCTGAGGGACGGCACGGGGACGGCGTACGACGTCATGGCGGCGCTCACCCGGGCACGGCTCCTGGTGCCGGTCGTCGCCGTCCTCGGCGAGATGGAGCTCGACGAGCACGGTCGTGCCCACGACAAGAGCGCCGACATGGCCACCGTCCTCATCACCGGTGCCGACGGCCGCCAGGCGCTCCTCGCGTTCACGTCGCTCGAGACCCTCCAGTCGTGGCAGGCCGACGCTCGCCCGGTGCCCGTCAGTGCCCGCGACGCCGCGAGGGCGGCACTGCAGGACGGAGCCTCGGCGATCGTGCTCGACCTGGCCGGCCCGGTGCCGTTCCCCCTCGAGGGCGATGACCTCGTGGCCGTGGCCTCCGGCTGGGAGCTGGCGCGGGTCGGCGGCGGTTCCGCGTGGATTCGGCCCGCGGCGGAGTGATCAGCTAATCTCGTCCAGTACTCAAGCGGAGGTCTCGAACCTCCCACCCGCATCGACCGCCAGCGTCACAGGTCGTCGGGTCAGGATTGCCCCGGAATATTCAGGGGCCGGCTTCTGCTTGCGTGCATGCAGGAGCCTTTTTCAATTTCATCAGGTTCATCTCGTCGTCCCATTCCCTAGTCCCCTGGAGGACACATCAGTACTGAGCTTCGTATCAACGACCGGATCCGGGTTCCCGAGGTCCGCCTCGTCGGTCCCAACGGTGAGACCGTCGGCATCGTGCCGACGGGCGATGCGCTGCGCCTTGCGCAGGAGGCCGACCTCGACCTCGTCGAGATCGCACCCCAGGGCAAGCCCCCGGTCTGCAAGCTCATGGACTACGGGAAGTTCAAGTACGAGAACGCCCAGAAGGCCCGTGACGCGCGCCGCAACCAGACGAACGTGATCATCAAGGAGATGAAGCTTCGTCCCAAGATCGACCAGCACGACTACGACACCAAGAAGGGTCACGTCGTGCGGTTCCTCAACGCGGGGGACAAGGTCAAGATCACGATCATGTTCCGTGGTCGCGAGCAGCACCGTCCTGAGCTCGGCTTCCGCCTGCTGCAGAAGCTGGCCGAGGACGTCGCCGACATCGGCTTCGTGGAGTCCTCCCCGAAGCAGGACGGCCGCAACATGGTGATGGTGCTCGGCCCGACGAAGAAGAAGGCCGACGCCAAGGTCGAGCACATCGCCGCCAAGGAGGAGAAGGCCGCTGAGCGTGCGGCCGACGCCGCCGCAGAGCAGGCCGTCCGCACCGCGCAGGCCGGCGACAGGCCGGTCGCGCAGAAGAAGGAGAAGCGCCGCAACGAGGCGCTCGACCCCGACATCGACCTCCCCTGACCACCCCGATTTCCAAGCGTCCGTACGAAAGAGAGACCTAGAGATGCCGAAGAACAAGAGCCACTCCGGTGCTGGCAAGCGCTTCCGCGTGACCGGCTCCGGCAAGATCCTTCGCGAGAAGGCCGGCAAGCGCCACAACCTCGAGAAGAAGGCCTCCAAGGTCACCCGTCGCCTCACCGGCACCGTCGAGGTTGCGAAGAACGACGTCCCCCGCGCCAAGAAGCTTCTCGGCCGCTGAATCCCGGGCCATCCGGCCTTCCCATCTTTTCCTGAAGGAGTAACACCATGGCTCGCGTCAAGCGCGCAGTGAACGCTGCCAAGAAGCGTCGTACCACCCTCGAGCGGGCTGAGGGCTACCGCGGCCAGCGCTCGCGCCTCTACCGCAAGGCGAAGGAGCAGGTCACCCACTCGCTCGTCTACGCCTACAACGACCGCCGCAAGAACAAGGGCAACTTCCGGAAGCTCTGGATCCAGCGCATCAACGCCGCCGCGCGTGCGCAGGGCATGACCTACAACCGCTTCATCCAGGGCCTCGGCCTGGCGGGCATCGAGGTCGACCGCAAGATCCTCGCCGAGCTCGCCGTCAACGACATCGCCGCGTTCAACGCGCTCGTCGAGGCTGCCAAGGCCGCCCTCCCCGAGGACGTCAACGCTCCGGCTGCTGTCTGAGAATGACGCCTGCTCCTCTTTCACCGAGCAACGCTCGACTGAAGGAGCTGAGGAAGCTCAGCCGCCGCTCCGTGCGAACGGAGCGGCGGCTTTTCCTTGCCGACGGCCCGAAGGCCGTCGAGGGAGCCCTCGCCGCCGGGTGTGTCGAGGAGCTCTTCGTCGTCCCCGCCCTCGCGGGGGAGTACGCCGACGCCACGCTGGTCAGCCCCGAGGCCATGCAGGGCCTCTCCGACTCGGTGAGCCCCGCCGGCGTCGTCGCCCTCTGCCGGTTCATCGACCTCCCCGTTTCGGCCCTCCGAGATCCGGCCTCTGGCCCTCCGACATCTGGGTTGTGGGCCATCTGCGCCGACGTACGGGATCCGGGGAACGCCGGGACGGTGATCCGCTGTGCTGACGCTGCCGGTGCGGCGGCCGTGATCCTCGCCGGTGACTCGGTGGACCTCTACAACCCCAAGACGATCCGCGCGAGCGTCGGCAGCGCCTTCCACCTCCCGATCGCGATCGAGCGCGACCCGCTGGCCGCGATCGCCGCCGCGAAGCAGGCGGGGCTGACCGTCCTCGCCGCCGACATGAACGGCGACGCCGACCTCTTCACCGCCGATGAGCTTCTCGCCAGGCCCACCGCCTGGCTGATGGGCAACGAGGCCTGGGGGATCCCCGAGGAGCTCAAGGCCGCAGCCGACTCGATCGTGTCGATCCCGATCTTCGGGAAGGCCGAGAGCCTCAACCTCTCCACCGCCGCGGCGCTGTGCCTCTACGCCAGTGCGCGCGCACACCGCAGGAGTGGGACCTAGAGTGCCCGTATGGCCGACAACGACTGGGAGCTTGAACGGAGCGACCTGGTCGCCACCCTCGCCCACGAGCTGCGCAGCCCCCTGACCGGTGTGAAGGGCTTCGTGCAGGCGGTGCTCAACCGTTGGGACAAGCTCACCGACGAGCAGAAGAAGTTCATGCTCACGACTGCGCTCGTCGACGCCGACCGGCTCTCGCGCCTGATCACCGAGATGCTCGACGTCGCCCGTCTCGACACCGGCCGGCTGCAGCTCCACCGACGGCCCACCGATCCGGGGCCGATCGTCCAGCGCGTGGTCGACAACGTGCGGATGTCGACGTCGCGCACCATCTCGCTCGACGTGGCCGGCGACCTGCCGCAGATCGATGCCGACCCGGACAAGCTCGCGCAGGTCCTCACCAACCTCGTCGACAACGGCGTGCGCCACGGCGACGGCGACGTGGTGGTCACCGTCGCCCCGCTCGACGACGCCGTCCGCTATCGGATCGAGGACGAGGGCGACGGCATCCCCGAGCAGGTCCGGGAGAACGTCTTCACCAAGTGGTGGAAGGGCGACCGCTCCATGGGCACCGGTCTCGGCCTGTACGTCGTCGGCGGACTCGTCAACGCGCACGGCGGCAGCATCACCATCGGCGACCGCCCGGGCGGCGGCGCCCGAATCGATGTGAGCTGGCCGGTCTCGCCCCACTAGGATCGGGCGAGTGTCTGGACCGAACTCTGACTACGACCCCGTTGAGGTCACTCCGTTGAAGGCTGAGGAGGTCGAGGCCGCGCGCGACGCCGCATTGACGGCCATCGCCGCCGCTGCCGATCTCGAGGCGCTCAAGCAGGTCCGGATCGACCACACCGGTGACCGCTCGCCCCTGGCACTGGCCAACCGCGAGATCGGTGCGCTGCCGCCGGCGGCCCGCAGGGAGGCCGGTGCGCGGGTCGGCAAGGCGCGCGGCCAGGTCAACCAGGCGCTCGCCGCCCGCACCGACGTCCTGCAGGCCGAGCACGAGGCCCGAATGCTCGTCGAGGAGACCGTCGACGTCACCCTGCCGACCGACCGCTTCCCCGTGGGAGCGCGTCACCCACTCACCACCGGCGCCGAGCTGATCGCCGACATCTTCGTCGGCATGGGCTGGGAGGTCGCCGAGGGACCGGTCATCGAGGCCGAGTGGCTCAACTTCGACGCCCTCAACCTCGGCCCGGACCACCCTGCCCGCACGATGCAGGACACGTTCTGGACCGACCCGGCCGAGAACCACGTCGTCCTCCGTACCCACACCAGCCCGGTGCAGGCGCGGACGATGCTGACCCGGACCCCTCCGATCTACATCGTCTGCCCGGGGCGGGTCTTCCGCACCGACGAGTACGACGCCACCCACAGCCCGATGTTCCACCAGGTCGAGGGCCTCGCCATCGACGAGGGCATCTCGATGGCGCATCTCAAGGGCACGCTCGACCACTTCGCCACGCAGATGTTCGGTGAGGGCATCGTGACGCGGTTCCGGCCGTCGTACTTCCCCTTCACCGAGCCCAGCGCCGAGGTCGACCTGACCTGCTTCGTCTGCCGTGGCGCTCAGGTGATCGACGGCAGCCCCTGCCGCACCTGCAAGGGCGAGGGCTGGATCGAGTGGGGTGGCTGCGGCATCGTCAACCCGCGTGTCCTCCAAGCCTGCGGTGTCGACTCCACCCGCTACAGCGGCTTCGCCTTCGGCATGGGCATCGACCGCACGCTGATGTTCCGCACCGGTCTCTCCGACCTCCGTACGCTCTTCGAGGGCGACGTCCGTTTCACCACAGCCTTTGGAAGTGAGCTCTAGATGAAGGCCCCCGTCTCCTGGATCCACGAGTTGCTCGGCTCGTCTCTTCCAGCCGATCTCAGCACCGAGGAGCTCACCGCCCGCCTCACCGCGCTCGGCCTCAAGCTCGAGGCGATCGAGACCTCCGGCGCCGGCATCGAGGGACCGCTCGTGATCGGCCAGGTGCTCACCATGGAGCCCGAGCCGCAGAAGAACGGCAAGACGATCAACTGGTGCACCGTCGACGTCGGTGACGCCAACGGCTCGGGCGAGCCGCAGGGCATCGTCTGCGGTGCCCACAACTTCAGGCCGGGCGACAAGGTCGTCGTCGTCCTGCCCGGTGGCGTGCTGCCGGGCAATTTCCAGATCTCCGAGCGCAAGACCTACGGCCACCTCTCCGCCGGCATGATCTGCTCCGCCCGCGAGCTGGGCCTGGGAGACGACCACGACGGCATCATCGTGCTCCCGGCCGACGCGGGAGAGCCGGGTGATGACGTACGCGAGGTCCTCGGCCTCGGCCAGGAGGTCATCGAGTTCGAGATCAACCCCGACCGTGCCTATGCCCTGAGCCTGCGCGGCGTCGCCCGCGAGGCCGCGCTCGGGTTCGATCTTCCGTTCACCGACCCCGGCCTCCGCGACCTGCCGGCCGCCGACGACGCCGCCTGGCCGGTCGACGTCCAGGACTCCGAGGGCTGTCCGGTCTTCGCCGCCCGGCTCGTCTCTGGTTTCGACGCGACGGCGCCCACGCCCGACTGGATGCGCACCCGTCTCGAGCAGTGCGGCATGCGTTCGATCTCGCTCGCCGTCGACATCACCAACTACGTGATGCTCGAGCTCGGCATGCCGATCCACGGCTACGACGCCGACAAGGTGAGCGGCGGCCTGGTCGTGCGTCGCGCGACGGCGGGGGAGAAGCTCACCACTCTCGACGGGACGGACAGGTCCCTCGACGCTGGGCCTGAGGGGGACCTCGTCATCGCCGACGAGTCCGGCCCGATCGGCCTCGCCGGTGTCATGGGTGGGGCCTCGACGGAGATCAGCGAAACCACCACGCGCGTGCTCGTCGAGGCCGCGCACTGGAACGCCACCGCGATGTTCCGCACGGGCAAGCGGCACAAGATCAGCTCCGAGGCAGGCAAGCGCAACGAGCGCGGCACCGACCCGCTGCTGCCGGGTGTCTCCGCCGACCGGGTCGTCGAGCTCCTCGTCGAGCTCGGCGGCGCCACCGCCGAGCCGGGCTTCACCCTCGTCGGTACGCCGCCGGCGCCGGCGACCATCACCGCGCCCGTGTCGCAGGCCGCTGCCCTGAGCGGCATCGACGTCTCGGCCGACGACACGGTCCGCCACCTGCGCGCCGTGGGCTGCGACGTCTCCGTCGACGGTGACACGCTGACCGCAGTCGTCCCGACCTGGCGCCCCGACGTCACCGACCCCTACGACCTCGTCGAGGAGGTCGTCCGGATCGTCGGCTACGACCAGGTCCCGAGCGTCCTGCCGCGCCGCGCGACCGGTCGCGGCCTGACCCGCGAGCAGCGCCTCCGCCGTCGGATCGGTCGCACCCTCGCGGGCGCCGGCCTCACCGAGGTCGTCAGCTTCCCGTTCGTGGGTGAGGCGACGTTCGACCAGCTCGGGCTCGACGCAGACGATCCGCTGCGCAGGACCGTCGGCCTCGCGAACCCGATCTCCTCCGAGGAGCCGTCGTACACGACGACCGCGCTTCCCGGCCTGCTCAAGGCCGCGGCCCGCAACGTCGGTCGCGGTGCCCCCGGTGTCGCCCTCTTCGAGACCATGACGGTCGCCTTCCCGGCCGAGGGTGCGGCGCCGATCTACGGCGTCGACCGCCGTCCGACCGACGCCGAGCTCGACACGCTGCTCGCAGCCATCCCCGTCCAGCCGCTCCACCTCGCCGTCGTCCTCGCCGGCGAGCGCGAGCGCCCGGGCTGGTGGGGCCAGGGCACCCAGGCCGGCTGGCAGGACGCGCTCGCCGTCGTACGCCGACTGGGCGATGAGCTCGGCGTCCACATCGACCTCGCCAACTCCACGCGTGCCCCGTGGCACCCCGGCCGCTGTGCGGTCGTCAGCGTGGATGGGGAGGAGATCGGGCACGCCGGCGAGCTGCACCCGGCCGTCTGCAAGGCCTTCGGCCTGCCGGAGCGGAGCGCGGCGCTCGAGCTCGAACTCGACGCGCTGATGCGTCTGGCGCCCGATCGCCCGCTCGCGCCGCAGTTCTCGGCCTTCCCGGTCGCCAAGGAGGACGTCGCCCTCGTCGTCGACGCCGAGGTTCCCGTCGCGGCCGTCGAGGAGGCGCTGCGCGAGGGTGCGGGCGACCTGCTCGAGTCGGTGCGGCTCTTCGACCTCTACACCGGCGACCAGGTGGGAGCGGGCAGGAAGTCGCTGGCCTTCGCGCTGCGCTTCCGCGCACCCGATCGCACGCTGGCCGAGGGTGAGGCCACCGCTGCACGTGAGGCTGCCGTCGCCCGCGCCGCCGAGCTGACCGGCGCCGTCCAGCGCTGACGCCCGCCCATGATCCGGCTCGGCGTGTTCGACGGCGTGACGTGGGAGGGTCGCGCGGTGCCGGGCGAGCGGAACCAGGCGTTGTTCCGCGCCCTGGTCGAGGCGGGGGCGCGCGGGCTCTCGACCGAGGCGCTCGCCGACGAACTGTGGCCCGACGAGCAGCCCGTGGACCCGCACAAGGCGCTGCAGGTGGTCGTGTCCCGCGCTCGATCGGCGACCAGCGCCGGGGTGATCGAGCGGACTGCGACCGGCTACCGGCTCGGTCTGGAGCAGTCCGAGGTCGACGTGTGGGCTGCCCGCCCGGAGGGCCTGCGGCTCGCCGCCGAGGGCAAGTACGCCGACGCGCTGGTGCACCTCGCGCGGGCCGGCTCGGACGACGAGGTCATGCTCGCCCGCCTGCGTGCGATCGCCGAGACCCGCGGCGTGCCTGCCGCGCTGGAGGCGTACGACGCGTACCGCGAGGAGCTGGCCGACAGGCTCGGCGTCGACCCGGCGCCGGCGCTCCAGCAGCTCCACGCCGAGCTCCTCCAGCGCGACCGTCCGGTCCGCACCGGCGTCGGTTTCGACCCCGACCCGCTGATCGGTCGGACCGACGACATCGCAGCGCTCCAAACCCTCGTCCGGACGGCCCGGGTCGTCTCGATCGTGGGTGCCGGCGGACTGGGCAAGACCCGCCTGGCACATCTGCTCGGCCGCACCGCGGAGCAGCCGGTGGTGCACTTCGTCGCGCTGGCCTCCGTCACCTCCGGTGACGGAGTCGCCGTGGAGGTCGCCGACGCGATCGGCGTGCAGGGCTCGCTGACCGCCCATCTCGTCGGTCCGGCGCGCACGGCCGACGTCATCGACCGCACGGTCGAGGCCCTCGGCAGCGTGCCGAGCCTGCTGATCCTCGACAACTGCGAGCAGGTCGTGGACGCGGTCGCCGACCTGGTCTCGGTCCTGATCCGACGTACCCCCCACCTCACCGTGCTGACGACGACGCGGGCCCCACTGGGCCTGAGCGCCGAGCGGGTCTACCTCCTGCCTGAGCTGTCGCTGCAGGACGGCCTCGCCCTCTTCCGCGAACGTGCCGCGGCCGCACGCCCCGGCGTCGTGCTGGAGGACGACCGGATCGCCGCCCTGGTCCAACGACTCGACGGCCTCCCGCTCGCGGTCGAGCTCGCCGCGGCCAAGGTCCGCGCCATGAGCGTCGACGAGATCGAGCGCCGGCTCGACAACCGGTTCAGCCTGCTCCGCGGCGGCAGCCGCGATGCGCCCGAGCGGCACCAGACGCTGCTCGCCGTCATCGACTGGAGCTGGAACCTGCTCGACGAGCGGGAGCGACGCGCCCTGCGCCGGCTCTCGGTCTTCCGTGCCGGCTTCGCGCTCTCGGGCGCCGAGGCCGTCGTCGGTCCTGAGGCCCTGGAGAGGATCGAGGAGCTCGCGGCGCAGTCCCTCGTCGTGGTCACGGAGAGCGTCGCCGGGATCCGCTACCGCCTGCTCGAGACCGTCCGCGAGTTCGGCCGGATGCAGCTCGTCGACGCGGGCGACGACGCTGACGCCGATGCGGCCATGTCGGCGTGGGCCACCTCGGTCGCCGCCGAGGCGATCGAACATTTCTACTCGCCCGACCAGATCGCGGAGGTCGACCGCGTCCGGGCCGAGGAGGGCAACCTCGTCGAGGTCCTGCGCCGCGCGCTTGACGGGGAGGACGCCGGCCAGGTGGCGCTGCTCTTCGGGGCGCTGTCGATCTTCTGGTCGATCGAGGGATCCCACCTCAAGATCATCAATGTCGCCGACCAGATCAGTGAGCACCTCAGCACCCACGCGATCCCCGAGCAGGCCACGGACGCCGCCCGGCTCTCCCTCGTCGCCGCGATCTCCCACGGCATGATCTTCACGGGCACCGCGATCCCGGCCGCGTCGGCCCAGCTCGAGGCGCTCGGTCCGGGCGAGGGGCGCCCGATCGTCCGCGCCAACGTCACGGTCGTGCTCGCGCTCGCAGGCGCCGACCGCGCGGACCAGATCCGGGCCATCGAGACGCTGCTCGACGACGCCGATCCGGAGATCGCAGGCGTCGCCGGCTTCTGGGCCAGCCAGGCCTTCGAGAACGCCGGCGACATCGAGCGCTCCCGGCAGGCCGCCGAGCGCGCGCTCTCCCTCGTCGACCCGGCCGACGGTCCGTGGATGCCGGCGATGCTCACGGCCCACCTGGCCGGAATCGCCCTGCAGTACGGCGACTGGGCCGATGCCCGGCGCTACGTCGAGGAGGCGCACCCGACCCTCGTGGCCGTCGGCGCGGCCGAGGACGCCGCGCAACTCCGCTCCGTGCTCGCATTGGTCGCGCTGCGCGAGGGCGATCTCGACGACGCGGACCGGATCCTCGACGAGCTCGCCGCCGAGGAGGGTTCGACCTCCGTCTTCGGCGCCGGCATCGCGGTGCTGTGCGGCCGGGCCGAGGTGCTGCTGGCCCGCGGCGACGTGGACGGCGGGATGTCGGCGTACGACCGGGCGGTGAGGGTGCTCGGTGCCCCGACGACTCTGTCGAGCCTCGTCGATCAGGACGGCTTCGAGCCCTGGGTGATCTTCCCTCGCGCGGCCGCCCTGGCGGCCCGCGTCCGACACGGCCGGTTCGACGGCAGCGCGGCCGAGCGTGACGAACTGTTGGCCAAGGTGCGCCACCTCGTCGCGGACGACGACCCCTTCATGGACCGGCCGATCCTCGGCAGCAGCATCGCAGCCCTCGGCGCCTGGGAGGCGGCCGCCGGCAACACCGCCGTCGGCGCCTGCCTGATCGCGTACGCCGAGGCCTTCTCACTCAACCGGATGTTGCCCAGCCTCGACCCGGCGTGGGGCGTGCCGATGGTCGACCCCGCGGCCCTGACGGAGGCCCGTGCCGCCGTCGGTGGGCGGAATGCCGACGAGCTCCGCGACGCAGTGATCACTGCGCTCGCGGAGCTCGCCTGAGGGCGCCACCGAGCAGACGTCACACCTTGCGGCTGTAGCTCCGCACGGCTAGCGGGCCGAAGACCGCGACGATCACGGCGCAGCCCAGCACGGCCCAGCCGACATTGGCCGTGAAGGAGCCATCGTTCAGCAGGTCGCGAACGGCGTGGATCACCAGCGTCACCGGGTTGACGTTCACGAAGTGCTGCAGCCAGTTGGGCATCGTGTTCGTCGGCGTGAACGCGTCGGAGAGGAACGTCAAGGGGAACATGATCATCATGCCGATGCCCTGCACCGCCTGGGCGGAGCGGGCGATCGTGCCGAGCCAGGCGAAGATCCAGGACAGCGACCAGCCGGCGAAGACGACGAGGAGCCAGCCGAGGACGAGCCCACCCGCGTTGTGTGCGCGGTAGCCCATCGCGAAGCCGGTCGCGAGCGTCAGGGTCGCGGCGATCGAGTACCGCAGCACGTCGGCCAGCATCGGCCCGGCAAGCGGCGCGATCCGCGCCATCGGCAGGGAGCGGAAACGGTCGAAGACGCCCTTCTCCATGTCCTCGCGCATCTGGGTGCCGGTCGCCATGCAGGCCGTGAGGCTGGTCTGGGCGAGGACGCCCGGGATGATGATCGGCAGGTAGTCCTTGACCGACCCCGAGACCGCCCCGCCGAAGATGTAGGCGAACATCGCGGTGAAGAGCAGCGGCTGGATGATCACGTCGAAGAACTGCTCGGGGTTGCGCTGCATCTTCTTCAGCGAACGCCACGCCATGGTGAGCGTCTGCGACAGGGTGTCGTGCACGGTCGGGCGCGGGGTGAGAGTGGCCTTGGCGGCAGCGATGCTGCGCTCGGCGGTCAGTGCGCTCATGCGGAGACCTCCTCGTTCGTCTCGGTGGTGTGGCCGGTGATCGCGAGGAAGACCTCGTCGAGCGTCGGCTGCTGTACGGCGGCCGACGTGATCGAGACACCCGCCTCGCGCAGGGCGATCAGGACGTCGGCGGCCTTGTTGGCGTCGGGCAGCGGGACGTTGAGTCCGGCCGCCTCGGGGGTGAGGACCGGTGCGACGCCGGCGACCTTCTCGACCAGTCGCGCGGCCTCCTCGACCAGTCCCTTGTCGCTCAGGCGCAGCTGCAGGCTCGACTCGCCGACGCTCGTCTTGAGCTCGGACGGCGTGCCCTCGGCGACCTTGAGGCCGCGGTCGATGACTGCGATCCGGTCGGCGAGTTGATCGGCCTCGTCGAGGTACTGCGTGGTCAACAGGATCGTCGACCCGTTCGCGACGAGCTCGCGGATCGTGTCCCACATCTGGCCGCGGGTGCGTGGGTCGAGGCCGGTGGTCGGCTCGTCGAGGAAGATCAGCGGCGGACTGGAGATCAGCGAGGCCGCGAGGTCGAGCCGCCGGCGCATGCCGCCGGAGTAGTCCTTGATCTGCTTGCCCGCAGCCTCGGAGAGACCGAAGCGCTCGAGCAGGTCGGCGGAGAGGGCGCGGGCCTGCTTGGTGCTGCGGCCGTGCAGGCGGCTGAAGAGCCAGAGGTTCTCGGCGCCGGTGAGGTTCTCGTCGACGGAGGCGTACTGGCCCGTCACGCCGACGAGCTGGCGGATCTTGTGCGGTTCGGCGGCGACGTCGACGCCGAAGATGCTCGCGCGGCCGCCGTCGATCGGAAGGAGCGTCGCGAGCATGGAGAGGGTGGTGGTCTTGCCGGCGCCGTTCGGTCCGAGCACGCCGAAGACCTCACCCGGCTGGACGGCCAGGTCGACGCCACCCACAGCCGTGAAGTCACCGAAGCGCTTCACCAGGCCGGTGGCGTGGACTGCCAGGTCGGAATTTGTCATGGGACTAGGTTGGAGCACGCCGGTTTCACGCCGCTTTCACCCCCCGGAAAGCGGTTTCACATTGCCATGCAGGGTCATGTATAGTCATGCATATGACAACGAAGGTCGCCGTCGCCGGTGCGAGCGGTTACGCCGGGGGAGAGCTCCTCAGGCTGCTGCTCACCCACCCCGAGGTCGAGATCGGTGCCCTCACCGGCGCCTCGAACGCCGGACAGCTCCTCGGCACGCTCCAGCCGCACCTCCTCCCGCTCGCCGACCGCGTGCTGGTCGAGACCTCCGTCGACACCCTCGGCGGGCACGACGTCGTCTTCCTCGCGCTGCCCCACGGGCAGTCCGGCGAGATCGCCAAGGCGCTGCAGTCGAAGAAGCCCGACGTCGTCGTCATCGACTGCGGCGCGGACTTCCGGCTCCAGGACGCCGCGGAGTGGGAGAAGTTCTACGGCACTGACAACGGGGGGCACGCCGGCACCTGGCCCTACGGCCTCCCCGAGATCCCGGGCAACAGGGAGAAGCTCGTGGGCGCCAAGAACATCGCGGTCCCCGGCTGCTACCCGACCATCTCGTCGCTGTCGCTCGCGCCCGCCGTCGCAGCAGGCCTGATCGAGCCGGACGTCGTCGTCGTCGCGGCCAGTGGCACCAGCGGAGCAGGCAGGTCCGCCAAGACACACCTCCTCGGCTCCGAGGTCATGGGCAATGCGTCGGCGTACGGCGTCGGGGGAGTGCACCGCCACACGCCCGAGATCACCCAGAACCTCTCGCAGTTGACCGACGGGACGGTCACGGTCAGCTTCACGCCGCTCCTCGTCCCGATGCCGCGCGGCATCCTCGCGACCTGCACGGCCAAGCTCCTCCCCGGCGTCACCGCCGCCGACGTCCGCGCCGCCTACGAGCAGGCGTACGCCGACGAGCAGTTCGTCCACCTCCTGCCGGAGGGCATCTGGCCGCAGACCCAGGCCGTGGCAGGCTCCAACGCCGTGCACCTGCAGGTCACCACTGATGATTCGTCGAACCGCCTCATTGCCGTCGGTGCCATCGACAATCTCGCGAAGGGCACTGCCGGCGCTGCCGTCCAGTGCATGAACCTCGCCCTGGGCCTCGACGAGGCCACCGGGCTCAGCACGATCGGAATGGCACCCTGATGAGCACCGGCGTCACACATCCATCCGGCTTCCGGGCTGCCGGCGTCACCGCGGGCCTCAAGGCCTCCGGCACGCCCGACATGGCACTCGTCGTCAACGACGGCCCCTCCTTCGCGAGCGCGAGCGTCTTCACCTCCAACCGCTGCCAGGCCAACCCGGTGCTGTGGAGCAAGGAGGTCGTCAAGGACGGTGTGGTCAAGGCCGTCGTGCTCAACTCGGGCGGCGCCAACTGCTACACCGGCGCAGCGGGCTTCCAGAACACCCACGCCACGGCCGAGCGCGTCGCGGAGAGGCTGGAGATCGGCGCCGGGGACGTCGTCGTCTGCTCCACCGGCCTGATCGGCCTGCTCAACGACCAGGCGATGCTCCTCACCGGTGTCGACCTCGCTGCCGCCGCGCTCGCTGCCGACGGCGGCGACGCGGCAGCGCAGGCGATCATGACCACCGATACGGTCTCCAAGCAGGCTGTCGTCTCGGGCGACGGTTGGAGCATCGGCGGCATGGCCAAGGGTGCGGGCATGCTCGCGCCGGCCCTGGCCACGATGCTCGTCGTCATCACGACCGACGCCGACCTGCCCGCCGCCGAGCTCGACCTGGCGCTGCGCGCCGCCACCCGCGTCAGCTTCGACCGGCTCGACTCCGACGGCTGCCAGTCCACCAACGACACCGTCACGTTGCTGGCGTCAGGTGCCAGCGGCGTCACCCCAAGCATCGATGACTTCACCGCGAAGCTCACCGAGCTGACGAGCGACCTCGCAATGCAGCTCCTCGCGGATGCCGAGGGTGCGGACCACTCGATCGCGATCACGACGATCAACGCCGCCACCGAGGACGACGCCGTCGAGGTCTCGCGCTCGGTCGCCCGCAACAACCTCTTCAAGGCCGCGATCTTCGGGAAGGACCCCAACTGGGGCCGCATCCTCGCCGGTGTCGGCACGACGCGGGCCGCCTTCGACCCTGCCGACCTCGACGTCGCCCTCAACGGCGTCTGGGTCTGCAGGCAGTCGACCCCGGCCGACGACCCGAGCCAGATCAACCTCGACGAGCGCGACGTCACCGTGACGATCGACCTCAAGTCCGGCACCTCGCAGGCCACGGTGTGGACCAACGACCTCACCCACGCCTACGTCCACGAGAACAGCGCCTACAGCTCATGACACCGTCGAAACCCCGCACGAACGCGGCGATCCTCGCCAACGCGCTTCCCTGGCTGAAGCGTTACAACGGCAAGATCATCGTCATCAAGTACGGCGGCAACGCCATGATCGACGACGACCTCAAGGTCAGGTTCGCCGAGGACATCGCGTTCCTCCGGCTGGCCGGCTTCAAGCCCGTCGTCGTCCACGGCGGCGGCCCGCAGATCTCCACGATGCTCGACCGGCTCGGCATCAAGAGCGAGTTCAAGGGCGGCCTGCGAGTCACCACCCCCGAGGCGATGGACGTCGTCCGGATGGTGCTCGTCGGCCAGGTCCAGCGCGAGCTCGTCGGCCTGCTCAACCAGCACGGCCCGCTGGCTGTCGGCCTCTCCGGTGAGGACGCCGGCCTCTTCACCGCCAAGCGCACCAACACGATCGTCGACGGCGAGGAGGTCGACCTCGGCCTCGTCGGCGAGGTGACCTCAGTCCGGCCCGAGGCGGTCCTCGATGTCATCGAGGCCGGCCGGATCCCGGTCATCTCCAGCGTGGCCCCCGACCTCTTGGGCCAGGTGCACAACGTCAACGCCGACACCGCCGCCGCCGCCCTCGCGGTGGCCCTCAAGGCCGAGAAGCTGCTCGTCCTCACCGACGTCGAGGGCCTGTACGTCGACTACGGCAACTCCGACGACGTCATCCAGGAGATCAGCCCCGAGTCCCTCGAGAAGCTCATGCCCGACCTCGCCAGCGGCATGGTCCCCAAGATGGGCGCCTGCCTCCAGGCGGTCCGCGGCGGTGTGCCGCGCGCGACCGTCGTCGACGGGCGCGAGCCCCATGCCGTGCTCCTCGAGATCTTCACCGACGAGGGCATCGGCACCCAGGTCCTCCCCGGTGTGGACACCAAGATCCGGAAGGCAGTCCAGTGAGCTATGCAGAGCGGTACCAGCAGGCCGTGATGAACACCTTCGGCCCGCCGAAGCTCGTCCTCGTCCGCGGCGAGGGCAGCCACGTGTGGGACGAGGACGGCAAGGAGTACATCGACTTCCTCGGCGGCATCGCGGTCAACGCGCTCGGCCACGCCCATCCGGCCCTCGTCGAAGCGGTCAGCGGCCAGCTCCACACCCTCGGCCACATCTCGAACTTCTTCGCATCCGCCCCGCAGATCGGCCTGGCCGAGAAGCTGCTCGACCTCGTGGACGGCGTCCTGGACGGCCGGCGTCCCGAGGGCCGCGTCTTCTTCACGAACTCCGGCACCGAGGCCAACGAGGCCGCGTTCAAGCTCACCCGCCGCACCGGGCGGAGCCACATCGTCGCCATGGAGGGCTCCTTCCACGGCCGCACGATGGGTTCGCTCGCGATCACGTCGAAGGAGGCTTACCGCGCCCCGTTCGAGCCGCTCCCCGGAAACGTCACCTTCGTCCCGTACGGCGACTCCGACGCCCTCGCCGCCGCGGTGACGCTCGACACCGCCGCCATCGTGCTCGAGCCGATCCAGGGCGAGGCCGGTGTCGTGGTCCCGCCGGAGGGCTTCCTGGCCGCGGCGCGCGAGACCGCCGACCGGAACGGCGCCCTCCTCTGGTTCGACGAGGTGCAGTCCGGCATGGGGCGCACCGGTGACTGGCTCGCCTCGGGCCGCAGTGGCGTGGTGCCCGACATCATCACCCTGGCCAAGGGCCTCGGTGGTGGCTTCCCGATCGGTGCCTGCATCGGCCTCGGCGTGGCGGCGCAGCTCCTTGAGCCGGGCAACCACGGGACCACGTTCGGCGGCAACCCGGTCGCCTGCGCGGCCGCGCTCGCCGTCATCCGCACCATCGAGGGCGAGAACCTGCTCGACCACGTCACGATCCTCGGGCAGAAGCTCCGTGACGGGCTGGCGGCCGATCCGCGCGTCGCAGAGACCACGGGGGAGGGCCTCCTCATCGGGGTCGTCCTGACCGAGGAGAAGGCGGCCGCCGTGGCCGCAGCCGCGCTCGAGGCGGGCTTCATCCTCAACAACGCCACACCCGGCCGGTTGCGGCTCGCCCCGGCACTCAACCTCAAGGAGGACGACGCCGAGGCGCTGCTCAACGCCTGGCCGTCGATCCTCGACGCCGCCTTCAGCGAGGCGGAGGTCGAGGCATGAATGACCGCTCATGCCGTTCATTCCTTGCCGACGACGATCTGACTCCCGAGGAGCAGACCCGCGTCCTCGAGCTCGCCGCGACCCTGAAGGCGGCGCCGTACGACGCCAAGCCGCTGGCCGGTCCGAAGAGCGTCGCGACCATCTACGACAAGCCGACCCTGCGGACCCAGTCGTCCTTCGCCGCGGGCATCGCCGAGCTCGGCGGCAACCCGATGCTCGTCGACGGTGCGCTCGCCGGGATCGGCAAGCGCGAGTCCATCGCCGACGTCGCGCGCATCCTCGGCCGCCAGGCGAGCGTCATCGTGTGGCGGACCTTCGCCCAGAGTGCGCTCGAGGAGATGGCCACCTACGCCGGCGTGCCCGTCGTCAACGCCCTCACCGACGAGTTCCACCCCTGCCAGCTCCTCGCCGACCTGCTCACCATCCGCGAGCACAAGGGCGAGCTGGCCGGCCTGCGTGCCGCCTTCATCGGCGACGGCGCCTGCAACATGGGCAACTCCTGGATCCTCGCCGGCGTCACCGCAGGCATGCACATCACCATCGGTGCGCCCGAGGGCTTCGCCCCGAGCCAGGAGATGTTCGACCGCGCCAACGCGATCGGCGCCACGACCGGTGGCAGCGCGACCTGGGAGACCGACCCCGCGACGGCGGTCGCCGGAGCTGACGTGGTCATCACGGACACATGGATCTCGATGGGCAAGGAGGACGAGTCCGCCGAGCGGATCGCCACCTTCACGCCGTACGCCGTCACCACCGACCTCGTCGCCAAGGCCAGGCCCGACGCGATCGTCATGCACTGCCTGCCCGCCTACCGCGGCAAGGAGATCGCGGCTGAGGTGCTCGACGGCCCGCAGAGCGTCATCTGGGACGAGGCCGAGAACCGTCGCCACGCCCAGAAGGCGATCATCGCCTTCCTCGTCGAGCAGGCTTGATCCGCCCATGACCGAAAGTGCCCTGCGCCCCGCCACCAAGGCCGCCCGTCACCAGCTCATCGTCGAGTTGGTCGCGGGCCACGAGGTTCGCTCGCAGGGCGAGCTGGCGGACCTGCTCGCCGAGCAGGGCGTCCAGGTCACGCAGGCGACGCTCTCGCGGGACCTCGTCGAACTCGACGCGGTGAAGGTGCGCGCCGCCAGCGGAGCGCTCGTCTACGCCGTGCCCAACGAGGGTGGCGATCGCCGCCCGCTCGCACCGGGGGAGTCGCCCGCCTCACAGGCACGGCTCGCCCGGCTCTGCAGCGAGCTCCTCATGTCCGCCGAGGCCAGCGCCAACCTCGTCATCCTCCGCACCCCGCCGGGTGCGGCCCAGTTCCTGGCGAGCGCGGTGGACAAGGCAGAGTTCTCTGCGATCCTCGGCACGATCGCCGGCGACGACACCGTCCTCGTCATCGGTCGCGACCCCCTCGGGGGAGACGACCTCGTCCGTACCTTCATGGCTCTAGCACAGGAGAACAAGCAGCAGTGAGCAAGGTCCTCACCTCCCTTCCCGTCGGCGAGCGCGTCGGCATCGCCTTCTCGGGCGGCCTCGACACGTCGGTGGCCGTCGCGTGGATGCGCTCCAAGGGTGCGGTGCCGTGCACCTACACCGCTGATATCGGGCAGTACGACGAGCCGGACATCTCCGGCGTCCCCGGGCGTGCGAAGGCGTACGGCGCCGAGATCGCCCGCGCCGTCGACATCAAACCCCAGCTGGTCGAGGAGGGCCTCGCGGCCCTGGCCTGCGGTGCCTTCCACATCCGCTCCGGCGCGAAGGTCTACTTCAACACCACGCCGCTCGGCCGCGCCGTCACCGGCACGATGCTGGTCCGCGCCATGCAGTCCGACGACGTCAACATCTGGGGCGACGGGTCGACGTACAAGGGCAACGACATCGAGCGGTTCTACCGATACGGCCTGATGGCCAATCCCGAGCTGCGGATCTACAAGCCCTGGCTCGACGCGGACTTCGTGACCGAGCTCGGCGGCCGCCACGAGATGAGCGAGTGGCTCGTCGCCCACGGCCTGCCCTACCGCGACTCGACGGAGAAGGCGTACTCCACCGACGCCAACATCTGGGGCGCCACCCACGAGGCCAAGACGCTCGAGCACCTCGACGTCTCGCTCGAGACCGTCGAGCCGATCATGGGTGTGAAGTTCTGGGATGTCACACAGCGGATTGAGACCGAGGACGTCGCGATCTCCTTCGAGGCCGGCCGCCCCG
Source organism: Nocardioides sp. Kera G14 (assembly GCF_020715565.1). Classification (NCBI taxonomy): domain Bacteria; kingdom Bacillati; phylum Actinomycetota; class Actinomycetes; order Propionibacteriales; family Nocardioidaceae; genus Nocardioides; species Nocardioides sp. Kera G14. The sequence goes on along the minus strand of NZ_CP085839.1, from coordinate 1,694,045 downwards.
TCGCCCTCAACGGGAAGCGGTACGACGACGCCGTCGCCCTCGTGATGGAGGCGAACGCCATCGGTGGCCGCCACGGCCTCGGCATGTCCGACCAGATCGAGAACCGCATCATCGAGGCCAAGTCCCGCGGCATCTACGAGGCGCCCGGCATGGCCCTGCTCTTCGCGGCCTACGAGCGTCTGCTCAACGCGATCCACAACGAGGACACGCTGGCGAACTACCACAACGAGGGCCGCAAGCTCGGTCGGCTGCTCTACGAGGGCCGCTGGCTCGACCCGCAGTCGCTGATGCTGCGTGAGTCGATCCAGCGTTGGATCGCCTCGCTGGCGACCGGCACCGTCACGCTGCGTCTGCGCCGCGGCGACGACTACACGATCCTGGCGACCGAGGGCCTGAACTTCTCCTACCACCCGGAGAAGCTCTCGATGGAGCGCGTCGAGAACGCCGCCTTCGGCCCGACCGACCGGATCGGCCAGCTCACGATGCGCAACCTCGACATCGCCGACTCCCGGTCCAAGCTCGAGGCGTACGCCGCCCAGCCCCTGGACCAGGGCAACGTGCTCGTCGAGCACGGCACCCTCTTCGGTGAGCTGCCGCCGGGCGGTTTCGAGCAGATCGCCGCGCCGGCCGAGCTCGACGCTGACGCCGAGGCTGTCATCGACGAGGTCGCCATGGAGTCGGGCACCGACTGATGGCATCGGAGCACACCACCCCCGTACACACGACGGGAGAGGGCAAGCTCTGGGGCGGCCGCTTCGAGGGCGGTCCGTCCCCGGAACTCGAGCGGCTCTCCCGGTCGACGCACTTCGACTGGCGCCTCGGTCTCTACGACCTGGCCGGCTCCCACGCTCACGCGAAGGCGCTGGGCGCCGCGGGCCTGCTGACTGCCGAGGAGGAGCTCGAACTCCACCGCGGCCTGGACGTGCTCGCGCAGAAGTGGACGTCGGGTGACCTGCAGCCGGCGGCGTCCGACGAGGACGTGCACGGTGCGCTCGAACGGCTCCTCATCGAGGAGGTCGGTCCCGACGTCGGCGGCAAGCTCCGCGCCGGTCGTTCGCGCAACGACCAGATCGCCACGCTCTTCCGCTCCTACCTCCTCGACCACGGACGCGCCGTCGGCGGCCTCGTGCTCGACCTCGTCGAGGCGATCGCCGACCAGGCCGAGACGCACCTCGGCGCGATCATGCCGGGGCGCACGCACCTGCAGCATGCCCAGCCGGTGTTGCTCTCCCACCACCTGCTGGCCCATGCCTGGGCGCTGCTCCGTGACGTCGACCGCATCGCCGACTGGCGGGTACGGGTCGAGTCGGACTCGCCGTACGGCTCGGGCGCCCTGGCCGGGCAGAGTCTCGGCCTCGACCCAGAGCTGGTCGCACGCGAGCTCGGCTTCACCGGTTCGACGGCCAACTCCATCGACGGGACCGCGTCGCGCGACTTCGTCGCCGAATTCGCCTTCGTGTGCGCACAGATCGGCGTCGACGTCTCCCGGATGGCCGAGGAGATCATCCTGTGGGCCACGAAGGAGTTCGACTTCGTCACGCTGCACGACTCCTGGTCGACCGGATCGTCGATCATGCCGCAGAAGAAGAACCCGGACATCTCCGAGCTGGCCCGCGGCAAGGCAGGTCGCCTCATCGGCAACCTCACCGGACTGCTCGCCACGCTCAAGGCGCTGCCGCTCGCCTACAACCGCGACCTGCAGGAGGACAAGGAGCCGGTCTTCGACTCCGTCGACACCCTCGAAGTCCTGCTACCGGCCTTCACCGGCCAGGTCGCGACGCTGGTCTACAACACCGATCGGATGGCCGAGCTCGCGCCGCAGGGGTTCTCACTCGCGACCGACATCGCCGAGTGGCTGGTCCGCGAGGGCACGCCGTTCCGCATCGCCCACGAGCTGGCCGGCGCCTGCGTCCGCGCAGCCGAGGCCAAGGGCACCGAGCTCGACGGCCTCACCGACGAGGAGTTCGCGGCGATCTCGCCCGCGCTCACGTCGCAGGTGCGGCTCGTCCTCACGGCCGAAGGCTCGGTCGCCTCACGCGACGGCCGTGGTGGCACCGCCCCCGAGCGTGTCCGCGAACAGCTCGCCGAGCTCCGCTCCCGCGTCGCGTCGGCACGCACCGCCTGATCCACCCATGAGCGCCGAACTGCTGGAGGGTCGACCCGACGAGGTCGCCCCACGGCTGCTCGGCGCTCTTGTGTCCCACGCCGGCGTCACCCTCCGCCTCACCGAGGTCGAGGCGTACGGCGGCCCCGAGCCCGAGGGCGACCCGGGCTCCCATGCCTTCCGCGGGAAGACCGCTCGCAATGCGGTGATGTTCGGCGGCCGGCCCGCGCTCTACGTGTACTTCACCTACGGGATGCACCACTGCGCGAACCTCGTCGTGACCGAGGGGCCCGGCGGCGTACTCATGCGGGCGGGAGAGGTGGTGGACGGGATCGACGTCGCTCGTACCCGCCGTCCCCGGAGCAGTGACCGCGACCTGGCCCGCGGCCCGGCCCGCCTGGCGCAGGCGCTGGCGTTCGACCTGTCCCACAACGGACTGCCCGTGCCAGGTCCTGAGATCGGTCTGGTGGCGCCGGCCGAGCCCAGTACCGGGTTCTGCCAAGGTCCGCGCGTCGGTCTTCGCTTCGCCCCTGACCGTCCGTGGCGCTTCTGGGTGCCGGGCGAGCCGACCGTGTCCACCTACCGTCCAGCTCAGCCCCGGCCACGAAAGGCCGTCTGACCTGCGGAAACGCACAAGATGCCCCCCGGATTTGATGCCCCGGACACCTCTGTGTAATGTTCTTCCTGTCGCCGGGAACGGCGGGAAAAACGAAGGGCCTGACGGCCTGACGAACACCCCCGATCCAGCGGCCACCTGGCTTGCAAGAGCCCGGACAGCGTCAAGTTGACCGGGATGAACGAAGCCAGTAACGTTTTGCAGGTTGCCCCAAGGCCGAACGCGAGAGCGTGCGGCGTGGTGCGCGTGTGATTCTTGAGAACTCAACAGTGTGTTATTGAATAGTCGACGAATTAGTTTGTAACCTCGTCGCCTTTATGGTGGCGAATTTCTTTGACAATGATTCTGACAATGTTCCATGTCTTTGGATGTGGATCGTCAGTGATCTCCTGTCAGAGGTCAAGTTTTCTACGGAGAGTTTGATCCTGGCTCAGGACGAACGCTGGCGGCGTGCTTAACACATGCAAGTCGAGCGGAAAGGCCCTTTCGGGGGTACTCGAGCGGCGAACGGGTGAGTAACACGTGAGTAATCTGCCCTGCACTCTGGGATAGCCTTGGGAAACTGAGATTAATACCGGATATGACACATGCTCGCATGGGTGTGTGTGGAAAGTTTTTTCGGTGCAGGATGTGCTCGCGGCCTATCAGCTTGTTGGTGGGGTAATGGCCTACCAAGGCTTCGACGGGTAGCCGGCCTGAGAGGGTGACCGGCCACACTGGGACTGAGACACGGCCCAGACTCCTACGGGAGGCAGCAGTGGGGAATATTGGACAATGGGCGGAAGCCTGATCCAGCAACGCCGCGTGAGGGATGACGGCCTTCGGGTTGTAAACCTCTTTCAGCACAGACGAAGCGCAAGTGACGGTATGTGCAGAAGAAGGACCGGCCAACTACGTGCCAGCAGCCGCGGTAATACGTAGGGTCCGAGCGTTGTCCGGAATTATTGGGCGTAAAGGGCTCGTAGGCGGTTTGTTGCGTCGGGAGTGAAAACCCAGGGCTTAACTCTGGGCTTGCTTTCGATACGGGCAGACTTGAGGCATTCAGGGGAGAACGGAATTCCTGGTGTAGCGGTGAAATGCGCAGATATCAGGAGGAACACCGGTGGCGAAGGCGGTTCTCTGGGAATGTTCTGACGCTGAGGAGCGAAAGTGTGGGGAGCGAACAGGATTAGATACCCTGGTAGTCCACACCGTAAACGTTGGGCGCTAGGTGTGGGACACATTCCACGTGTTCCGTGCCGCAGCTAACGCATTAAGCGCCCCGCCTGGGGAGTACGGCCGCAAGGCTAAAACTCAAAGGAATTGACGGGGGCCCGCACAAGCGGCGGAGCATGCGGATTAATTCGATGCAACGCGAAGAACCTTACCTGGGTTTGACATATACGGGAAGCCCCCAGAGATGGGGGTCTCTTTGATACTCGTATACAGGTGGTGCATGGCTGTCGTCAGCTCGTGTCGTGAGATGTTGGGTTAAGTCCCGCAACGAGCGCAACCCTCGTCCTATGTTGCCAGCACGTGATGGTGGGGACTCATAGGAGACTGCCGGGGTCAACTCGGAGGAAGGTGGGGATGACGTCAAGTCATCATGCCCCTTATGTCCAGGGCTTCACGCATGCTACAATGGCCGGTACAAACCGCTGCGATCCCGTGAGGGGGAGCGAATCGGAAAAAGCCGGTCTCAGTTCGGATTGGGGTCTGCAACTCGACCCCATGAAGTCGGAGTCGCTAGTAATCGCAGATCAGCAACGCTGCGGTGAATACGTTCCCGGGCCTTGTACACACCGCCCGTCACGTCACGAAAGTCGGCAACACCCGAAGCCGGTGGCCTAACCCCTTGTGGGAGGGAGCCGTCGAAGGTGGGGTTGGCGATTGGGACGAAGTCGTAACAAGGTAGCCGTACCGGAAGGTGCGGCTGGATCACCTCCTTTCTAAGGAGCACACACCCACAGGTATCCGGCACAACGTCGGTGCATCGGTGGTGTTCACTAGTGGAATCGTCGACGAAGTGCCCTTCTGGGTTGCTGTCATCCTCAGTACAACCGGTGTCTCTTCGGGGGCGCTGGAGTGGAACCTGGGTGGTGGTGATGAGGTGGGGTTTTCGGTAACACACTGTTGGGGTTCTGAGGAATCACGCGTCCAGCGGTTGCTGGTGTGCCTCGGTGCCTGAGTGCGCTTGATCCCGCGGAGGTGGGTGAGGGGGTGTTCTGGGTGTGGTGTTTGGTTGTTTTGAATAGTGGACGCGAGCATCTTGTAAGCAATTTTGAAGACACGCTGTGCAGTTGTGCTGTACGTGTGTCTGGTCTTTTGTAGTTGAGTTGTTTGATCATTGCTCGACGAAGACGATGGCCGAGTGTGGTTTGTTGTTTTTGTTGAGTGTTTGTGCGACAAGCTATGAAGGGCACATGGTGGATGCCTTGGCATCAAGAGCCGATGAAGGACGTACGAGCCTGCGATAAGCCCTGGGGAGTTGGCAACGAAGCGTTGATCCGGGGGTGTCCGAATGGGGGAACCCACCACGAGTCATGTCGTGGTACCCGCGCCTGAATATATAGGGCGTGTGGAGGGAACGTGGGGAAGTGAAACATCTCAGTACCCACAGGAAGAGAAAACAAGAGTGATTCCGAGAGTAGTGGCGAGCGAAATCGGATCAGGCTAAACCGTATGCGTGTGATACCCGGCAGGGGTTGCGTAGGCGGGGTCGTGGGACCTTTCAGAACTATCTGCCGGTGGTTCAGACAGTAAGAAATGCATGATGAGGGTGAACCAGTTGGAGAGCTGGACCGTAGTGGGTGATAGTCCCGTAGCCGTAAGTTGTGCACTGTCGAGAGGTATCCCAAGTAACACGCCACTCCTGGAATGGTGTGTGAATCTGGCAGGACCACCTGTTAAGCCTAAATACTCCTTGATGACCGATAGCGGACCAGTACCGTGAGGGAAAGGTGAAAAGTACCCCTGGCGGGGAGTGAAATAGTACCTGAAACCGTGTGCCTACAATCCGTTAGAGCTGAGTCTTCGGACGAGGTGATAGCGTGCCTTTTGAAGAATGAGCCTGCGAGTTAGCGGTGTGTGGCGAGGTTAACCCGTGTGGGGTAGCCGTAGCGAAAGCGAATCCGAATAGGGTGAATTAGTCGCACGCTCTAGACCCGAAGCGGAGTGATCTACCCATGGGCAGGTTGAAGCGACGGTAAGACGTCGTGGAGGACCGAACCCACTTCAGTTGAAAATGGAGGGGATGACCTGTGGGTAGGGGTGAAAGGCCAATCAAACTCCGTGATAGCTGGTTCTCCCCGAAATGCATTTAGGTGCAGCGTTGCGTGTTTCTTGCCGGAGGTAGAGCACTGGATAGCCGATGGGCCCTACCAGGTTACTGACGTTAGCCAAACTCCGAATGCCGGTAAGTGAGAGCGCAGCAGTGAGACTGCGGGGGATAAGCTCCGTAGTCGAGAGGGAAACAGCCCAGACCATCAGCTAAGGTCCCTAAGCGATAACTAAGTGGAAAAGGATGTGGAGTCGCAGTGACAACCAGGAGGTTGGCTTGGAAGCAGCCACCCTTGAAAGAGTGCGTAATAGCTCACTGGTCAAGTGATTCCGCGCCGACAATGTAGCGGGGCTCAAGTTATCCACCGAAGCTATGGCATTCACATAAGCCCACTCGTATGAGTCAGGTGTGTGGATGGGTAGGGGAGCGTCGTGTGGCGGGTGAAGCGGCGGAGTGATCCAGTCGTGGATGCCACACGAGTGAGAATGCAGGCATGAGTAGCGAATGATGAGTGAGAAACTCATCCGCCGATTGATCAAGGGTTCCAGGGTCAAGCTAATCTGCCCTGGGTAAGTCGGGACCTAAGGCGAGGCCGACAGGCGTAGTCGATGGACAACCGGTTGATATTCCGGTACCGGCAAAATAGCGCCCATGCTGACCCCAGTGATGCTAAGTGCCCGAAACACCGCGACCGATCCTTCGGGAGAGGCGTGTGTGCGTAGCGCATGACCCGAGCTGGTAGTAGGCAAGCGATGGGGTGACGCAGGAAGGTAGTCGATCCGGCGCGATGGTAGTCGCCGGCTAAGGATGTAGGCCGAGGCATAGGTAAATCCGTGTCTCTGACTTTGATGTCGTGGTTGAGATCTGATGGGGACCCGTTTGGGGAAGTCGATGATCCTATGCTGTCGAGAAAAACCTCTAGCGAGCTATGCGCCGCCCGTACCCCAAACCGACTCAGGTGATCAGGTAGAGAATACCGAGGCGATCGAGTGAACCATGGTTAAGGAACTCGGCAAAATGCCCCCGTAACTTCGGGAGAAGGGGGGCCCGGATCGTGAACCGTCTTGCACGGGGAGCGTGAAGGGCCGCAGAGACCAGGCCCAAGCGACTGTTTACTAAAAACACAGGTCCGTGCTAAGTCGTAAGACGATGTATACGGACTGACTCCTGCCCGGTGCTGGAAGGTTAAGAGGACGGGTTAGACGCAAGTCGAAGCTCAGAATTTAAGCCCCAGTAAACGGCGGTGGTAACTATAACCATCCTAAGGTAGCGAAATTCCTTGTCGGGTAAGTTCCGACCTGCACGAATGGAGTAACGACTTGGGCGCTGTCTCAACCGTGGACTCGGCGAAATTGCACTACGAGTAAAGATGCTCGTTACGCGCGGCAGGACGGAAAGACCCCGGGACCTTTACTATAGTTTGGTATTGGTGTTTGGTTCGGCTTGTGTAGGATAGGTGGGAGACTGTGAAGCGGCCACGCCAGTGGTTGTGGAGTCATCGTTGAAATACCACTCTGGTCGTACTAGATGTCTAACCTAGGACCGTGATCCGGTTCAGGGACAGTGCCTGATGGGTAGTTTAACTGGGGCGGTTGCCTCCTAAAATGTAACGGAGGCGCTCAAAGGTTCCCTCAGCCTGGTTGGCAATCAGGTGTTGAGTGTAAGTGCACAAGGGAGCTTGACTGTGAGACAGACATGTCGAGCAGGGACGAAAGTCGGAACTAGTGATCCGGCGTCGGCAAGTGGAAGCGACGTCGCTCAACGGATAAAAGGTACCCCGGGGATAACAGGCTGATCTTCCCCAAGAGTCCATATCGACGGGATGGTTTGGCACCTCGATGTCGGCTCGTCGCATCCTGGGGCTGGAGTAGGTCCCAAGGGTTGGGCTGTTCGCCCATTAAAGCGGCACGCGAGCTGGGTTTAGAACGTCGTGAGACAGTTCGGTCCCTATCCGCCGCGCGCGTAGGAAACTTGAGAGAGGCTGTCCCTAGTACGAGAGGACCGGGATGGACGAACCTCTGGTGTGCCAGTTGTACCGCCAGGTGCATGGCTGGTTGGCTACGTTCGGAAGTGATAACCGCTGAACGCATCTAAGCGGGAAGCACGTCTCAAGATGAGGTTTCCCACCCGTTATGGGTTAAGGCCCCCTATAGACCATGGGGTTGATAGGCCGGAGGTGTACAGCAGTAATGCCCAGCCGACCGGTACTAATAGGCCGAGGGCTTGTCACACAAGCACTCAACAAAACCAACAAACGATCCGTTTGCTACACGTATGTCTCGCGTCCACGAGAAACAACGACACCACGAGAGTGTGTCAATTGAATAGTTGGCTTCAACGCCCACTCGAAGCATCTGCTTCGTGGGTGGTTGAGAAAGAGTTACGGCGGCCATAGCGAGAGGGAAACACCCGGTCCCATCCCGAACCCGGAAGTTAAGCCTCTCAGCGCCGATGGTACTGCGACCGCGAGGTCGTGGGAGAGTAGGACGCCGCCGGACATAATTTGCGCAGGGCCACCCTTTCGAGGGTGGCCCTGCTGCCATTTCCGAGCATTTCTGTCCCGGCGCTCGCGCACCAGAGACCACCGGTCGTCCCTGCTTTCGCGCTCAGTCCACTGTTTCCACAGCCCCGTTCTCCGGCCGCGGCTGAGGTCGATGGCTCCTCGGAGAGTGTCGCGTGGAGGTGATGCGTGATGACAACGCAGAACGAGACACCCGCCGCTACGGATGCGGTGAACGAAGTACGGCTGGTCGGCCGCTTGAGTGTGGCGGCCGAGCGGCGTGAGCTCCCCAGTGGCGATGCGATCATGGTCTTCCGCGTGGTCGTGCAGCGCCCGGAGGTCGCCCGGCGCGGGACCCAGACCGTCGACGTGGTCGAGTGCACTGCTTGGCGCCCCGGTCTCATGCGGACAGTCGGGGGTTGGTGTGCCGGCGACCTCGTGGCGATCCGGGGCGCGTTCCGGCGGCGGTTCTACCAGGCGGGCGGCAGGACGCTGTCGCGCGCCGAGGTCGAAGTCGAGGGCGGGCGCGTCATTCGGCGCGCAGCACGCGCATGAGTGCACCCAGACTCGGCTTCGGCTGGAAGGAGGTCGCCTTCTCCGGGAGCGTATGTCCGGCTGCAGCGGTGGCGAGAACCTCGTGGAAGGTCGGGGCCGGTACCAGGAGCGCGACGCCGGCGCGGTGCCTCAGTGCCTCGCGGGCGGCCTCGACCGTGTGGTGGTGGTCCACGCCCCACGGGCCGCGGGGCAGAGCGGGGATGAGTCGCTCATGAAGCATCTCCACGACAGTTCGGTCGCCCGGCCGGGGCAGTTTGAGCGTCGCCCACTGGTGGCCATCCGTGGCGACGACCAGCTCGCCGGTCGGCTCAGGGCGTACGCCGGCAGGCCGGTATTCGAGGGCAGTGCCGATCAATCTCGCCGCCGCCGCGACGTCGTCGAGTCGCACTCGGTGAAGGACGCGGTGGATCGCACCCACATGAAGCGGTGTCGTGGCCTGGTCCACCAGCATCGCCAGGCCCGCATCGAAGCCGCCGTGCGGGTCCCGTGCGCGGAGCCGGAGATAGGCGGCGTACCGGTGATGCCCGTCGGCGATCAGGAGCTGTGCGTCCGTGAGGGAGCGCTGGAGGGCCTCCAGGTCCTCGGGCGTGCGGATCGGCCAGATCCGGTGACGCTGATCCGCGTGGTCGGCGTACTGGCGCATCGGCGCGGTGCCGGTGACACGCTCGACGAGGGAGGCGAGCTCCGGGGGAGCGGTGTACACCAGCTGGATCGGTGCGGGCTGGAGGCCCATCTGGGCCATTCGGTCAGCGAGTTCGTCGGACTGTCGAGGATGGATCTCCTCATGCGGCACGACGGCGGCGGCGCCGGGATCCTCGGCACGGTTCGTCACGTCGAGCAGGCCCACGAGCCCGCGGACCGTCCGTCCCTCGGCTGTGTACTCATGGACGTAGACGGCAGGTGAGGCGTCGGTCGTGAGTCGCCGACGCCGCTCCCAGTTCTCGACCCGTCCACCGACGCCGCGCCACGGGCGGGCGAAGAGGCGGCTCGAGGCGGGATCGCCCACGAGGCCGGGTTGGAGCATGGAGGCGCGGAACGGACGCAGCCTGACCGGACCTGCGAGCGAGGGCGGCACCACCGTTCTCGCGTCCATCGGCCCATCGTAGGGTGGCGCGCATGAAGGCGACCGGCGCCCGGCCACTGACGGAGCTGTACGACCTGGTCATGCTGGATCTCGACGGCGTCGTCTACATCAGCGGCGCGGCGGTGCCCGGCGCGCCGGACCACCTGGCTGCCGCACGAGCTGCTGAGACGAAGCTCGCGTTCATCACGAACAACGCGGCCCGCACTCCGGACGCGGTGGCGGACCACCTCCGGGAGCTCGGCATCACGGCTGAGGCCGGAGACGTGGTGACGTCCGCCCAGGCCGCCGCGCGGGTACTGGTCGAGCGCCTCGGCACCGGAACGCCCGTCGCGGCTCTCGGTGCTGAAGGGCTCTTCGAGGCGCTGCGGGCCGAGGGCCTCGTCGCAGTCCCGGTCGATGACGACTCCGCCCAAGCGCTTGTCGACGGATACGGCCCCGATGTCCTCTGGAAGGACGTCATGCGCGCCGCGGTCCGCATCCGCGAGGGCCTGTGGTGGGTGGCGACCAACACCGACATGAGCATCCCGACCGCGTACGGCACGGCACCGGGCAACGGTGTCATCGTCGACATGCTGCGCCGCTTCAGCGGCGTCGAGCCGGAGGTGGCGGGCAAGCCCGACCGTCCTCTGCTCGACGAGACGATCCGACGCGTCGGCGGTGAGAGACCGCTGATGGTCGGCGATCGGCTCGACACCGACATCTTGGGCGGCCACAACGCCGGTGTGGACACACTCCTCGTCATGACGGGTGTGACCGGCCTCGAGGAGCTCGTCGCCGCGGTGCCGGGGGAGCGGCCGACGTACATCTCGAGCGACCTCGCGGGCCTGCTCGAGCCGCACCCGGTCGTACACCTGGACGGGGAGAGCGTGACCTCCGGCGGCTGGAGGGCCCGTATCGCCCCCGACGGCACGGTGGCCGTGGACGGGGCCGGTGACAGCTCGGACTGGTGGCGCGTCGTCGCGGCTGTGGCCTGGGACCGACTCGACCGTACCGGCACGCCCGTCGACGTGAGCGGGCTGAGGGCTCCGGGTCGGTAGCCTTCTCCCATGTCCGAACCGACCCTCGACGCCGTGACGGAGCCCGTGCACACCGGTGTGTCGCTCGTGGACTCGATCCTCGAGTCCGTCGACGCCGCCACCGGCCTGCCACTCGAGGACCAGGTCGGAGTCTTCGAGCGGGCCCACGAGCAGCTTCGGCGGGCGCTGGACGCACCGGACAGCCAGCTCGACGACCAGCCCGAGTCCGACTGACCATGTCCGCCGGCCGTGCCCCACGCCGGCTGCGACTGGACGCCGAGCTCGTCCGTCGCAAGCTGGCCCGCTCCCGTGAACATGCGTCCGAGCTGATCGCCGCTGGACGGGTGACAGTCTCCGGAGCGGTGGCCTCCAAGCCGGCGACCGGAGTGACCACCGACCTCGCGATCGTGGTCCGCGAGGATCCGCTCAGCCCTGATTACGTCTCGCGCGGCGCGCACAAGCTCGTCGGAGCGCTCAACGCCTTCATGCCGCTGGGGCTCCAGGTCGAGGGGCGCCGTGCGCTCGACGCGGGCGCCTCCACCGGTGGCTTCACCGAGGTGCTCCTCCAGCACGGTGCTGCGGAGGTGCTGGCCGTCGATGTCGGCTACGGACAGTTGGCGTGGAAGCTCCAGTCCGACCCGCGGGTCGTGATCCACGACCGCACCAACATCCGCGAGATCACACCGGAGTCGATGGGGGGTCAGGTCGACCTCGTCGTCGGCGATCTCTCCTTCATCTCCCTCGAGCTCGTGCTCGACGCGCTGCTCGGCGTGACCCAGCCCGACGGCGACCTCTCACTCATGGTGAAGCCCCAGTTCGAGGTGGGCAAGGATCGGGTGGGCAAGGGCGGGGTCGTCCGTGACTCAACGCTCCGTGCCGAGGCGGTGCTCGCCGTGGCGCATGCCGCCGCCCGCAGGGGTTGGGGCGCTCGCGCCATCACGACCAGCCCGCTTCCGGGGCCTTCGGGCAACGTCGAGTTCTTCCTGTGGCTCCGCCGTGGTGAGGCCACGGTCGACGACGGGACCATCAGCCAGGCCGTCCACGACAAGGTCGGACTGGCGGATCTGTCCCCGACTGATGAGAGGCTGGAGCCATGAGCACTCCCGCGGACGTGGTGCGCCGCGTGCTCGTGCTGACCCACACCGGTCGGCCCGAGGCGCGTGAGGTCGCCCTCCAGTTCACGAAGGCGCTCGAGACCCACGGCATCATCGTGAGAATGGCCTCCGTCGAGGCCGACGACCTCGGCGTCGGGCGCGACTCCTTCCTGCCGGGCATCGAGCTCAGTGACTCCGCCGAGGACTGTGAGCTCGTGCTGGTGATCGGGGGCGATGGATCGATCCTTCGCGCGGCCGAGATCACCCATGGCAGCGAAACGCCCGTCCTCGGGGTGAACCTCGGTCACGTCGGGTTCCTCGCCGAGGCCGAGGTCGAGCACGTCGAGACCGTGCTGGACGCGATCGTCCACCGGAAGTACGCCATCGAGGACCGCCTCACCCTGGACGTGACGGTGAGCAACGACGGCGTTGAGGTCTTCCGGACCTTCGCGGTCAACGAGGCCAGCGTGGAGAAGGCCGCCCGCGAGCGGATGCTCGAGGTCATCGTCGAGGTCGACGACCGTCCCCTGACCCGGTTCGGTTGCGATGGCGTCGTCTGTGCCACGCCGACCGGTTCCACCGCCTACAACTTCTCCGCCGGCGGCCCGATCGTGTGGCCCTCGGTCGAGGCCCTCCTGATGGTGCCGCTGAGCGCCCACGCCCTCTTCGCGCGGCCGCTCGTCGTCTCGCCTACGTCGACCCTTGCGGTCGAGGTCATCCGCAGCAACAACGGTGCGGGCGTGCTGTGGTGCGACGGCCGACGCGCGGTCGACCTCGCCCCGGGCGCCCGGATCGAGGTGCGTCGCGGTGAGCACCCCGTGCGGCTCGTCCGTCTTCACGAGGCGCCGTTCACCGACCGTCTCGTCGCGAAGTTCCAACTGCCCGTCGACGGGTGGCGCGGGAGCCGGAATGCTTGAGGAGCTCCGGATCACCTCGCTGGGCGTCATCGACTCCTCGGTCCTGGAGCTCGGTCCCGGCCTGACCGTGATCACCGGTGAGACCGGCGCCGGCAAGACGATGATCGTCACCGCGCTCGGTCTGCTGCTCGGTGGCCGGGCCGATGCGGGCGCGGTGCGCACCGGCAGTCGCAGCGCCCGCGTCGAGGGCCTCGTCCGCACCAGCGCACTTCCCTCCGTCGCCGAGGCCGTCGTGGAGGCCGGTGGCGAGGTGGAGGACGACGCGGTCCTGCTCGCCCGCACGGTCGCGACCGAGGGTCGCTCGCGTGCGTTCGTGGGCGGCGCGTCGGTCCCGATCACGACGCTCGGATCGGTGGCCGAGCCACTGGTCGCCGTACACGGTCAGTCCGACCAGCACCGGTTGCTCCAGGGCCGTGCGCAGCGCGACGCCCTCGACCGATTCGGCGGGCCGGAGCTGGCGACCGTCCTCCAGACGTACGCCGACACCTACCGCCAGCTCGCCGACGTGGAGCGTGAGCTTGCCGCGGTGACCGCCTCTGCGCGGGAACGCGCCCGCGAGGCGGACCTGCTCCGCTTCGGGGTCGGCGAGGTCGAGGCCGTCGCCCCTGAGCCCGGGGAGGACGCCCAGCTCGCGGCCGAGGAGACCCGCCTCGGCTTCGCTGACACCCTGCGCACCGCCGCCGAAACGGCACGGGAGGCACTGTCGAGCGAGGACAGCCACCCCGACGCCCTGGCCACCGTGAGTGCCGCCCGCACGGCGCTCGAGGCCGTGCGCGCCCATGACCCCGAAGCCGCGAGCCTGGCCGACCGGCTCTCCGAGCTCACCTACCTGCTCTCCGATCTCGCCGCCGATGTCGCCTCCTACGCTGCCCGGATCGAGACCGATCCGGCACGGCTCGCGGCCGTCTCCGAGCGACGCGCGGCGCTCACGGCCCTCACCCGGAAGTACGGGGAGACGATCGACGACGTGCTCAGCTGGGCCGTGACGTCCTCGGAGCGGCTGCTCGAGCTCGACGGCACCGACGGCAGGATCGAGGAGCTCCGCGCCGAGCGCGCCGAGCTCCGCACCCGGCTCGGAAGCCTGGCCGCCGACCTCAGCGCCCGCCGCAGCGAGGCCGCGATCCGGCTCGCCGCCCAGGTGACCGAGGAGCTCGGCCACCTCGCGATGCCACACGCCCGTCTCACCGTTGCCGTCACCCAGACCGAGGCCGACCCGCAGTCCGGACGGGTTCCGCTCGAGGTCGGCGGTCGACACCTGCGGTTCGGTTCCGGCGGTGTCGACGAGGTCGAGCTCCTCCTTGCCGCCAACACCGGCAGCGAACCGCGTCCGCTCAACAAGGGCGCATCGGGAGGTGAGCTCTCCCGGGTGATGCTCGCGCTCGAGGTGGCGCTTGCCGGGACCAGCCCCGTGCCGACCTTCGTCTTCGACGAGGTCGACGCCGGCGTGGGTGGCGCCGCCGCGGTCGAGGTCGGTCGTCGACTCGCGCAGCTGGCGCGCTCGGCACAGGTGCTGGTCGTCACGCACCTGCCCCAGGTGGCGGCCTATGCGGACCGCCATGTCGTCGTGCAGAAGTCCAGCGATGGCACCATCACGAGCTCGGGACTGACCGTGTTGGACGACGCCGGCCGCGAGCGTGAGCTCTCCCGCATGCTCGCCGGCATGAGCGAGTCCGACACTGCACTGGCGCACGCCCGTGAGTTGCTCGAGGTGGCCCGCGACGCGAGTCGCTGACCCGGTCGCCCATGCTCGGATGCGAGCATGAGGTGGTTATGAAGATCTCTTCCCGGCCTGCCGCCACCCCACTCGGCGTGACCGGTCCCGCTCGTGTCGGGCGCCCCACGAGGGCGCTCCTGCCTCGACTGAGCGAGGGCGACATCGCCGTCATCGACCACTGTGATCTCGACCGTCCCACGGCCGAGGCGCTCGTCCGAGCCGGAGTCGTCTGCGTGGTCAACGCGCAGCCGATGATCTCCGGGCGCTACGCCAACCTCGGGCCACTCGTGCTGGCCGAGGCGGGCATCCCGCTCGTGGAGGGCATCGGCCAGTCGGCGTACGCCCGGCTGGCGGACAACCCCGAGCTGATCCACGTCGAGGGCGGCCGGATCAGCCTCGGTGAGCAGATGGTCGTCGCCGGGCGTGAGGTCGACGCCGACGACGTCCGGGCCGCGATGTCACGGGCCCAGCAGGGACTGGCCGTCCACCTGGAGACGTTCACCCACAACGCCGCCGAGCTGGTACGCCGGGATCTCGACGTCCTGCTCGAGCGCGACGGTCTGCCGCGGCTCTCCACCCGGACGGCAGGGCGGCCGGTGGTCGTGGTCGGGCAGGCACATCCGGCCGAGATGGTGCATCTGCGCTCCTTCATCCGCCAGGAGCGGGCTGCGGTCATCGCGGTCGACGGTGCTTCCGACCGCCTGCGCGCGCACCGCATCGAGCCCGACGTGATCGTCCTGTCGCAGACCACGCGGCTGCCCGCGACCAAGGTGCTGCGCGCCGCGCGCGACGTCGTCTTCGTCACGCGACCGGATACTCCCTCGGAGTCCTTTGAATCGCTGGCGCGCGTGGGCGTCTCGCCCCACGTCGTGAGCACGCACGCGGGCGGCGACGACGTCGCCCTCCTGCTGGCCCACGCAGGCGATGCTCGGTTGATCGTCGGCGCGGGCCTGCCGGCGACGCTCGCCGACTTCCTCGACCAGCAGCGCCCCGGCCTCGCGGGCTCGTTCCTCGCGCGCCTCGTCGCGGGGGAGCGGTACGTCGACGCGGCCTCGGTCGCCCTCCTCCACACCGGTCGGATCCGACCGTGGCATGTCGCCGTCGCCCTGGTGACCGGTCTGGGAGCGGTCGCCATCGCGACGGCTGCGACGCCCATCGGTCAGGCCTGGCTCGACACCGTGCAGGGGTGGTTCTGATGCGGCTACTCCTCGGACTGGTCGCGCTGTTCCTGGCCCTGGCGGTCGGCATCGGCCTGGGTGCCGGGCCGTTGGGCGACAGGATCGACGACCCCGCCTCGGACCACCCGACAGCCTCCGATGCGGCGACGGGCACGACCGACTCGGTGTCCGACCCGGTCGACGCTGCGGTCATCACCGGCTTGGCCCGCACGGCGCTGGCCGGAAAGCTCACCGGTCAGAGCGTCGCGATCGTCACGCTCCCCGGCGCCAGCGGCTCGGCCGTCAAGGCCTTGACGGCCGACATCACCGCCGCCGGTGGCGCGGTGGCCAGCACGACCGCGCTGACCGAGGGGATGACCGCCGTCGACTCCAAGCAGCTGGTCGACTCGCTCGGCAGCCAGTTGGTCGATCAGGTCGGCGGGCCGGCGGTGCAGTCGCTGACGACGTACCCGCGGATGGGGGCGCTGCTGGGCTCGGCCCTCACCACCACGGCCGCTCCGGCCGCCCCGGGCCCGGGGGCGGTGACGATCCGCTCCAGCCTCACGACCGGTGACCTCGTCGCCGCCGAGCCGGCCGGCAACCTCGGCACGCTGACCGTCGTGCTCACGGGGACGAACGTCGAGGACGCCATCCTCACCGGCCTGATCACCGGCCTGGCCGGGCAGGCCCATGGGCTCGTGGTCAGTGGCGACACCAACGACGGTGACGTCGCCGCGGTCCGCGACGCCAAGCTCGCCGTGGGCACCTTCGACGGCAACGAGACGGCGGGCGGCGCTGTCGCCACGACGCTGCTGCTGGCACGTCAGATCACCAGTCCTGGTGGGGCATTCGGCGCGTCCGGTTCGGACGGTCCGGCCCCTCTGGGATAGGATCGAGGTCCATGAGGTCGGCGCCCAACACGAAGCACGTATTCGTCACCGGAGGCGTCGCCTCCTCCCTCGGGAAGGGCCTGACGGCGTCCAGTCTCGGCCGGCTCCTCCGCTCGCGCGGTCTCCGCGTGACGATGCAGAAGCTCGACCCGTACCTCAACGTCGACCCCGGGACAATGAACCCGTTCCAGCACGGTGAGGTGTTCGTCACCAACGACGGCGCCGAGACCGACCTGGACATCGGCCACTACGAGCGCTTCCTCGACGTCGACCTCGTCGGGCATGCCAACGTGACGACCGGTCAGGTCTACTCCAACGTGATCGCCAAGGAGCGCCGCGGCGACTACCTCGGCGAGACGGTGCAGGTGATCCCGCACATCACCAACGAGATCAGCGACCGGATCCTCGCCATGCACGGCCCCGACATCGACGTCTGCATCACCGAGATCGGCGGCACTGTCGGCGACATCGAGTCGCTGCCGTTCCTCGAGTCGGCGCGCCAGGTCCGCCAGAAGCTCGGCCGCGACAACGTCTTCTTCGTCCACGTCTCCCTCGTGCCGTACATCGGCCCGTCCAAGGAGCTCAAGACCAAGCCCACGCAGCACTCGGTGATGGCGCTGCGGCAGATCGGCATCCAGCCCGACGCGATCGTGTGCCGGGCCGACCGCGAGCTGCCCCAGTCGATCAAGTCGAAGATCGCGCTCATGTGCGACGTCGACGACGAGGCCGTCGTCACCGCCGCCGACGCGCCGAGCATCTACGACATCCCGAAGGTCCTGCACCGCGAGGGCCTGGACGCGTACGTCGTCCGCAAGCTCGGCCTCCCCTTCCGTGACGTCGACTGGTCGGTGTGGGATGACCTGCTCCGCAAGGTCCACCACCCCAAGGAGGAGGTCGACGTCGCCCTGGTCGGCAAGTACATCGACCTGCCCGACGCCTACCTGTCGGTGGCTGAGGCGCTCAAGGCCGGCGGGTTCGCCCACGAGGCGAAGGTCAACATCCGCTGGATCCCGTCCGACGAGTGCGCGACGCCCGCCGGTGCTGCCAAGAACCTCGGTGACGTCGACGCGGTCCTGGTGCCCGGTGGCTTCGGCGTCCGCGGCCTCGAGGGCAAGCTCGGCGCGTTGACCTACGCCCGCACCCACGGCATCCCGACGCTCGGCATCTGCCTCGGGCTGCAGTGCATGGTGATCGAGTACTCCCGTGAGGTCCTCGGCCTGGAGAAGGCCGGTTCGACGGAGTTCGACCCGGAGACGCCCGAGCCGGTCATCGCGACGATCGCCGAGCAGCTCGCCTTCGTCGAGGGTGCGGGTGACCTCGGCGGCACGATGCGCCTCGGCGCCTACCCGGCCGCGCTCAAGGAGGGCAGCGTCGTGCGTGCGACGTACGACGGCGAGGCGCTGATCCAGGAGCGGCACCGTCATCGCTACGAGGTCAACAACTCCTACCGTAACCAGCTCGAGGAGGCCGGCCTGGTCTTCTCAGGCACCAGCCCGGACAACAACCTCGTCGAGTTCGTCGAGCTGCCCCGGCAGGTGCACCCCTATTACGTCTCGACCCAGGCCCATCCGGAGCTCAAGTCGCGCCCGACCCGCCCGCACCCGCTCTTCAAGGGATTGGTGGGGGCCGCGATCGCCCGACAGAAGGAGCAGCGCCTCATCGACGACCCGAGTCTCTACCGTGAGCCGGAGGCCGACGAGCCGCTTGAGGCTCCGGTCGCCTGATGGTCAGCGATCGCGACGAGTCCTGGCCGGTGCTCGGCACCACCACGATCCATAAGGACGACTGGGTCGTCGGCGTACGCAAGGACGAGATCACCCGGCCCGAGGGCGGCGACCCGTTCGAGCGCCTGATCGTCACCCACCCCGGCGCCGCGATGGTGCTGGCGGTTGACGATGAGCACCGGGTGCTCGTGATCTCGCAGTACCGCCACGCCGTCGGCAAACGGATGATCCAGCTCCCCGCCGGGGTCATCGACCACGAGGGCGAGGACCCGCTCGACACGGCGAAACGGGAGCTGCAGGAGGAGGCGGAGTACGCCGCCGAGCGCTGGGACCACCTCGTCAGCTACAACACCTCACCGGGGCTCACTGACGAGCGCTTCCACATCTACCTCGCGAGAGGGCTCTCGCCGGCGCCGCGCGGCGACTTCGAGATGCTGCACGAGGAGGCCGACCTCACGACGGAGTGGGTGCAGTTCACCGAACTCCTCGATGACGTCGTCTCGGGGCGGGTGAATGACGGCGCGCTCATCACGGGTGTCCTCGCCTACAACGTGATGTCCAGGCGCGGCGTGGTGTGAGCGTCTGATGGTGCCGTCCAAGGCGGTCCGCGTGTGGCTGGACCACCTCACGGTCGAGCGTGGCCTGTCGGCGAACACGCTGGCGGCATACCGCCGCGATGTCGGCCGCTACCTGGACTTCCTCGCGGGGGCCGGCATCGATGACCTCGACACGATCTCCGAGTCGACCCTCACCGACTACCAGGTGCGGCTGCGCGAGGGCGATGCCGATCACCCGCCGCTCAGCACCACCTCGACCGCGCGAATGATCGTCGCGGTGCGCGGCTTCCACAAGTTCGCGCTGGCCGACGGCCTCGCGACGAGTGACCCCGCCGCCGGCGTACGTCCTCCGCGGCCGGCCAAGCGGTTGCCGAAGGCGCTGCCGCTCTCCGACGTGGAGGCGATCCTCGGGGCGGTGGACGTGGAGACGACGCTCGGACTGCGGGACAAGGCGCTGCTCGAGGTCCTCTACGGCACCGGCGCCCGGATCTCCGAGGCCGTCGGTCTCGATGTGGATGACCTGGATCTCGTCGACGGCACCGTGCTGCTGCGCGGCAAGGGCGGCAAGGAGCGGCTGGTGCCGTTGGGCTCCTTCGCCAGCGCGGCGCTCGATGCCTGGCTCGTACGCGGTCGACCCGAGCTCGCCGCCGGCGCGACGGATCGACGGGGCAGTGGGGGAGCGCTCTTCCTCAACGCCCGCGGCGGTCGGCTCTCGCGCCAGTCCGCGTGGACGGTCCTCACCCGCACGGCCGAACGTGCCGGCGTCACGCGTGACGTCTCGCCGCACACCATGCGGCACTCGTTCGCCACGCACCTGCTCGACGGTGGCGCGGATGTGCGCGTCGTCCAGGAGCTGCTCGGTCACGCGTCGGTGACGACGACCCAGATCTACACGATGGTCACCGTCGACAACCTCCGCGAGGTCTTCGCGACCGCGCACCCGAGGGCACGCTGATGACGCACGCCTGGCCCGCCGCGGGCGCCAGCCCCGAGGCCGTGCTCGACTCCGTCACCGCCTTCGCCTCCGCCCGCGGGCTGAGTCTCTACCCGCACCAGGAGGAGGCCACACTGGCGCTCCTCTCTGGTGACCATGTCATCCTCGCGACGCCGACCGGATCGGGGAAGTCGCTCGTCGCCATCGCGGCCCACGCGGCTGCGCTCGCGACCGATCGGGTCAGCTTCTACACCGCGCCCATCAAGGCGCTTGTCAGTGAGAAGTTCTTCGACCTCTGCGACACCTTCGGAGCCGACAACGTCGGCATGCTGACCGGCGACGCATCGGTCAACGCGGACGCGCCGATCATCTGCTGCACCGCGGAGGTGCTGGCCAACCTCGCCCTCCGCGAGGGTCGTCATGCCGATGTGGGGCTCGTCGTGATGGACGAGTTCCACTACTACGGCGAGCCCGATCGGGGCTGGGCGTGGCAGGTGCCGCTGCTCGAACTGCCGCAGGCGCAGTTCCTGCTCATGTCCGCCACCCTCGGCGACACGTCGGCGATCGCTTCTGATCTGACGGCGCGGACCGGGCGCGACGTCCAACTGGTCGACGACGCTGAGCGTCCGGTGCCGCTGACGTTCTCCTGGTCCCTCGAGCCGCTCGCAGACACGCTTGAGGAGTTGGTCACGACGGGCCAAGGGCCGGTCTACGTCGTCCACTTCACCCAGGCCGCCGCCGTCGAACATGCCACGTCGCTCCTCGGCGCCGCATGGGTGTCGGCCGGCGCGACCGCCGAGCGGATCGCGGAGCTCAAGGCCCGCCTCGTGCCGGTGCACTTCGGTGCCGGCTTCGGGAAGACCCTCTCGAAGCTGCTCCGTGCGGGCATCGGCGTCCACCACGCCGGCATGCTGCCGCGCTATCGCCGGCTGGTCGAGCAGCTCGCACAGGCGGGTCTGCTCCGCGTGGTCTGTGGCACGGACACCCTCGGCGTCGGCATCAACGTCCCGATCCGTACCGTCCTCTTCACCGCCCTCGCCAAGTACGACGGCAGCCGGATGCGCACACTGCGGACCCGTGAGTTCCTCCAGATCGCAGGACGTGCCGGCCGGGCGGGCTTCGACACCGTCGGCTCGGTCGTGGTGCAGGCACCCGAGCACGTCATCGAGAACAAGAAGGCCAAGGCGAAGGCGGCCGCGAAGAACGCCGCCTTGACCGATTCCCAGCGGGCGAGGGGTCGCAGCTCGAAGGCGCACCTCAAGAAGGCACCCGAGGGCTCGGTCGTGTGGACCGAGGCGACCTTCGACAAGCTCGTAGCGGGAGAGCCCGAGCCGCTGGTCAGCCGGATGAAGGTCGACCACGCCATGCTGCTCAACGTCCTCTCCCGGGAGGAGGACGCCTTCGCCGTGATGCGGCGGCTGCTCATGGAGAACCATGAGCCACGCCGGACGCAGCTCCGCCTCGCCCGCCGCGCGCTCCGACTGACCCGCTCGCTGGTGGCCTCCGGCGTGGTGCAGCGGCTCGACGAGCTCGACGAGTTCGGGCGTCGCTACGTCGTCACCGATGCGCTGCCGCCGGACTTCGCGCTCAACCAGCCGTTGTCCCACTTCGCGCTGGAGGTGCTGGAGACGCTGGACCCGGAGGATCCAGCGGTCCCGACGTATCACTTGGATGTGCTGTCCGTGATCGAGGCGACCCTGGAGGGGCCGCGGCAGATCCTCTTCGCGCAGCAGCACGCGGCCCGGGGCGAGCTGATCGCCAACCTCAAGGCCGACGGCGTGGAGTACGAGGAGCGGATGGCGTTGGCCGACCAGGTGACGTGGCCGCGACCGCTCGCCGAGCACCTCGAGCCGCTCTTCGAGCTCTACCGTGCCCCGCATCCCTGGCTGCCCGACGACGCGTTGGAGCCCAAGTCGATCGTGCGGATGATGTGGGAGCAGGGGATGGGGTTCAACGACTTCGTCGCACGCTTCGGTCTCGCTCGCTCCGAGGGCCTGGTGCTCCGCTACCTGACCGATGCCTACAAGGCGCTCGTCCACACCGTCCCGCAGGCACACCACTCCGACCAGCTCGACGAGCTGGTGGAGTGGCTGGGGGAGACGATCCACCAGGTCGACTCCTCACTGCTCGACGAGTGGCAGGCGTTGGCCGATCCCGCCCACGCGCCCGAGGCCGTCGCGCATCACGCCCCACCTCCGCCACCCCGTCCTCTCAGTGCCCAGCCGGCCTTCGCCGTCATGGTGCGCAACGCGCTGTGGCGCCGGGTCGAGCTCGTCGCCTACGACAAGGTCGCCGCCCTGGCCGAGCTCGACGGCGTCGACGCCGTGCGCTTCGACCCTCCGCGTGAGCCTGTCATGACCCACCGCGACTGGGACCGGGCGCTCGAGGCCTACTTCGAGGACCACGACGACGTCATCCTCGACGGCGACGCTCGCGGCCCGCGCTTCCTGACGTGGGAGGACGTCGTCGAGGACGGACAGCGGCTGCGGCGCTTCCGCCAGACCCTCGCCGACCCGGCGGGCCACCACGACTGGGTGATCGACGCGGTCGCCGACCTGGACCTGACCGACGAGCTCGGGGAGCCGGTCCTCACCGTCGAGGCGATGCGCCGTCTCGACTAGTCTTCGTTCACCTCGGGGTTCTAGTCTCGCCCGAGGTCTCCCGCCCACCAGACAAGAGAAGTGAGTGCTGCCTTGACCGAGCTTGGTCCCACCGGACGGCCGATGCCGAACATCCCGGAGCCGACCCCGCTCACCAGTCACGGCCCGGCCCGCGTCGTCGCCATGTGCAACCAGAAGGGCGGCGTCGGCAAGACCACGACGACCATCAACCTCGGTGCCTCGCTCGTCGAGTTCGGTCGCCGCGTCCTCCTGGTCGACCTCGACCCGCAGGGCTCGCTGTCGGTCGGCGTGGGGCTCGATCCGAACGAGATCGAGGTGTCGACGTACGACATGCTGATGGACTCCGACGTGACCTGGAAGGACATCGTCCGCCCCACGTCGATCGACGGGATGGACATCCTCCCCGCGGTGATCGACCTGGCCGGCGCGGAGATCCAGCTCGTCACCGAGGTCGGGCGCGAGCAGGTGCTCAAGGACAAGCTCACCGAGGCACTGCCCGAGTACGACGTCATCCTGATCGACTGCCAGCCCTCGCTCGGCCTCCTCACGGTCAACGCCCTCACCGCGTCGGACTCGGTCATCGTGCCGCTGGAGACCGAGTACTTCGCGCTGCGAGGCGTCGCGCTGCTCACCGACACGATCGAACGGGTGCGTAAGCGGCTCAACCCCAAACTGGTCATCGACGGACTGCTCGGCACCATGTTCGACGGCCGCACCCTGCACAGCCGCGAGGTCATGGCGACGCTCGTCCAGGCGTGGGGCGACACCGTCTTCCACACCGTCATCCGTCGCACCGTGAAGTTCTCCGACGCGACCGTCGCCGGCGAGCCGATCACCGAGTTCGCCTCCGACTCCACCGGTGCCACCGCCTACCGCCAGCTCGCCAAGGAGGTGCTCGCCCGATGGCAGCACGTCGCGTGAGTATGCCGAAGGCCGATGACCTCTTCCGTCCGACCGCCGCGCCTCCTGCCCCGGAGGAGGCTGCTCCCGACGACAGGAAGCCGTCCGGTCGGGTCAAGCACGACGCGAAGATGACCGTCTACATCACCGACGACGAGCTGCTCGAGATCGAGCAGGCCCGGATCGGACTGCGCCGCTCGCAGGGGATCGCCGTCGACCGCGGGAGGCTCGTCCGCGAGGCCGTGTCGATCGTCCTCGCCGAGCTCGCCGCGAAGGGCGACAAGAGCGCCCTCGTGAAGCGCCTGCGCGAGTCGTGACCGTTGACGTGACTGTCGACGCTGCTGAGCCAGGGGCCACCCCCGAGCACGGCTTCGAGGTCCGGCTCTCGAACTTCGAGGGCCCGTTCGACCTGCTGCTCAGCCTGATCTCCAAGCACAAGCTCGACATCACCGAGGTCTCGCTCGCCACGGTCACCGACGAGTTCATCGCCCACGTCAAGGCAGGCGGCTCGGCCGACAACCCGGCCCAGTGGGACCTGGAGAAGACGTCGTCCTTCCTCCTCGTGGCCGCCACCCTGCTCGACCTCAAGGCCGCGCGACTCCTTCCCAGTGGCGACGTGGAGGACGAGGAGGACCTCGCCCTGCTGGAGGCGCGGGACCTACTCTTCGCGCGACTGCTGCAGTACAAGGCCTTCAAGCAGGTGGCGACGGTGCTCGACCAGCGCCTGGCCGCGGAGTCCCGGAGGTTCCCGCGGGCGGTCGGGCTCGAGGAGCGTTTCGCGACCCTGCTGCCCGAGGTGCTCATCGGCATCGGGCTCGAACAGTTCGCCGAGCTGGCGGCCAAGGCCCTCGCGCCCAAGCCCGGTCCGCCCGAGCTGACCCTCCACCACATCCACGCTCCGGCCGTGAGCGTGCGCGAGCAGGCCGGCATCGTCGTGGACCGGCTCCGCCGCTCGGGCACGCTCACCTTCCGTGCGCTCGTCGGCGACTCGCCGGACACGCTCACGACCGTCGCGAGGTTCCTCAGCCTGCTCGAGCTCTTCCGGGAGGGTGTGGTCGGGTTCGACCAGGTGTCCCCACTCGGCGAGCTCACCGTCCGGTGGACCGGGGACGACGAGACTGCTGAGGTCGCCCTCGACGCCGTGGTCATCGACGAGTTCGACGGCGCCCCACCACTGCCCGAGCCGACCACCCACGAGGAGAACGATGACTGACCAGGTGGAAGGGGAGTCCCTCGCCATCCCGCTGGCCGACCTTCGCCCCGCGCTCGAGGCGGTGCTCATGGTCGCCGACCAGCCGCTCGACGTCGCCACGCTCGCCACGGCCGTCGGCCATCCCGCCGACGAGGTCGCCGGCGCGCTCGCCGCCCTCTCGCAGGAGTACGCCGACCAGGGTCGTGGCTTCGACCTGCGCAACGTCGCGGGCGGCTGGCGGTTCTACACCCGCGACGAGTTCGCCCACGTCGTCGAGGGCTTCGTGCTCGAGGGCCAGCAGGCGCGGCTCACGCAGGCCGCGCTCGAGACGCTCGCCGTCGTCGCCTACCGCCAGCCCGTGTCCCGCGCCCGGGTGAGCGCGATCCGAGGCGTCAACGTCGACGGCGTGATGCGCACGCTGCTCACGCGCGGGCTGGTCGAGGAGGCCGGCACCGACAAGGAGACCGGCGCCCACCTCTACCGCACCACGAGCTACTTCCTCGAGCGGATCGGGGTCACCAGCCTCGACGAACTGCCCGAGCTGGCGCCGTACCTGCCCGAGATGGACGACCTCGAGGACGAGCTGGCCCAGATGTCCGCCGGCCCCGCACAGCCCGAGGAGGCTCCCGGTGACTGATCTGCCCCTGGACGACGAGGGCCTGATCCGCCTCCAGAAGTTCCTAGCCCTGTCGGGGGTGGCGTCCCGACGGAAGTGCGAGGAGCTGATGCTCGACGGCGAGGTCGAGGTCAATGGCGAGGTCGTCACCCGCCTCGGGACCAAGATCGACCCGGCCGTGGACAGGATCCGGGTCGCTGGCAAGCGCCTCCCGCCGGTGAGCGGCAAGGTCTACTTCGCCTTCCACAAGCCGCGCGGAGTGACGTCGACGATGAGCGACCCCCATGCCGCCCGCACGCTCGAGGAGTTCGTCCGGGTCCGTCCGGAGCGGCTCTTCAACGTCGGCCGCCTCGACACCGACACCACCGGTCTCCTGCTGCTCACCAACGACGGCGACTTCGCACAGAAGGTCGCGCACCCGTCCTTCGAGGTGGAGAAGACCTACGTGGCACAGGTCGAAGGTCAGCTCTTCCCGCGGATCATCAAGCAGTTGCGTGAGGGCGTCGTCCTCGAGGACGGGCCGGTCGAGGTCCACCGCGCCCGCATCATCGAGGCGACCCCGGCCAAGTCCATCGTCGAGCTGACCATCCACGACGGTCGCAAGCACGTCGTACGCCGACTCCTGGCCGAGACCGGCCATCCCGTGACGCAGCTCAGCCGGATCCAGGTCGGTCCGGTGAAGCTCGGCCGGCTGAAGTCGGGGGAGATGCGCGAGCTCACCCAGGACGAGCTCGGCACGCTGCTGGACAGCGCCGCCCTCTGATCCGCCGCCCGTTAAGGTGAGCGCCGTGTCCGTACGTGCGATCCGTGGTGCCACCCAGCTCGATGTCGACGAGTCGACCCACATGCATGAGCGCGTCGTCGAGCTGCTCAGTGCCGTGATGGAGGCCAACGGGCTCACCAAGGACGACGTGGTCTCGGTCCTCTTCACCGCGACCGCCGACCTGCACTCGGCCTTTCCCGCCGTCGCCGCGCGGTCGTTGGGGTGGACCGACGTACCCCTGATCTGCGCGCGCGAGCTCGAGATCGAGGGCAGCCTGCCCCGAGCCGTGCGACTGATGGCGCACGTCGAGACCGACATGAGCAAGGCCGACGTCACCCACGTCTACCTCCACGGCGCGACCGTGCTGCGTCCCGACCTGACCTCGGCGCAATGAGCCGGTTGGTGGGGCCCGTCGAGATCATCGGCGTCGGGCTCCTCGGCACGTCGGTCGCGCTCGCGTGCCGCCGTGCCGGGATCGACGTGCTCCTCACCGACGTCGACGCCGACCACGTCCGTACGGCGTCGGGCCTCGGGGCCGGCCGCGCCCGCAGCGCCGCCGACCGTCCGCAGCTCGTCGTCGTGGCCGTGCCCCCTGACCACCTGGGCGGCGTGATCGCCTCCGCCCTCGACGGCAGCGACGCCGTCGTCACCGATGTGGGCAGCGTCAAGGCGGCACCGCTCGCCTCCCTCGCGTCCCGCCCCGACGCCGGCCGGTACGTCGGCAGTCACCCGATGGCCGGCAACGAGCGCTCCGGCCCGCTGGCCGCGAGTGACGCGCTCTTCGACGGTCGCCCTTGGGCGATCACCCCGCACGCCGGCTCGGACCCGGCCGCCGTCGCGCTCGTCCGTGAGCTCGCCGAGCTCTGCGGGGGAGTGGTGGTCGAGCTGACGCCCGCCGAGCATGACCGGGCGGTCGCCCGGATCAGCCACGTCCCGCACCTGATGGCCGCACTCACCGCGGGCCGTCTGGCCGAGGCACCGGACGGCCACCTGGCGCTGTCCGGTCAGGGTGTCCGTGATGTCACGCGGGTCGCCGGCGGCGACCCTGCGCTCTACAGCCAGATCGTCGGTGGAAACGCGGACGCGGTCACTGAGCTGCTGACCGAAGTACGCGACCAGCTCGACACCCTCATCGCCGCCGTCACGCGGGGGGATCGTGCCACCCTCCAGAGCATCCTCGCGACCGGCAACGACGGGACCCGCGCGATCCCCGCCAAGCACGGTGGTCCCGCCCGCGCGATGCGCTCACTCTTCGTCGCCGTGCCCGACGAGCCCGGCAGCCTCGCCCGGCTCTTCGCCGACGCCGGCGAGATCGGCGTCAACATCGAGGACGTGCGGATCGACCACGACCCCGGCCGTCCGGTCGGTGTGGTCGAGCTCGTCGTCGACGACGCCCTTGCCGACGACCTCCTGCCCGCACTGGAATCCCGCGGCTGGGTCTCGCACCGCTAGCACCATTAGGCTTGCGGCCCGTGAGTACGCCCCTCGTTGTCGCCGTCGACGGCACGTCCGGATCCGGCAAGTCGAGCACGTCGCGGGGAGTCGCCGACCGCCTCGGCCTGCGCTACCTCGACACCGGCGCACAGTTCCGGGCCATGACCTGGTGGATGCTCAGCAACGACGTCGACGTACACGACGCGGACGCCGTGGCGGCCGCTGCGGACAAGCCCGTCATCATGTCGGGCACCGATCCCAACGGCCCGACGATCACGCTCGACGGCACCGACGTCTCGCGTGAGATCCGGACCGACGAGGTGAACGGCTCGGTCTCTCCCGTCAGCGCCGTGCCCGCCGTACGTGCACGCCTGCTCGAGCTGCAGCGCGGCATCATCCGCGAGGCGCTCACCGGCCCCGGCATCGTGGTCGAGGGCCGCGACATCGGCTCGGTCGTCTGGCCCGAGGCCGACCTCAAGCTCTACGTCTCAGCCGACCCCTCGGCCCGTGCCACGCGCCGCGCCGCCGAAGTCGGCTCATCGGACGACGCCAGCATCGCAGCCACCAAGGCGTCGCTGGAGGCCCGCGACGTCATCGACTCCGGTCGTACGACGGCCCCGCTGGTGCAGGCCGACGGCGCGGTCCACCTCGACACGACCCACATCACGCTGGAGCAGGCGATCGACCAGGTCGTCCAGCTCGCCGTCGAGCTGACCAGCCAGGCGTGAGCGGACGGGTCGCGGGCCCTCCGCGTCGCTATCTGCTCGACTCGCCGCTGCGGCCGTCGGCACGGTCGCTGCTGCGGCACTACTGGGACCTCCACGTCGAGCCGGGCGGATTCCCCGCGACCGGGCCGGTGATCGTGGCGGCCAACCACATCGGGGTGATGGACGGCCCGCTCATGGCGATCATGTCGCCCCGGCCGGTGCATGCGCTGACCAAGGAGGAGATGTTCCACGGCGTCGGTGGTGCGTTCCTGACGCAGACCGGCCAGATCCGCCTGGACCGTTTCCATCCGGACCGCGCTGCCGTACGCGCGAGCCTCGCGACGCTCGAAGCGGGGCGTGCCGTGGGCATCTTCCCCGAGGGCACGCGCGGTGCCGGGGGGCTGACGACCTTCTACAACGGGGCCGCCTACCTCGGCCTCGTGACCGGTGCACCGATCGTGCCGCTGCTCTTCTTCGGGACCCGCGCGCCGGGCAAGGGCAGCAACTGGGTGCCGCCCCGCGGCACGCGGATCGACATGGTCTTCGGGGCGCCGCTCGTCCTCGATCAGGTGAATTGGCCCCGGACGCGGGAGAATGTCCGTGAGGCCACCGATCACGTGCACAAGCACCTGCTGGCCCACCTCGCGGCCACGATGGCCGCCACCGGGCTCACGCTGCCCGGGCCACTGCCTGTTCCGGAGGACTGATGAGCGACGACTACAAGGGCGACTTCACCGACCTGAACGACTTCGGTGACTTCGGCGAGGACGTACCCCGCGGCCCCGTGCCAGTGCTGGCCGTCGTCGGCCGGCCCAACGTCGGCAAGTCCAGCCTCGTCAACCGGATCATCGGCCGACGTGAAGCCGTCGTCGAGGACGTCCCCGGCGTGACCCGCGACCGCGTCTCGTACGACGCCGAGTGGAACGGTCGCGCCTTCACCGTCGTGGACACCGGCGGCTGGGACCTCGACGCCAAGGGCATGGCCGCACGCATCGCGCAGCAGGCCGAGATCGCGATCTCGCTCGCCGACGCCGTCCTCTTCGTCGTCGATGCCAAGGTCGGCATCACGGACGCCGACGAGGGCGTCGTCCGCGTGCTGCGCAAGTCGGGCAAGCCGGTCGTGCTCGCGGCCAACAAGGTCGACGACGAGCGTGGCGAGGCCGAGGCGCTGCTGCTGTGGAACCTCGGCCTGGGTGAGCCGATGCCGATCTCCGCGATGCACGGTCGTGGCACGGGTGACCTGCTCGACGCCGTACTCAAGGCCCTGCCCGAGCCGCCGCCGGTCCTCGAGGGCAACCCACTCGGCGGTCCACGCCGGATCGCCCTCGTCGGCCGGCCCAACGTCGGCAAGTCCTCCCTGCTCAACAAGCTCGCGCGGGAGGAGCGCGTCGTCGTCGACAACGTCGCCGGCACGACCGTCGACCCCGTGGACGAGTTGATCGACTTCGGCGGCCGCACCTGGCGCTTCATCGATACCGCCGGCATCCGCAAGCGAGTCAAGGAGGCCAGCGGCCACGAGTACTACGCCTCGCTGCGCACCACCACGGCCATCGACCGCGCCGAGGTGGCCGTGCTCGTCCTCGACGCCTCCCAGCCGCTCGCCGAGCAGGACGTCCGCATCCTCCAGACCGTCCGCGAGGCCGGTCGTGCGCTCGTCATCGCCTTCAACAAGTGGGACCTCGTCGACGAGGAGCGCCGCCACTTCATCGAGCGCGAGATCGAGCGCGACCTGGTGCAGGTGCAGTGGGCGCCGCGGATCAACATCACCGCGCGCACCGGCTGGCACATCGACCGGCTCGTCCCGGCCCTCGACAAGGCACTCGAGGGGTGGGAGACGCGCGTCGGCACCGGTGCACTCAACACGTTCCTCGGCCGTCTCGTCGCCGAGCACCCGCACCCGGTCCGCAGCGGCAAGCAGCCCAAGGTCCTCTTCGGCACCCAGGTCTCGGCCGCCCCTCCTACCTTCGTGCTCTTCACCTCCGGCAAGCTCGACGCCTCCTACGAGCGGTTCATCGAGCGGCGCCTGCGGGAGACCTTCGGCTTCGTCGGCACGCCGATCGTCCTCGAGCAGCGCGTGCGCGAGAAGCGCAGGCGCTGACCCGATTCGGCGCGCTCGGAAACGGTGCGCTAATGTTCCATCTCGCTCAGACGTACGCGTCTGAACGGCGGGCTGTGGCGCAGTTTGGTAGCGCACTAGACTGGGGGTCTAGGGGCCGCAGGTTCAAATCCTGTCAGCCCGACCGGAATCCGAGCGCAAACGCGCGACATCAAGCGGTAGAATGCCGCAGATGTCGCGCGTTCGCCGTTATACGGACTCCGAGCTCGCTGCTGCCGTCGCAGTTGCCCGGTCGTGGCGCGGCGTTCTTCGGGAGCTCGGCCTGGCCGCCACTTCCGCGGCCCAGATGCGGTCGGTACGCCGGACGGCCGATGAGCTGGGACTGGACTACGACCACTTCACCGGCCAGCGTCGATGGTCCGATGCTCAGCTCCGAGAGGCCGTGGCATCGAGCGGCAACTGGTCGGAGGTCGCCGCGCATCTCGGCCTCGCGGGCGGCTCCAGCACGTCGACGATCAAGGGCCATGCGCTGCGACTCGGCCTCCCGATGGAGCACTTCGGCCGAGTCGCTCCCGACGGTGCCGAACCGTTGGACCTCGTTGCGGACAAGGCGCATCTGTCGCGCTCGGGGCCGATGCTGGCTGCGGCGTGGTTCTCGCTCCGCGGATGTGCGGTCTCGTGGCCGCTCGAGCCGGCGCGGTATGACCTTCTCCTCGGCGTGGGAGAGCGGCTGCTTCGCGTGCAGGTCAAGACGACGACGTACGCCGTCGACGGCTCGTGGGTCGTGCGGCTCTCCACAGCCGAACGTTCGAACCTCACGTACGACCCGGACGAGATCGACCACTTCTTCGTCATCGACGGCGACCTCGGGATGTACCTGATCCCGAGTCGCTCGGTCGGCGGCCTCCAGGAGCTTCGCCTGTCTGCCTACGCAGAATTCCGGGTGGCACGCCTGGCGGAGTTCGTGGGGAGCGCTGCTGCCGAGTCCGCGGGCTGACTTACGGCAGACGTTGCCAGATTGTTCGAGCCGGCCGCGCCGGGCGTTCACCTGCCGTAGGGCGGACCGGTCCAGAGTCGCGCGGCGTGATCATCTCCCCGCCGCGCACGCGCGCACTCCTCGCGTCCCTCGCCACAGCCGCCGTCTTGGCGGCCCCGCTCGCTGCTCCCGCCGATGCCGCGGCGCCTTTCGCAACGAGCGCCGCGAACGCCGGAGTCATTCCCTTCACCGCCGCCGACGTCACCAGGATCGGCGGCTCGGACTGGACGGTCTCCTGGGCCGCCCCTGCAGGTGTCACCTCGGTGCAGGTGTACGTCGGCAGTGCCCCTGACACCTTTCCGGCCCAAGCCACGGTGACGGACAGCCATGCCACCGGCGCGGTGACGATCACGAGCGCCAGCCGCCCCTGGATCAAGCTCGTCCCGTCGTACGGCGCCCCACTCGTGCTGACCGCGCGCAGCCTCGACCTCGCCGAAGACCCCAACCTCCGTGACGCGGGCGGCTACCGCACCGTCACCGGACAGTGGGTCAAGGAGGGCGTCGTCCTGCGAGGCCAGGAGATGTCCACCAGCCTCAGCAGCGCGACGAAGGCGGCATTGGACGGTCTCGGTCTCACGACGGTCTACGACTTCCGCACCACGGCGGAGGTCACCAGTAAGCCCGACTACGTCCCGGCAGGCGCCACGCGGGTGTCGGTCAACGTTCTCGGTGACGGGACGAGCGTCACGACGTCGAACCTGACCTCGCCCGCTGATGCGGTCGAGCTGATGAAGCAGGCGGAGATCATGATGGTCGACGCGCCGTCCGCGGTGACGTCGTACCAGACCCTGTTCCACGGCATCCAGAGCGCAGCGGGGCCGAGCCTCTACCACTGCACCGCCGGCAAGGACCGCACCGGCTGGGCCTCGGCCGCGCTGCTCACGCTGCTGGGAGTTCCCGCCGACACGGTCATGAAGGACTACCTGCTCAGCAACGAGTACTACTTCAAGACCACCGGCACCGCCACCCTCAACTACGTCTGGCAGCAGACCCACGACGGCTACCTCGCCCAGGGTGCGACCGAGGCCGCGGCCACCGCGGCCGCCGACGCCGCCAAGGCCATCTACACCCCGATGATGGAGGTCCGCGCGGAGTACCTCCAGGCCGGACTCGACCGCGTCGCGCAGGAGTACGGCACCATCGAGGGCTACTTCACCAAGGGCCTCGGCTTCACCGCCTCGGACATCGCCGCCCTGCGGGCCAAGCTCCTCACGGGGTCGCCGATCCCGTCCGCCGGCGGGTCGGTCTCGCCGCACCTCGTCGTCGGGGCGCCGAGGATCAAGGGGAAGGGCAAGGTCGGCTCGACGCTCAGCGGCCTGGCCACGCGCCCGGCGGGGGCGACGCTCAGCTACCAGTGGCTCGCCAACGGGCGTGCCATCCGGGGCGCGACCAAGGCGCGCCTCCGGGTCACGAAGTCGCTCAAGGGCAAGAAGGTCGCGCTGCGCATCACCGCGGCCACGGCCGGCGCGGTCTCGGCGAGCGCGACCAGCAGATCGGTCCGGATCGCCCGCTGACCCTCTCCCGCATGTCGGAGTGTTCACCTGACGTCGTACGACGCGTTCCACGCGCCTCACGTACCGGCGGAATGTGAGCCCTAGCGTCACAGACGCCATGCGATTCTCACACCGCATCCTCGGGCTGGCCCTCGTGGTCGGCATGCTGACGACACCTCCCGCACACGCGTACCTGATGAACGACCCGGACAGCCGGGACCATCCGCAGCGGACGGTCGAGCTCCTGACGAGCGATCCGATCCGGGCCCCGCATTGGATCTCCGACCGCCTCGTCGAACTCATCGACGGCACTCCGGAGGGCGAGGAGATCGACGTCGTCACCTACTTCATCGCCAGCTCGCGTGTGGCCGATGCGCTCAGCTACGCCGTACGTCGGGGCGTGCGCGTGCACGTCCTGCTCGCCGGCAACGGTCTCGCGCGGCAGTCGGGCAACGGCCTGATCAGCTTCCTCGAGCACCACGGTGAGGAGGGCAGTTGGGGCCAGCGCTCGGTCGGTGCCGCTCGCGGTGATGCGGGTCTCACGCACCAGAAGACGTGGCGGTTCAGCAGATCGGGTGGACGGCAGTGGGTGATCCTCACCGGCTCCTACAACACCTCCGAGCGCTCGGACCGCTATGCCTACGCGCACATGTGGGAGATCAGCGGGGACGCGGAGCTGTGGAGCGCCTTCAGCACCGTCTTCGCCGCCCAGCATGCGCAACGGACGCCGGTCGAGCCGCTCGTGGAGATGCAGGGTTCGGACTGGGAGGCGTACTTCATGCCGTTCGACAACCCGACCCTCGGGCGCGATCCGGCGATGAAGCGTCTCGCGGCCATCCCCACAGGGCCGTCCACCACGATCTCCATCGAGATGTACTCGATGTGGGGACCGCGCGGCGAATGGATCGCGAGACGCCTCGCCACCATGGCCGCCGCCGGAACTCGGATCACCCTGCTCACCGGCCCCTGGGTCGACCCGCTCATCCAGCCAGCGATGGCGGCCGCCGGCGTCCGGCTGCAGTCGGCCTGCTTCGCCGACCACACCTACACCCACGCCAAGGACATGGCGGCGACGTGGATCGATCACGGTCGGCGTACCTGGTGGACGTGGTTGGGGTCGGACAACTGGACCTCACAGGGGACGACCGACGACGAGGCCGTTCTCGGCCTCGAGGGGGAGTCCCTCTACGACGAGTACCTGACCGCTTTCGAGGAGGTACGTCGACGCCAGGGCCTCCCGACCGCGGAGTGTGACCCGATCCGCGACTGAGCCGGTCGGCGGGCGCGTCGAGCGCCGGGCACTAGAGTGGCCCCACCCATGACCGACGTCCTGCTCCTCCTGCTCGCGCTGGCCCTGATCGCCCTGTGCGGCATCTTCGTGGCGGCCGAGTTCGCACTCGTGACCGTGGACCGCGGAGCGGTCGACGCTGGCGCGGCGTCCGGCGATCGCGGCGCCGCCGGCGTCAAGGTCGCACTCACACGCCTCTCGACCCACCTCTCGGGCGCGCAGCTGGGCATCACGCTCACCAACCTCGGCATCGGCTTCTTGGCCGAACCCGCCGTCGCCGGCTTCATCCCCAACCCGGCCCTCGCGGTGCTCCTCGGCCTCGTCGTGTCGACCGTCCTGACGATGGTCTTCGGCGAACTCGTGCCCAAGAACATCGCCCTCTCGCTCCCGCTGCGCACCGCGACCGCGACCCAGCGGTTCCTGCGGATCTTCACCGCCGTCAACGTCCTGCCGATCCGCCTGCTCAACGGTTCCGCCAACGCCCTCGTACGTCGACTGGGGGTCGAACCGCAGGAGGAGCTGCGATCGGCACGCAGCTCCACCGAGCTTGCGAGCCTGATCCAGCGGAGCGCCGACGAGGGTGTCCTCGACGCCGATGCGGCCGAGCTCATGGAGCGCGCCGTGGAGTTCGGCACCCGCACGGCAGGCGAGATCATGACGCCGCGCATGCGGACGCACAGCCTCGAGGAGGGTGACCGGGCAGAGGCGATCATCGACCTCACGCGCCGCACCGGGCA
Source organism: Nocardioides sp. Kera G14 (assembly GCF_020715565.1). Classification (NCBI taxonomy): domain Bacteria; kingdom Bacillati; phylum Actinomycetota; class Actinomycetes; order Propionibacteriales; family Nocardioidaceae; genus Nocardioides; species Nocardioides sp. Kera G14. The sequence goes on along the minus strand of NZ_CP085839.1, from coordinate 1,659,081 downwards.
CTCGCGATTCCCGGTGCTCGACGAGCACGACACCGTCGTCGGGACCGTCCACGTCAAGAACGCGGTGGCGCTGCCGGTGCATGAGCGCTCGACGGTCCGGGTCAAGCACCTGATGGCGAAGCCGGTCGTCGTGCCCGACTCGCTCCGGCTCGACCCGCTGCTCGCGCTGCTGCGCAGCGAGGGCTTCCAGCTGGCGGTCGTCCTCGACGAGTACGGCGGCCAGGCCGGGATCGTCACCCTCGAGGACGTGATCGAGGAGATCGTCGGTGACATCGCCGACGAGCACGACTCGATCAGCGCCCAGGCCCGGCTGCGTCGCGATGGCTCCTGGTCGTTGAGCGGCCTCCTCCGTCCCGACGAGGTCGAGGACCTCACAGGTGTCGCACTCCCCGAGGGCGACGACTACGACACGGTGGGTGGTCTGGTCATGCGGATACTCGGCAAGGTCCCGGTCAAGGGTGAGGTCGCCGAGGTGGCGGTCCCGGACCGCTCCGACCCCGACACGCCGCGCGAACGTCTGGCCACCCTCACGGTCGAGCACATGGACGGCCTCCGCGTCGACCGGGTCGCGCTGCGCCTCCCCGTCGCCGAGGAGTCCGACGAGTCCGGCGAGGAGGGGCAGCGATGAGCGCGCCCGTGGGTCTCCTCCTGACCGTCCTGCTCCTGCTCGGCAACGCCTTCTTCGTGGCCACCGAGTTCGCGCTGATCTCCTCGCGCCGCAGCCAGATCGAGCCGCTCGCCCAGGAGGGCTCCGCGCTGGCGAGGCTCACGCTGCAGGCGATGGAGCAGATCTCGTCCATGGTCGCCGGCATCCAGCTCGGAGTGACGGTCTGCTCGGTCCTGCTGGGTGCCGTGGCAGAGCCCTCGGTCTCCAAGCTCGTGGAGCCCGTGCTCGACGCCGTGCATGCACCGCACGGGCTGCTCCACCCGATCTCCTTCGTGGTGGCCCTTGCGGTGGTGGCCTTCTTCCACGTGGTGCTGGGCGAGATGGTCCCGAAGAACGTCACCCTCGCCGGGCCGGAGCGTGCGGTGCTCATCCTCGGCCCGGCGATGCTCCAGATCGTCCGCGTCCTCCGGCCGCTCATCGTGGCGCTCGACGCGATCGCGTCGCTCACGCTCCGGCTCCTGCGCATCGAGCGCAAGGAGGAGTTGGAGTCGACGTACACCCTCGAGCAGGTGGCGGTGCTGGTCGAGGAGTCCCATGGCGAGGGCCTGCTCGAGGCCGACGAGTACGACCGCCTCTCCGGCGCCCTCGGCTTCACCGAGAAGAGCGTGAGCGCGATCGTGCTGCCGATCGACCGGCTGACGACCGTCCCGCGCGGTGCCTCCGGCGCCGAGGTCGAGGAACGCTGCGGCGCGACCGGTTTCAGTCGCTTTCCCGTCCTCGAGGGCGGCGACCTCGTCGGTTACCTGCACATCAAGGACGTGCTCGAGCCCGACGCAGAACGCCGTGCCCGTCCGATCGACCCCAAGTGGATCCGGCCGCTCGCCTCCGTGCACCCCGACGACTCGCTGCACGAGGCCCTCGAGACGCTCCAGCGACGGGGCGCCCACATGGCCCGCGTCGTCGACCACGAGGGCCGCACGCTCGGCGTCGCGACCCTCGAGGACGTCATCGAGGAGCTCGTGGGTGAGATCCGCGACGCAGCGCACGGCGACACTACGCTGACGCCATGACGCGATCGTTGAGCTGGCTCGTGGGCCTTCGTGTCCTGCTGATCCTCGCGGCCGTGATCATGAGCGCGACCGACCGGCTCCCATGGTGGTTCACCGCGCTCATCGTCGCTCGTGATCTCGCCATGGGCGGGGTCATCGCACTCCGCAGGCTGCGCACCGACGAGCCGGTGCGGCACGACCCGGTGGCGCCGGTCGCCGGCGGCCTCCTCCTGGTGGGCCTGGCACTCATCGCCCCCGCCACCGGAGACGGTGCCGTAGCGGTACTGGCCCGGGTCTTCGGCTGGGCCGCCGCGTGGTGGGGACTCGGCCTGTCGTGGGCGAGCCTGGCCGGCCACACCCGCGACCTGCAGCGGTTGATCGCACCCCGTCGGGACCGGGCGGGCGCGGTGTGACCGAGCTGCCCGTGCGGGTCACGACCCCCCTCCTGGCACTGATCACCCAGCAGTCGCTCGACGAGGACTATCAGCTGGTCGCCCGCCAGCGCGCCGAGGGCAGCCGCCCCGTCCACGAGGGGAGTCGCCACCTTGCGACCGGCGCGGCGATCATCGCCTTCGGACTGCTGCTTGCGGTGGCCGCGGTCCAGACCGCCCGCAACGCCGACGTCACCTCAGCCGGTCGCGAGCAGCTGATCTCGCGGATCAACCAGCGCCGGGAAGTCGTCGCAGACCAGCAGGAGCGGATCGCACAGCTCCGCAGCGCCATCGCCGCCGGTGACACCGCGCTACGTGCACTCGGTACCCAGCTGACCCAGGTGCAGGCGCGGCGTGCCCCTCTGGCCGCCTCCGCAGGGTGGTCCCCGGCCACCGGCGCCGGAGTCCGCATCACCGTCAAGTACAACCCGGACGCGGGATCCGGCGGCCTCGTCCGCGACGACGACCTGGCGCTGCTGACGACGGCGTTGTGGCGCGGTGGCGCCACCGCCATCGACGTCAACGGCCAGCGTCTGACCGCCCTGAGCGCCTTCCGCAACTCCGCAGACGTCGTCCGCTTCTACGGTGCCGAGCTGTCCTACGGGGTGTCCCTCTCGCCTCCGTACGTCGTCCAGGCGATCGGCAACGCAGCCACGCTCAGGGCCCGACTCGAGGACTCGACCGCAGGTGCCGCCTTCCAAGCCGTGGTCGGTGGCGTCGGACTCGGCCTGACCGTGCAGAATGTGAGCCGTCTGCGCATTCCCGCTGCCGCAGAATCCCGGCTGGTCGTGCACGACGCCCAGCCGTTGTCCCGCCGGCCCAAGTCGACCGACCCCCAGGAGAACCAGTGATCGCCGCCCTCGGTCTCGTGGCCGGGGTCGTGCTCGGGCTGATCTTCCGGCCCGACGTGCCGGTCGGCCTCGAGCCCTACCTGCCCATCGCGGTCGTTGCCGCGCTCGACGCCGTCTTCGGTGGCCTGCGCGCCTTCCTCGACGGCATCTTCGACGACAAGGTGTTCGTCGTCTCCTTCCTCAGTAACGTCGTCATCGCCGCCGGCATCGTCTTCATGGGCGACAAGCTCGGCGTCGGCGGGCAGCTCTCGACGGGCGTCATCGTCGTGCTCGGCATCCGGATCTTCTCCAACGTCGCGGCCATCCGGCGCCACATCTTCCATGCGTGAGTGCCATGTCTGAGTGCCATGTCTGAGTGCCATGCCTGAGCCCACCCACCGCACCGGTCGCGCCCGGCTGCTGCACGCCCTCCGGGCACCGCGACGGTCCCAGATCGTCGCGGCGATCCTCCTCGCACTCCTCGGCTTCGGCGCGGTCACCCAGGTCCGCACGAGTGACGCCGACAGCTCGTTCTCGGGGTACCGCGAGCAGGACCTGATCGACGTGCTCAACGGCCTCGCGGGCACCAGCCAGCGTGCGCAGTCCGAGATCACCCGCCTGGAGAAGTCCCGCGACGACCTCCGTGACACGACCTCGCGGCGGCAGACCGCCCTCGACGAGGCCAAGGGCCAGGTCCAGACCCTCAGCATCCTCGCCGGCACCGTGCCCGTCACCGGCCCCGGGATCCGCCTGACCATCACCGAAGAGGTGGGCGAGGTCAGCGTCGACAGCTTCCTCGACCTGGTCCAGGAGCTGCGCTCGGTGGGCGCGGAGGCGATCGAGATCAACGACAAGGTCCGGCTGGTGGCCCAGTCCTCCTTCGACCAGGCGACCGACGGGCTCGTCGTCGACGGCAAGACCCTCGAGCCGCCGTACGTCGTCGAGGCCATCGGCGAACCGACGAATCTCGTCGGCGCCCTCACCTTCCCCGGCGGCCCGGAGGACGAGTTCGAGGAGGACGGTGCCGAGGTGCACCACACCCAGCTGACCTCTCTTGACATCACCTCCGTGCGGCCCCAGTAGGGTCTGTCCCATGACGACTCCCGCGGACCTTCGCTACACCGTCGAGCACGAATGGGTCCGGACGCCCGGCGAGACCGCGGGCTCCGTCCGGATCGGCATCACCGACTACGCCCAGGACGCGCTCGGCGACATCGTCTACGTCTCACTCCCCGAGGTGGGAGCCACCGTCGCAGCCGGTGCGGCGGTCGGCGAGCTCGAGTCGACGAAGTCGGTCAGCGATGTCTACGCCCCGCTGGCCGGCGAGGTCGTGGCGGTCAACGAGGGCCTCGACGCCGCCCCGGAGCAGGTCAACACCGACCCGTACGGCGCCGGCTGGCTCTTCGAGCTCGTCCCCACCGACGCGGGCCACGTGGACGAGCTTCTCGATGCTGCTGCCTATCAGGCCACGCTCGACGCCTGAGGGCTGGTAGGTTCGTAGTTCAAGCATCAGGGTGAACCTGAGGGTCAGGGAAGGGGTCCACAATGCCGGTCTGCGCGACCTGTGGCACCGAGTACACCGACGGTGCGCGCTTCTGCTCGCAGTGCGGAGCGCGGCTGCCTGAGCCGGTGGACGCCACCACGTCGATCCAGGTCTCCGATGCCCGTGCCGAGACCTCCGACCGGCTCCTTGCGCCGGTCGACGCGGCCGCCGTGGACGCACTTCCGGCCGGCTCCGCCCTGCTCCTCGTCCAGCGCGGGCCGGGCTCGGGAAGCCGCTTCCTCCTCGACAAGCCGACCGTCCAGGCCGGCCGCCATCCCGACAGCGACATCTTCCTCGACGACGTGACGGTCTCGCGGCGTCACGCGGAGTTCGCGCGCGACGGTGAGTCGTGGGGCGTGAAGGACGCGGGCAGCCTCAACGGCACCTACGTCAACCGCGACCGGATCGACCACGTCACCCTCAAGGACGGGGACGAGGTCCAGATCGGCAAGTTCCGGCTCGTCTTCTACGCCGGCCACGCAGGCTGATGGCGGCCACCGCCGCCCACGCCCACGCGGGTGATTCGGGGGAGAGGTTCAACATCGGGCGCGTGCTCGACCTCCTCGCCCCGGAGTTCCCCGGACGCATCAGCATCCCGAAGATCCGTCTCCTCGAGGACGACGGGCTGATCAATCCCGAGCGGACTCCGGCGGGGTACCGCAAGTTCTCCGACGCCGACGTCGAGCGGATCCGCTACATCCTGACGATGCAGCGTGACCACCACCTGCCGAAGAAGGTCATCGCCGAGCACCTCGACGCGATCGACCGCGGGCTGCAGCCGCCCGCGATCATGCCCACGACGCCGACGGTTCCCGACTTCGCACTGGGCGACGAGGGCCTGCCGACCGCGGAGCTCTTCGAGCGACGCGACAACCTGCGGCTCTCCCGCAAGGAGGTCCTCAAGGTGGCCGAGGTGAGTGAGGAGTTCCTCGCCGGACTCGAGGACGCGCGCGTGGTCTCGCCGTCCCGTTCCGGTCACTACACGACCGACGACCTCGCCCTGGTCCGGGCCGCGCAGCAGTTGTCGAACTACGGCTTCCACGCCGCCGCCTTCCGCGTCTTCCGCAACGCCGCCGACCGCGAGGCCGACCTCGTTCGCCAGGCGATGAGTGGGCGCCGCGACGCCGACGAGGTCGAGCCGGGGGTGGCGGCCCTGGCCGCACAGCTGCACGGGCTCCTGCTCAAGTCCTCGCTCCGTGGTTGATCCCGCCGACGTAGGCTGAACGACGTGCGAGAAGTCGACGTGATGGGCGTGCGGGTGGAGGTCCCCTCCAACCAGCCGCTGGTCCTGCTGCGCGAGGTCGACGGGGAGCGCTATCTGACGATCTGGATCGGCGCGGTCGAGGCCACGGCGATCGCGTTCGCGCAGCAGGGCGTGGTCCCACCCCGCCCGCTGACCCACGACCTGCTCAAAGGCGTGGTCGAGGCGCTGGGCGCCGAACTGACCGAGGTCCAGATCACCGAGGTGCGTGATGGCGTCTTCTACGCCTCCCTCGTCTTCGACAACGGCGTGGAGGTGAGCGCACGTCCGTCGGACTCGATCGCGCTCGCACTGCGCACGGGCGCGCGGATCCTCTGCGACGACTCGGTCCTGGCGGAGGCCGGCGTGATCGTCCCCGGCGAGGACGCCGACGCCGCCGAGGAGGTCGAGAAGTTCCGCGAGTTCCTCGACCAGGTCACCCCGGACGACTTCTCGACCGAATGAGCGGTGGTCTCACCCTCAAGATGAGGTTGAGAGTTCCGACACGCCGGGCGGGTCTTTGACCGATGCTCTGCGGCGTCCTACGTTGAACTGTCTCTGTTGTAACTCCAGCCGTGAGATTCGCATCCGAATTCCATGGACTTCCCCAGCTTGGGAGTTACGCTCAACGGAGTAGACCTCACGGAGGACGCACGTGAACGAGCACGAGCAGGAGATCGGCGCGACCGCCGAGGTGCTTGCCGCAGCCGAGCAGGCTGACGAGCAGGGCCTCTTGTTCACCGACGACGTGTCGCCCCTGCCCGACGACCTGGGCTACCGCGGCCCGACGGCCTGCAACGCCGCCGGCATCACGTACCGCCAGCTGGACTACTGGGCCCGCACCGGTCTGATCGAGCCGAGCGTGCGTGGCGCCTCGGGCTCGGGTACCCAGCGGCTCTACTCCTTCCGCGACATCCTGATCCTCAAGATCATCAAGCGACTTCTCGACGCCGGCATCTCACTGCAGCAGATCCGCACGGCGGTCACGCACCTGCGTGAGCGCGGCACCGAGGACCTCACCCGCGTGACGCTGATGAGCGACGGGGCCTCGGTCTACGAGTGCACCAGCAATGACGAGGTCATCGACCTGCTCCAGGGCGGTCAGGGTGTCTTCGGCATCGCGATCGGTGGCGTCTGGCGCGAGATCGAGGGCACACTCTCGGCGCTGCCCAGCGAGCGCACCGCTGATGACGCTGCCGAGGCTGACGGTGTCGCCGGCGACGAGCTGGCCGCGCGCCGTGCCGCGCGCAAGATCGGCTAGACCTCCGGTATCGTTGCGGCCAGCTACCAAGGCCGCGCGGGAGAGTCCCTCCTGATGGCGGGCGCCGAAGGGGCAATTCCTCCCCGGAATCTCTCAGGCACCACGACCGTGCGGGCGCGGCGACTCTGAAGCGGCATCGGCGCGGTGACAGAGGGGGAGGACGTCACGTCCGATCGTTGCCCCCAGGAGTCGCTCCGTGTCCGACCAGCCCACCCTGACCTCGCTCGACGCGGCGGTTCCCTTCGTACGTCGCCACATCGGTCTCGATGCCGCCGCGGAGCGCTCGATGCTCGAGCGCCTGGGCTTCGACTCGCTGGACGCGCTCATGGACGCTGCGGTTCCCGCGGGTATCCGCAGCCACGGGCGGCTCGACCTTCCCTCCGCGATGAGCGAGCGCGAGGTCGCGGACCTGGCTCGCGCCCTCGCCGGGCAGAACAACCCGGGGGAGTCGCTGATCGGCCTCGGCTACCACGCCACGATCACCCCGGCCGTGATCCGGCGCAACGTGCTCGAGGACCCGTCCTGGTACACCGCGTACACGCCGTACCAGCCGGAGATCTCGCAGGGGCGCCTCGAGGCGTTGATCAACTTCCAGACCATGATCGGTGACCTGACCGGCCTGCCGGTCGCCAACTCGTCGCTGCTCGACGAGGGCACCGCCGCCGCCGAGGCCATGACGCTGGTGCGACGCGCCAACCGCAAGGCGGGCATGGGCGCATTCGTCGTCGATGCCGATGCGCTGCCGCAGACGATCGACGTCGTGAAGACGCGTGCCGAGGCGATGGGCATCGAGGTGATCGTCGCTGATCTCTCCGAGCCACTGCCCCAGGGCCAGATCGCCGGCGTGCTCCTCCAGTACCCCGGCGCGAGCGGCCACATCCTCGACCCGCGCCCGATCATCGAGGCGGCGCACGAGCGCGACGCGCTCGTCGTCGTGGCCGCCGACCTGCTCGCGCTCACGCTGCTCGAGGCGCCCGGAGCTCTCGGCGCCGACGTCGTCGTCGGCTCGGCGCAGCGCTTCGGCATCCCGCTCTTCTACGGCGGCCCGCACGCCGGGTACATGGCGGTCCACTCCGGCCTGGAGCGCCACATGCCCGGGCGGCTGGTCGGCGTCTCGATCGATGCCGAGGGGAGGCCGGCGTACCGCCTCGCCCTCCAGACCCGTGAGCAGCACATCCGCCGGGAGAAGGCCACGTCCAACATCTGCACCGCACAGGTGCTGTTGGCCGTCGGGGCCTCGATGTACGCCGTCTACCACGGTCCCGACGGGCTCACCTCCATCGCCACCCGCGCCCACCGGTACGCCGCCGTGCTCGCGTCCGCGCTCCAGCAGGCCGGCTTCGGGCTGGCCAACGAGGCGTTCTTCGACACCCTCACGGTGAGCGCACCCGGTCGCGCCACCGACATCGTCGCCTCCGCACGCGCCGAGGGCTACCACCTGCGTGGGGTCGACGCCGACACCGTCTCCCTCTCGACCTCCGAGGTCACGACGCGGACGACCGTCATCGAGGTGCTGGCCGCCTTCGGCGTCTCACTCGACGAGGCGGGGATCGACGAGCTCGACCGGACCGCCGCCTCGGCCATCCCGGCCGGACTCGCCCGCCGGTCGGAGTTCCTCGCCCACGAGGTCTTCCACGCGCACCGCTCCGAGACGCAGATGCTCCGCTACCTGCGCACGCTGTCGGCCCGCGACTATGCACTCGACCGCGGCATGATCCCGTTGGGTTCCTGCACGATGAAGCTCAACGCGACCACCGAGATGGAGCCGATCTCGCTGCCCGGCTTCGCCGACCTGCACCCCTTCGTCCCCGCCGGGGATGCGACCGGCTATCAGCAGCTGGTCGAGGAGCTCGAGGGCTGGCTCGCCGAGGCGACGGGCTACGACAAGGTCTCCATCCAGCCGAACGCCGGCTCCCAGGGCGAGCTCGCCGGACTGCTCGCGATCCGCGGCTTCCATCGCGCCAACGGCCAGGAGAAGCGCGATGTCTGCCTGCTCCCGTCCTCGGCCCACGGCACCAACGCAGCCTCGGCGATCATGGCCGGGATGCGGGCCGTCGTGGTGAAGTCGGCCGACGACGGCACCGTCGACCTCGACGACCTGCGCGCGAAGTGCGACGAGCACAGTGCTGACCTCGCGGCGATCATGGTCACCTACCCCTCGACGCACGGCGTCTACGAGGAGGGCATCACCGAGCTCTGCGAGATCGTCCACTCCCACGGCGGCCAGGTCTACATCGACGGCGCCAACTTCAACGCCCTGCTGGGGTACGCCAAGCCCGGCCAGTTCGGCGGCGACGTCTCCCATCTCAACCTGCACAAGACCTTCTGCATCCCGCACGGTGGCGGCGGTCCGGGCGTCGGCCCGGTCGCGGTGCGCTCGCACCTGGCCCCCTACCTCCCGTCACACGGATTCCACCCCGAGGAGTCGAAGCAGTCCGGCATCGGGCCGATCTCGGCGGCGCCGTACGGCTCGGCGGGCATCCTGCCGATCTCCTGGGCCTACGTCCGGCTGATGGGCGCCGAGGGCCTCGCGGCCGCCACGGCCTCGGCGGTGCTCTCGGCCAACTACGTCGCCGCGCGGCTCGGCGAGTACTTCCCGGTGCTCTACCGCGGCGACTCCGGCCTCGTCGCCCACGAGTGCATCCTCGACCTTCGCGGCCTCACGGCTGCGACCGGCGTGACGGTGGACGACGTGGCCAAGCGCCTCATCGACTACGGGTTCCACGCCCCGACGATGTCCTTCCCGGTGGCCGGCACGTTGATGGTCGAGCCGACGGAGTCCGAGGACCTCGGCGAGCTCGACCGCTTCATCGAAGCGATGATCGCGATCCGTGGCGAGATCGACCGCGTGGCTGCGGGGGAGTGGACTCCGGAGACCTCTGTGCTCCGCGGGGCGCCGCACACGTCGCGGGCGCTGGTCGGGGAGTGGGACCGTGCCTACTCCCGTGAGCTCGCGGTCTTTCCCACCGGCATCAACCCGGACAAGTACTGGCCGCCCGTCGCCCGCATCGACAACGCGTACGGCGACCGCAATCTCGTTTGCTCCTGCCCGCCCGTCGAGGCCTTCGCCGCCGACTGACACGGAGCGTCCGCGGCGTTGCACGCCGCTCGACGACCCGCTTCGCTCGAAGGTCGCCTTCGCGTCGGCGCCTTGCGGCCGCACGCGTGTCGGTCGGCGGGACTGATCAGACAGCGTCGGCGTCGGGCTCCACGAGCTCGGCGTCGACGACCTGGTCGATCCCGTCCGGGAACTCGGGACGGGCGAGGTCGGCGAAGAGGTCGACCTCGTCGGCCTCCTGCGTGGCCAGCTCGGCCGTGAGGTCACCGGCGGTGAGGGCGCGGACGGGCTCCTCGATCTCCGGAGGTGCGGGGATGAGGGAGGCGCCGTCGACGGCGTTGATCTTGCGGGCGGCCGGGAGGACCTGCCGCTCGAGGGAGCCGACGAACTTGTTGTAGTCCTTGACGCTCGTGGTCAGCGATCGTCCGAGCTTCTCCACGTGGCTCGCCATCGTCGTGATCCGGCGGTAGAGGTCCTGGCCCAGTGTGAAGAGTGCGAGCGCGTCCTCGGTGAGCGCCTCCTGCTTCCAGGTGAACGCGATCGTCTTCAGCATGGAGTAGAGGTTGGTCGGCGTCGCGAGCAGGACGTTCTGCTTGAACGAGTGGTCGAGCAGGCTGGGGTCGATGTCGAGGGCCGCGTTGAGGATCTGGTCGTTCGGGATGAAGGCGACCGTGAACTCCGGACTGACCGCGAGTCCCGTCCAGTAGCCCTTCGCGGCCAGCGTGTCGACGTGGCCGCGCACCTTGGCGGCGTGGTTGCGCAGGTGCTGCTCGCGCGCCTCGGGCGCGAGGCCCTCGCGCTGAGCATCCATGAAGTCGTTGTAGGGCACCTTCGCGTCGATCGCCATCTGCTTGCCGCCGGGCAGGTTCAGCACCATGTCGGGCCGGCGAGCACCGGAGTCGGCGGTCATCGAGTGCTGCAGCTCGAAATCGACGCGGTTGAGCAGCCCGGCCGACTCGACGAGGTTGCGCAGCTGGGTCTCACCCCAAGCGCCGCGGACGGCGTTGTTGTTGCGCAGCACGTTGGCGAGATCGGTGGAGGCGCGACGCGACTCGGCGACGCCGGCCTGGGTGGCTCGGATCTGCTCAGCGAGCTCGCCCTGCTGTTTGGCCGTCTTGGTCTCGAGCGTGAGGAGCTGGTGCTGCATCTTCTCGATCTGGGCGGCGACGGGTGCGATCACCTTGACGACCTGGCTCTCGCGGCCCGCCGCGGCCTCGCGCTCGGCGGCCTGACGCCGGTGCTGCTCGGCGAGGTCGCGCTGGGCACGCCGTGCCTCGTCGAGGGCCTCCTCGAGCGAGGCGACGCGGGCCTTCGCGGCGGCGAGCGCCGCCTCGGTCTCGGCGCGCTGCTCGGCCTCCTGCTGGCGGAGCTGGGCCAGCAGCGTCCCGTGCTCCGCGTGGAGCATCGACTCCATGTGGGCGAGCCGCGACTCCGCGTCCGCACCGGCCTTCGCGACGGCCTCGCGCACCACCGCTTCGGTCTGCTCGCGGGCGCCGGCCAACTCGGCGGCGAGCTCAGCCGCGTGCTGTGTGCGCAGGCGCTGCGTCACGACCGCAGCACCGAGTGCCGCCCCGAGCACGACACCGAGCAGAAGGTAAAGGAACACCATGTGCCGAAGTCTCGCAGCGGCGGCCGACAGAACCGTCGTCCCACGCCGAGGCGGGTCGGTCCGGAGGCGATCAGGAGGCGATCAGTGGGGCCAGCGGGACGTCACGGCGAGCTGCCGGCGGAGGCCGTCGGCCAGGTCGGTCAGCCGTCGTCGCAGGGGACTGGCCAGCTCCGGGTCGCTGATGAGCGCTTCGGCCCTCGCCAGTGTGGTCGACTCGACCGACGTCGCCGGGAAGAACGCCGACGCGGCATCGGCCAGCACCCAGCCGCTGCGGATCGAAGCGGTCCTCGGCAGCGTGTCGAAGTAGGCGTCGACGTACTGCGCGGTGAGGTGCTCCTGGCCGCCGCGCCAGAGTCCGGCGCCGGCCGCCTCGATCTCGTAGTTGGACACGTCCGTCTCGCCGGTGAAGACCGACCAGGCCCAGGCCTTCGCCTCCTCGTCGGGCAGCGAGCAGAGCGCGCGTGTGAGCGAGACGCGCGCATCGCCGGTCGGGTCGGCGTCGAACGCCGCCTGGAGCTCCTGACGCTCGGTGGCGCCCATCTCGGCCAGGCGCGTGAGGATCCGCCACCGCACGGCACGATCGAGCTCGACGCCGTCCGGGACACCGCTGAGGAAGCCCCGCAGCTCATCCGCCGAGTCGGTCGTGGACAGGAGGGTGCGGAAGGCCGAGAGCTGCAGTTCCGAGCCGGGCTCCTGGAGCTCGAGTGCCGAGGCAGCGGTGTCGCGGAGGCGACGCAGCGAGCCGGCCGGCGCGAGCGGCACGACCTTGCCGAGCAGCCAGGCGCGGGTGCGTCGCGGCCCGTCCTCGGCGTCCTCGAGGGGCAGCGACGCGACGGCGATGTCGACGAGGAGGGCCGGGTCGACCGCGGCGTTGTGGAAGCCGTTGCGCAGCGTGTTCCAGATCCCCGCCCGCAGGTGGGCGTCGGTGACCGACGGCAGCAGCGCGGGCAGCGCCGCAACGGTCGACGGGTCCGGGAGGGTGACGGCCCAGGTGTCGTCGTACGGATCGAGGATCACGGCCTCAGCGTCAGGCGCGTACGCCGTCTCGTCACTGTCGACGTTGAGGGAGTCGTCCGACCACGACCCACCGGCAGCCACGGCGACGCGGAACGCGTGCGGGCGTGCGGCGGGCACACCGGCCGGGGGAGTGCGGCGCACGACGCCGGCCTCTCGATCCCAGGTCAGGGCATCCGGGCCGGCCTTGAGCAGCCACTCGTCGGCGAAGCCGGAGAGGTCTCCGGCACCGGCACGGGACCAGGAGTCGAGCAGGTCGTGCAGCGTCGCGTTGCCGAACCGGTGCCGCTCGAAGTGGTCGCGCGCACCGGCGAAGAAGACGTCGTCGCCGTGGGTCGCGGCGAGCTGGCGCAGGATGGCCGAGCCCTTGATGTAGGAGATGCCGTCGAAGTCCTGCAGGGCCGCGACGGCGTCGAGGGCGCCGTTGCCGGCGACGGGGTGGGTCGAGGGTGCCTGGTCGGCGACCAGTCCCCACTGACGGCGCGCGTAGGCGAGGTCGACCATGGTGTCGTCGTACTGCGTCGCATCGGCGGCGACGCGGTTGCCGAGGTACTCGGCGAAGGACTCGTTGAGCCACAGGTCGTCCCACCACTGCGGAGTGACGAGGTTGCCGAACCACTGGTGCGCCATCTCGTGGGCGATCGTCGTCGCCCGTTGGATCAGGGCGCCACGGGTCGCGCGGGAGGTGAAGATGAGCGGGTCGCGGAAGGTGACCAGGCCGGGGTTCTCCATCGCGCCGGCGTTGAACTCGGGCACGAACGCCTGGTCGTACTTGCCGAAGGCGTAGCGGATCCCGAAGAGCCGGTGCAGCTCGTCGAAGCTCTGCTTCGTGACGGTGAGGATGTCGTCGGCCTGCTCCTCGAGTGCGTCGGCAAGGCTCGCGCGGGCGAGCAGGCCCAGCGGGATGCCGTCATGCTCGTCCTCGATGAGGTGGTACGGCCCGGCGATGAGCGTGACGAAGTACGTCGACAGCGGCTCACTCCGCTCGAACTCCCAAACCCCGTGTGCCACGTGGGTCCCCGGTGCATTGGCACGCACGATCCAGTCCGCCGGCGCGGTCACGTTGAAGGTGTAGGGCGCCTTCAGATCGGGCTGGTCGAAGCAGGCGAAGATCGAGGGCGCCGCGTCCATGAAGGACATGCCGTAGATGTACGCGCGGCCGTCGGCCGGGTCGATCGAGCGGTGCAGGCCCTCGCCGTCGTTGCGGAACCGCATGGTGGCCTCGACCGTCAGCTCATGGGCGCCGGAGGAGAGGCTCAGCGGCACCCGGCCCCGGTCGAGGGAGTCGAGGGGGAGGGGCGCGCCGTCCAGCGTCATCGCGTGCACCGCGACGGGCTTGAGGTCGAGGAACGTCTCGCCCGATCCGCTGGTGAACCGGATCGTGGTCACCGAGCGGTACGTCGTCTCGTCGATGCTCAGGTCGAGGGTGATGTCGTACCCATCGACCGACAGCAGTGCCCGTCGGGCCTCCGCCTCGGCTCGCTGGAGGCTCTGGCTCTGACCCGTGAGACTCATGCGCAGACCCTAATCTGTCCCACATGACCACCGTGGAACTGACCCAGATGGGCGAGCACCGCTTCAAGGCGACCAACTCCCGTGGCGGGATCGTCGCTCTCGGCCATGGCGACGACCCGGACTTCACGCCCGTCGAGCTGCTGCTCGCCGCGGTCGCGGGATGCAGCGCACTCGACGTCGACTTCATCACCGGTAAGCGCGCGCCCTTCGAGACCTTTCGGGCGCGTTCGGAAGGCACCAAGCTCCGCGACGAGCAGGGCAACCACCTCGACGGCGTGACCGTCACCTTCGACATCACCTTCCCGGAGGGGGAGGCCGGCGACGCCGCGCGGGCGGTGCTGGAGTCGGCGATCCGGAAGTCGCAGGACCGGCTGTGCACGGTCGGTCGGACCGTCGCGCTCAGCGCGCCGGTGACCTACCGCTCAGGAGAGCTTGACTGAGCTGATCTTCACGCCGTCCTTCGGCGGACCGTCCTGGCTGCCGTCGGCCGTTCCGTCCTTCGCGACCTGCTGCAGGACCGCCAGCCCGGCGCTTCCGACGGTGCCGAAGGCCGTGTAGGCCGGCGGCAGTGAGCTGTCTCCGTAGACGAGGAAGAACTGCGAGCCGTTGGTGTCCGCGCCCGCGTTGGCCATCGCCAGCGTGCCGGCCGGGTAGACGACGGTCTTGGTGCCGTCGGACCAGGTCTCGCCGGGCGCGAACGCCTTGGCGGCTGTGAGCTCGTCGTCGAAGGAGTAGCCCGGACCGCCCTGGCCGGAGCCCGTCGGGTCGCCGCACTGGAGGACGAGGATGCCTGCGGTCGTCAGGCGGTGGCAGGGCGTCCCGTCGAAGTAACCGGCCTTGGCCAGGGCGACGAAGGAGTTGACCGTGCACGGTGCGGCGCCGCCGTGGAGGGTGATCGGCACGGCGCCGACACTGAGCTGGAGGGTCGCCGTCGAGTCGGCGCTGGAGACCGGCGTGGCGGGGGGAGTCGTGGTCGACGTACTGCTGCCGTCGGAGGGGTAGCGGCACTCCGCTCCGCTGTCGGACGCCTTGCCGGAGTCCGAGCCGCACGCCACCAACGAGGAGGCGGCGAGGAGGAGGGCGAGGACGGCAGGCAGACGCTTCAGCACGGGTGGCATCGTAGAAGCATGGATGCCGGACTTCACTACTTCACCTTCACGCACGAGGGCTGGGAGACCAACCTCACCGACCGCCTCACCGAGACCGCGAAGATCGCCGACGAGGGCGGTTTCCGGCTCTTCACGGTGATGGATCACTACTACCAGATGATCCCGGCCGGTGGTCCGTTCGAGCCGATGCTCGAGGGCTACACGACGCTCGGCTACCTCGCAGGCATCACCGAGCAGCTCGAGCTCGGCCTGCTCGTCACCGGCGTGACCTACCGCCACCCGGGGCTGCTCGCGAAGATCGCCACGACCATCGACGTGCTCTCCCGCGGGCGTGCGTGGCTCGGCATCGGAGCTGCTTGGTACGACCGTGAGCACGAGGGCCTCGGCGTCCCGTTCCCCTCGACGTCCGAGCGGTTCGAGCGACTCGAGGAGACGCTGCAGATCGTCAACCAGATGTGGTCCGATGACGACGGTGCCTACGACGGCACGCACTTCCACCTCAAGGAGACGATCAACCTCCCGCAGCCGCCGCGCGG
This sequence comes from Nocardioides sp. Kera G14, assembly GCF_020715565.1. Taxonomy (NCBI): domain Bacteria; kingdom Bacillati; phylum Actinomycetota; class Actinomycetes; order Propionibacteriales; family Nocardioidaceae; genus Nocardioides; species Nocardioides sp. Kera G14. The sequence goes on along the minus strand of NZ_CP085839.1, from coordinate 1,643,279 downwards.
GCGGCTCCCGATCATGATCGGCGGCGGGGGAGAGCGGAAGACCCTCCGCCTCGTCGCGCAGTACGCCGACGCCACCCACCTCTTCGCCCGCGAGGGTGTCGAGGGTGTCAAGCACAAGCTCGACGTCCTGCGCGAGCACTGCGACAAGCTCGGCCGCGACTACGACGCGATCGAGAAGACCATCGGCGGCGGTGGCGGGCTCGACCCCGTGGAGTCGCCCGACGAGTGGCTCGCCGAGATGGAGGAGTACGCCAAGCTCGGCGTCACGCTGGTCACCACCTCGCCGCAGAAGAACGGTGACCCGGCGGCGTGGGCGGAGACGTTCACGACGAACGTGCTGCCGCGGCTCAAGCAGATCTGAGACACCGGCTGCAACAAACCGGCGCGCCGGGGTACAGGCGGCACATGATTCGCCGCATCGCTGCCCTCTCCCTGGCCGCCGGGCTCCTTCCGGGAGCCGCTCTCGTCGACCTCGGCACCGCCCCGTCCGCCTCCGCCGCTGCCTCTCCTTCGCCGTCGAGTGCGAGTGACGGACGGCCGCACAACGCCCGCCTCACCATTCCGCACCTCGGCATCCGACGCCTGAAGGTCGTCGCCTACACCGGGAAGACCGACGACGGACCCGGCACGAAGATCCAGAACCGGGGGATCGCGGCGAGTCCGAACGGACCGCAGGGCGGCGTGGGGCCGGGTGGCATCGGCAACTACCAGGTCACCGGCCACCGCGTCTCTCACGGCGGGGTCTTCCGTCGTGTGCCGAGTCTCCACAAGGGCAGCCGCGTCTTCGTCGACATGGGTGGCTGGCGCTACATCTACAAAATCGTCAAGACCCGCTGGGTCTCCTTCCGTTCGCCGGCCTCGTTGCGGGCCCAACGTGCCGCCGTCCCGGGGAAGCCGGGGGCCACTCCGACGCAGGCCTACATCACCATCTCCACCTGCGCGACGCCCGAGGACCACGCCCGCGGCAACTACTGGACGGACCGCTACGGCAACCCCGAGCACCGGATCGACAAGATCGGCGTCCTCGTCCGGCGCGTGCACGTGCCGCGGAGGTACCGTCACCACTCGTGACCTTCCTCGCTCCCGACGGCGAGTCGCGCTGTGCCTGGGCCGGCTCCGCGCCTGACTACCTCGAGTACCACGACACCGAGTGGGGTTTCCCCGTCCACGACGACACACGGCTCTTCGAGAAACTCTGCCTCGAGGGCTTCCAGTCCGGACTGTCGTGGATCACGATCCTGCGTAAACGGGAGAACTTCCGTGCCGCCTTCGAGCAGTGGGACCTGGAACGTGTCGCCACCTTCGGCGAGCCCGACATCCAGCGTCTGCTGGGCGACGCCGGCATCATCCGCCACCGCGGCAAGATCGAGGCGACGATCAACAACGCCGCTCGCGCACTCGAGCTGATCGACGCCGAGGGCTCGATCAGCGACTATGTGTGGTCGTACGCCGTCGACCCGGCGCCCCCTGTCGTCCGTGCGACCTCGCCGGAGTCGGTGGCCATGAGCAAGGACCTCAAGCGCCGCGGCTGGCGCTTCGTCGGTCCGACGACGTCGTACGCCTTCATGCAGGCGATGGGGCTCGTCAACGACCACGTTGAGACCTGCGTGATCCGGGACCGGGTGACCACCGCGGGCTCGTGAACGGGCTGGTGACAACTGGGTAATCCGCGCAGTGCGCACCTAGTCTGCGGCAGTGACGCACCCCCACGAGCTCTGGCATCACGACCCTGCCCTCCTCGCCCTCTCGGCCCTCCTCTGCGTCGCCGGCGCCTGGGCGACCTCACGCTTCTTCCGGCGCATGACCGAGGTCGACGGCGTCCAGCGACAGGCGTGGCTCTTCCTCACGGCCCTCGCGAGCGGCGTCACGATCTGGTGCACCCACTTCATCGCCATGCTCGGCTTCCACGCCGGGATGGTCGTGGACTTCGACCACCTGCGCACGGCGTCGTCACTGGTCGTGGCGGTGGCCGGAAGCGCGATCGGCTTCTGGGTCGCCGGTCGAGGATCAGGCAGTCGGTGGCAGGCGGTCGCCGGCGGAGTCATCGTCGGCCTCGCCGTCGCGTCGATGCACTACCTCGGCATGGCCGCGCTCGAAATCGACGGCGACATCGCCTGGAGCGCGCCCCTGGTCGCCCTGTCGGTCGCCCTCGCCGTGGTGCTGGCTCCGTTGGCGACGTACGCCGGGCGGATGCCCCAGCGCAGGGGAGCGGACCTGATGTGGGTCCTCTTCGCGCTCTGCGTGCTCTGCCTCCATTTCACGGGCATGGGTGCGATGCGGATGAGCAGTTCGATGCCGGGCATGGACCAGGTCCAGCCCAACTCGCTCAACGTCCTTGCCGTCGCGATCGCGACGCTCTCGTTCGTGACCATCGGCGCGGGCGCAGCCGGCTACCTGATCGACGACCACACGCGAGCGTCCGCGGTGGAGCGCTTCCGGCGACTCGCCATGTACGACGTCCTGACCGGCCTGCCGAACCGCGCGAGCTTCAACGAGCGGCTCGCCGCCGAGATCGCGCACGCCGGCACGCGCGGCACCCGGCTCGCGATGGTCGTGGTCGACGTCGACAACTTCAAGGAGATCAACGACGCGCGCGGGCACAGCGTCGGCGACGGCGTACTCCGTGAGCTCGGCCAACGGATGCACCGTCTTGCGGACGCACACGAGGGCAGCTTCATCGCGCGGATCGGCGGTGACGAGTTCGTCGCGCTCTTCCCGTTGGGGGAGCGTCGGGTGCTCGACGACTTCCTCGCCAGTCTCGCCCACGCGCTCAACGGCCCCCTCGTCGGTCTCGCGCCCGACGTGATCGTGTCGCGCGCCAGCCTCGGAGTTGCGATCTTCCCGGAGGACGCCGCCGACGCCGAGAACCTGGTCACCAACGCGGACCTCGCGATGTATCGCGCGAAGAACGATGCAGTCCAGCAGATGTGCTTCTACGACGTGGCGGTGGACGAGCGGACCCGTCTGCGCCGCGGCCTCTCCGCGTACCTTCGTGAGGCTGTCGCCCGGGACGAACTGTTCCTGCACTACCAGGTGCAGACGTCCGTCTCGACCGGCGGGATCCGCGGTTTCGAGGCGCTGGTGCGCTGGCAGCATCCGCAGCTCGGCGTCGTCTCGCCGGCCGACTTCATCCCGCTCGCCGAGGAGACCGGGTTGATCGTGCAGGTCGGGGAGTGGGTGCTGCGCACCGCCTGCCGGGAGGCCGTGCGCTGGGAGCCGCCGTACCGTGTCGCCGTCAACGTCTCGGCGGTGCAGCTCGCCCAGCCCAACCTCGTGACGACCGTCCGGGAGGCGCTGGCCGACTCCGGTCTGTCACCGGAGCGGCTCGAGCTGGAGCTCACCGAGACGGCCGTCTTCACCGACCGCGAACGCGCGCTGCAGGCCCTGCACGAGATCAAGGAGCTCGGCGTCGGCATCGCGCTCGACGACTTCGGCGTCGGCTACTCGTCGCTCGACGCGCTGCGGTCGTTCCCGTTCGACCGGATCAAGATCGACCGGTCGTTCTTCTCCGGCGCCGGCACGCCGGAGCAGACCGTCGAGCTGGTCCGGACGGTGTTGTCCCTGGGCCGGACCTTCGGCATGTCGGTCCTCGCCGAGGGCATCGAGACCGACGAGCAGCTGGCCCTGATCAGCGCCACCGGCTGCGACGAGGCGCAGGGCTTCCTGTTCGGCCGTCCCACGCCGATCGACGAGCTGATCCGTGCGGGCCAGCTCCGCCAGCTCACCGCCTGAGCGGCTCCGCTGAGGGGCGCGCCGCTACATGAGGTGCGGCGCGAGGGCGAGCACGAACCAGACCGTGGTGCAGTCGTGCCGGATGTCGGTCCCCCAGCGGTCGGCGAAGGCGTTGACGATCATCAGGCCTCGACCTGAGGTCTCGGTCGCTTCACTGCGTCGGGGGACCGGCACTCCACCACGGGTGTCAGAGACCGCGATATGGACCTCGTCCGGAGTCATCGTGGCGGTGACGGTGAACGGACTGTGGGCGTGCCTGATGGCGTTGGTCGCCAACTCGCTGGTCAGCAGCAGCGCGCGTTCGCGGATCTCGTCGGGTACGTGGACCAAGGTGCGGGCGATGAAGGCGCGGGCAGCACCGACGGACGCCGGAGTCTCGGGATAGTGCGCGCTGCTCACGGATCCTCCGGGGGGAGCGTCGCCGCCAGGCCGGTGGCGGCGATGACGCTCCGGAGGAAGTCGTTCGGCTGACGCAGCCGGACGTGGTATCCCCGACGTGTCGCGGTCAGGAACACTGTGATGCCGGAGCTGTCCATGAACCGCAGGTGGGTGACGTCCACAACGACGCGCGGCGCGCCGTTCTCACGCGCGAGAGCTTCGGGCGAGGGGAGTGCCTCGAAGGCCCTGGTCGCGATCGGACTGGTGGTGAGATCCAGCTCGCCGCTCAGCGCCACGACAGGAGTGCCGTCGGGGTCTTGCCCGACGGTCGCGGTCAGGCCGGTGTCTGGGGAGTCCATTGCATCGCCAAGATAGCCGTATCGTCCTTGGAATCGTCCAGCGGGTTGAGCGCGGCCAGGACGATGTCGAGCAGACCTTCCAGCCCGGTGCCGGGCGCGGTCCTCACCTCGCAGAGCTGCGTGATGCCGTCCTCTGCGGCCCGGTCGCGGCGTTCGACGAGCCCGTCGGTGTAGGCGAGAAGAACGGCTCCGCGCGGCAGGCTGAGGGCGGCGGTCTCATAGTCGGAGCCCACGCCGAGCGGTGGCCCGACGGGAGCCGCGACCGGTTCGCCGGCGTCGTGGCCGAGCAGGACCAACGGAGGATGGCCGGCATTGGCGACAGTGACGTCCCCGCTGTGCAGATCCACGATTCCGCACAGGGCCGTGGCGAAGTGCCCGTCGCGAACCACGTCGATCAACCTGCTCACCTTGGCCAGCACGGTTGCCGGGTCGTCACCCTCAACGGCATAGGCGGTGATGCTGTGCCGCAGGCGGGACATCACCGTCGCTGCGCTCAGGCCGCGTCCCGACACGTCGCCGACGGTGAAGAAAAGACGGCTGTCCGGCAGCCTGACCAGGTCATACCAGTCGCCGCCGACGTCGATGCCCTCGGTGCCGGCCAGGTACCGGGTGGCGACAGCCAGTTCCGGCGGCTCGGGCAGGCTGTCGGGCAGCAGGGCCGTCTGGAGTGTTTCGGAGACACCCCGCTGGGTCCGGTAGAGCTCGGCGGTCACGAGGGCGAGCTGTTCGGCCACGGAACGGCGCCGTTGCAGACGATCCGTGAGCAGTGCCATCAGCGCGGTCAGGAGAGTCCCGGCCCCGGCGGTCACCCAGGCGATGGACGCCGCGAAGGTGCCCAGTAGCGGCGAGCGGGGGGTGACGACTGCGCTGAGCACGGCGTCGCCGAACGGGATGGTGGTGCGAGCCACGTCGCCGGTGATCGGAAGGTCAGAGGCGTTGGTCTCCAGCAGTGCACTCGTGTCGTGGGTCTTCCCGTAGTAGATGGCGAAGACCATGTTCGACAGGGGAGACGACGCCGGGATCTCGACGCGTCGGTCGCCCGGAAGCACCTGCTCGGCGTAGGCCACATAGCTCTGCCCGTGTGTGGTGGCCGAGAACGCGTAGCCGCAGCGCTGCGCCGTCGAGGTCGCCAACCAGGTGACCGCGAGGGAGCCGCTGTCCTGCACCGCTCGACGGATCAGATCTGCCGACTCGGGGGACGTCGGAGTCGTCATGCTCGCGCCGCCCAGCGAGTCCACGAGGGTCGGCGTACCGGAGGTCACCTTGAAGAGCCGGACACTGGCGAACGGCGTCGGGAGGGACGGGGTCAGTGCGTCCTCGAACATCTGCACGTCCCCGGTCGCGGAGACAAGGGTGGCGGCGCGGCCCAGGAGACGTTGGAGATCGACCGGTCCCACGGCGAGGCTGGCCGCGGCCAGTTGCGTCTGGGTCGAGAGCTGATCGTGTTCGTTGCGCAGGTAGTTCACCCGCGACGCGACGAAGAGAGCGGCGGTCACGGCAAGGCCCACGATCAGGACGGTCATGGCCGATCGGTGTGGCCAACGGCGCGCCGGCGCCGACCCGGGTGATTCGGTGCCGAGGAGTTTCGCCATCACGCCTCCTCACGCCGAGCACCACACATGCGCTCCTGAAGGAGTGCGGACGGGCAGATTGAATCATGAATGGGTCGGCGGTCCGCCGATCTTGGCGCGCAGTCGGAGAAGCGGACACGGCCGTGGCTTGACATAATGTCGCTTATCGGCGATACCCTAGGCGAGGTCAGAGGCCGAGGCGGGACGACCATCTCTCCAGCATTCGCTCCAGCTCGGCGCGCTCGGCGGAGTTGAACCCCTCGAGCAGCCGGGCCTCGTTGGCCAGGTGCGCGGTGAACGCGTCGTCGATCAGCTCGCGACCCTGCGAGGTCAGGGCGACGACTCGTCCGCGGCCGTCATCGTCGGCGCGTTCCTTGGTGACCCAGCCTTGGGTGACGCACCGGTCGACCCGCTTGGTGATCGCTCCCGACGTCACCATCGTCTGCGCCGCCAGTTCGGTAGGTGTCAGCGCGTACGGCGGGCCGCTGCGCCGCAGTGTCGCCAGGATGTCGAACTCGCCTTCGCCGAGTCCGTGATCGGCGTACGTCGCCACCAGCTCGTCGGTGAGCCGCAGGGCGATGCGGTGCAACCGCCCGATGATGCCCTGGGGTGACGGGTCGAGGTCGGGGCGCTCCTGTCGCCACTGGGCGATGACGCGGCTCACGTGGTCGGCCATGGACTGGAATATATCTTACTCGGAAACTACTATAGTTTCCGTGGAAAGTAGCAAGGCTCTGGCCCTGGCGTCGCTCGCACCGATCGCTTGGGGCACCGGGTACTACGTCACCGATGCCTACCTCCCGCCGGATCGCCCGCTCTTCGGCGCGGCCGTCCGGGCGCTGCCGTTCGGCCTCCTGCTGCTCGCCCTCCGCCCCGCTCCCCTGCGCGGATCCTGGTGGTGGCGGACGGCCGTCCTCGGCGTCCTGAACTTCGCGGCCTTCTTCGTGCTCATCTTCATCGCCGCCTACCGGCTGCCAGGCGGTGTCGCCGCGACGCTGACCGCCACCTCGCCCATCGTCGTCATGCTCCTGGCGTGGCTCATCCTGGGCGAGCGGCCGGTCCGCGCCGCGGTCATCGCCGCGGCCGTCGGAATCGTCGGTGTCGGTGTACTCGTGCTCAGGGGCGGCATCTCACTCGACCCCACTGGCGTTCTGGCGTCGCTCGCCGCCGTCCTGTGCTCGTCACTGGGCTTCGTCCTGGTCAGGTCATGGCGTCCACCCGTCCCGCTGCTCACCTTCACCGCCTGGCAGCTGGTCTTCGGAGGACTCGCACTCATGCCGGTGGCGCTCCTCGTCGAAGGCGCTCCCCCGGCGCTCGACGCGCGCGCCGTCGTCGGCTTCGCGTACCTCGGCCTCGTCGGCACGGTGATCGCGTACGTCGTCTGGTTCCAGGGCCTCCGTAGGGCGCCGGCTGCCGCCGTATCGCTGGTGGGACTGCTCAACCCGGTCGCCGGCGCTGTCGTCGGCGTCACCCTGGCCCACGACGCGGTGACCTGGACGCAGATGCTCGGCATGGTGCTCGTACTCGGCGGCGTGGTCGCGGGTCAGTCGTCAGCGCGGCGTGCGCCCGCAGCGCTAGCTGCGCCAGAAACCGGTGATGGCGGCCTTCTCCTCGATCTGCGTGTCGATCAACAGGCGGAGCAGGCCATGGTCGACCTGGTCGTCCCACCGGATCCGGAAGAGTCGCATGGTGGTCGTGTAGCCCGCCGCCTCGATGTCTGAGCGGAAGCGCTCCATCAGCGCATCCTCCGGCCCGACGGCGATGTTCTTCGCGAAGACCGAGAAGCCGATGATGTAGGTGCCATGGTGGGTGAACATCGGCTGCTTCCACTTGACCACGGCCTCGAGTTCGGGCCAGGTCTCCGAGACCCACGACAGGATCGAGGTCAGCTTCTCGCGGTGCTCGGGGTCCTCGATGGAGGCGAGGAAGTCGGCGTGGACATCGGCGACCGGCATGGCCGAAACAGTAGCGAAATCCCCGGCTGTCAGCCTGCCGCCATGAAGGCACGCGCCCGCGATCTCGGCATCCCGTTCCCCGGCTCCCCCGGCCCGCTCAACGCGATCACCGACGTGCCGGGCCTCGAGATCGGATACACCACCCTCACGGGCGATGACCCGAGGGTCAACACCGGCGTCACGGCGATCCTCCCGTTCGGCCGAGCAGGCGTGGGCACCACGGCCGTCGCCGGGTTCCACAACCAGAACGGCAACGGCGAGATGACCGGCGTCAGCTGGATCCAGGAGACCGGCGCCCTCAACCTGCCGGTGCTCATCACCAACACGCACAGCGTCGGGCCGTGTCACGAGGGCGTGATCGGCTGGGTCGGGGACCACGTCCCGTCCCTCACCACGGCGTGGCTGCTTCCTGTCGTGGGCGAGACCTGGGACGGCTACCTCAACGACATCTTCGGGAACCACGTCACCGCCACGCACGCCCGGGACGCGATCGACAGCGCCCGCGGCGGAGTCATCCCCGAGGAGGGCAACGTCGGCGGCGGCACCGCGATGAACTGCTACGGCTTCAAGGGCGGCTCGGGCACCTCCAGCCGCCTGGTGAGCCACGCCGGGGACGAGTACGTCGTCGCCGCGTTCGTCCAGGCCAACTTCGGCTCACGCCACGAGCTCACCATCGCCGGTCGCGCGGTCGGACGTGAGATCGACGCACCCAATCCGATGGAGGACGGCGATCCGTCGTGGCTCATCCCGCCGGGTGCCGGATCGATCATCGTCGTGATCGCCACGAACGCTCCCCTGCTCCCCGGCCAGTGCCAGGCGCTTGCGCGGCGCGCTCCGATGGGCATCGCGCGCACCGGCACGACCGGCTCGCACTTCTCCGGCGACCTCGTCCTCGCCCTCTCGACCGGGAATCCCGACGCGCTCGCCTCGAGGATGCCGCTCATACCGCAGCCCGACTACCGCGAGCTGCGACTCATCCCGTGGGGCTTCATGGACCCGTTCTACGAAGCGGCCGCCCACGCCGTGGAGGAGGCGATCGTCAACGCGCTGGTCGCGGCGGAGGACATGACCGGTCGGGACAGCCACCAGTCGGTGAAGCTGCCCCACGACCAGCTCGCCGCGCTGTTCGCCTGAGCTGATCGCCTGAGCTGATCGCCTGAGCTAGTCGCCTGACGCCACGCCCGAGCGCTCGGAGCGCACGGTCTGCAGCAGACGATCCAGTGGCATCGGCCGGTGCAGGAAGTAGCCCTGCGCGAACGCGCCCGGCATCTCCGAGCGGATGATGTCGAGCTGCGACTCGCGCTCGATGCCCTCGATCACCACGTCGAAGCCAAGGCCACGGCCCATGAAGGCGACCGAGCGCAGCAGCGTGCGGGCCCGATCGTCCCGGTCGATCCCGGCCGACAACGCCGCATCCGCCTTGAGGATCTGTGCGGGCAGGTCGTGCAGGTAGCTGATCGAGGAGAAGCCCACCCCGAAGTCGTCGATCGCGAAGGCCACGCCCATGTCGGTGATGGTCCGCATGGCGGCGAGGACCTCCGCATCGAGGTCGACGCCCTGACGTTCAGTGATCTCGAGGACGAGGCGTGAGCCGGACATGGTCCGGGCCGTACGCTCGACCGTCTCGAGGAAGTCCGGATCGCGCAGCTGCGCGGCGGAGATGTTGACGCTCAGCGAGTGCGATCCGCCGAAGGCCTCGCGCATGGCCGCCGCGTCCGACGCCGCCTGGCCGAGTACGACGTCGCCGAGACCGACGATGAGTCCACTCTCCTCGGCCGCGCTGATGAAGATGTCCGGACGGACCGGAGACCCGTTGCGCTGCCACCGCGCCAACGCCTCGGCGCCGACGATGCGTCCCGTCGCCAGCGAGACGACCGGCTGGTAGACGAGTGCGATCTCCCGGCGATGGATCGCACGACGGAGCTCGTCGACCAGTTCGAGCCGGTCGAGGCGCGAGCGCCCCATGGAGGGCTCGTAGACGGCGTACCTGCCCTTGCCCTGCGTCTTGGCCTCGTACATCGCGACGTCGGCGTTGCGCAGCAGGCTGGCGGCCGTCTCGTCGCGGGTGGCGTGCGCGATGCCGATGCTGACGCTGATCTGGACACGCTGGCCTGCGACGTCGACGCCGGTCTCGAAGGCGGCGACCAACCGCTCGCACAAGGGGCCGGCCTCCTGCGGGGGAAGTCCCGTGCAGAGGATCGCGAACTCGTCGCCGCCGACGCGGGCGATGGTCGCGCCGTCCGGCGCGCACTGGCGGAGTCGCCTGGCGAGCTCGACGAGGACCCGGTCCCCCGCACCGTGTCCGAAGCGGTCGTTGATCGGCTTGAAGCCGTCCAGGTCGAGGAAGAAGAGCGTGACCGGTCCGCGGTCGGAGGCTTCCAAGGCCTGGGTGATCTGGTCGATCAGGATCCCGCGGTTGGGCAGGTCCGTGAGCGGATCGTGGCGTGCGACGTGGACCATCTCGGTGGTGAGCTCCAGGCGCCCGATGGCGTCGGAGGCGACGGCCGCGAGCGCCCGCAGCGCCTGCTCGTCGCTTGCGGTCGTGGAGCGCGCCCGGTTCGCCGCCCGGGCGGTCAGCCAGCACACCTCCTCCCCGAGCTGGACCCGTACGCCGACCTCTCCGAGGTCCGGGGCCTCCGGCCGCAGCTCCACCGTGCGCAGCAGCAACAGTTCCCGTGCGTCACTCACCAGGGAGGTGAGCACGGCGTCACGGTCGGTCAGCGTCTGTGCCCGCACGGCCGCCCCGAACAGCACCGTGAGACGCCGGGCGTTCTCACGCCCTCGCGTGACGGCACGGGTGGCGATCAGGAGCGTCGTCAGCGGGACGACGAGCAGGCCGAGCGTCCACCAGGGGGCCGACCGCTCCACGACGGCGCCGAGGTAGCCGAGCGAGTCCAGCGGCACGAAGCAGGCGATCGCCCAGAGCGTCTCGGACTGCAGGAGCTCAGCGCCCAGGGTCGTCTGGCCGGCCAGGAAGAGCGAGAGGCCGGAGCCGACATAGTCGGTGAGGAAGTACACCGCGGCCGCGCAGGCCACGACGATCAGGCCGCGCGGGGAGACGACGTCCCGGTCCGGGAGTGTCGTGACGATGAGTGCGGCGAGCGCACCGGCGATGATGCCGATGCCGATGTTGACGAGGCGAACCGACAGGAGCTTCCCCGAGAGTGCCTGGGTGAGCATGACGCCCAGGGACCAGATCACCAGCGCCTGATCGGTCGGCATCGTGCACACGAGGAAGAGCAGGATGCTCGACTCGAAGCCGACCTCGATGCCGCCCTCGCCCCGGTCGAGGACCATCGGGAAGCGCGCGATGAGCGCGATCAGTGGGGCCCCGAGGAACACCCCGAGCCACAGCTTCGGGCCGAGCCCGTCGGTCAGGACCTGTGCGGCAGCCGCCGCGAAGACGGCGAGCCCGACCGCGAAGGTCGCAGCGTGGTAATAGCGCCGAAGCGACTCTCCGGGCTGAACCATGGACGGCACAAAGGTCTCCGTGTTCGTGGGGTGATCTGACTATTCGGTGTACCCGGGCGGCTGATTCCTCACACCGGGAGCCCGTGGTCCGATGGGTGTGTTATGTGGGACACGATCGACGTCGGGGCGGAGCACCTCTCCCGCACACTCAACTGCCCCCGGTGCGGGCACGAGGGCCACGTCTTCCTGCCCTGCGACATGGGCACCTGCACCTGCGAGGCCCAGCCGTTCCCCGGCGCGGTCCCTGCGCCCCGCAGGGGCTGATCAGGCGCCGGGCGTGAGGAAGACCTTGATCGCCTCGCGCTCGTCCATCTGACGGTAGCCCTCGGCCGACTGCGACATCGGCAGCGTCGAGTCGAAGACCAGGCCCGGGTTGACCGTGCCGTCGAGCACCAGCGGCAGCAAGTCGGGCAGGTGACGACGTACGGGCGCCAGACCCCCGGCGAGACGGGCGTTCTTCTTGAACATCGTCCCGACGGGCAGCTCCACCCCATGCGGTACGCCGACGAAGCCGACGGTCGCGCCCGGCCGGACGACATTGAACGCGGTCACCATGGCAGCCCCGGTGCCCACACACTCGAGTACGGCGTCCGCGCCGATGCCCTCGGTCATGTCGAGCACGGCCGCCTCGCCCTCCTCGCCGCGGGCGGCGACGATGTCGGTGGCACCGAAGGTGCGCGCGAGCTTCTGCCGCGACTCGTGCCGTGACATGGCGATGATCCGCTCGGCGCCGAGGATCTTCGCCGAGAGCACGCCCAGGAGCCCGACGGCTCCGTCCCCGACGACGACGGCCGTGGAGCCGCGCGTGACGCCGGCGCTGTAGGCCGCGTGGTAGCCGGTTGGGAACACGTCGGACAGGGCGAGCAGGTCCGGAAGCTCGGAGGCGGCAGGCTTCTCGATCCGCACGAGCGAGCCGTCCGCCTGCGCCACGCGACTCAGCTCCCCCTGTCCGCTGGTCGTCATGTCGTAGTTGACGCAGGCCTGCTGGTTGCCGGCCAGGCAGTGTGCGCAGGTGTTGTCGCAGTGGTCGAACGGCACGACGACCGTGTCCCCGACGCGGAAGTCGCGCACCTCGGGCCCGACCTCGACGATCTCGCCGAGGCACTCGTGCCCGATGGTGCGCGGCTGGGCCACGGGACCGTTGTCGCCGCGGTAGGGCCACAGGTCCGAACCGCAGATGCAGGAGGCGATGACCTTCACGATCGCGTCGGTGGGGTGCTGGATCACGGGATCCGGCATCTCCCTGAACGTGATCCTGCGGATGTCCTCGAGAGTCGTCGCAAGCATGTTAGGGACTATCTCATATGTGAGTTACCGTGGATCGCATGAGCGATGGCTACAAGGACCGGATCGGCAACCTGATCCGTGACGCGCGCACCCACCGGGGCCTGACGCAGGCCCAGTTGGCCGAGCGCCTGGGCACTTCCCAGAGTGCCATCAACCGGATCGAGAAGGGTCAGCAGAACCTCACCCTCGAGATGATCGCCCGCATCGGCGCGGCGGTCGACTCCGAGATCGTGTCGCTGGCGGCAGGCCCCGTCCACCTCCGGATCACGGGCCCGACGACGCTGTCGGGCAGCATCGATGTGAAGACCTCGAAGAACGCCGGCGTCGCGCTGCTCTGCGCGAGCCTGCTCAACAAGGGCCGCACCGTGCTGCGCCGTGTGGCGCGCATCGAGGAGGTCAACCGCCTGATCGAGGTGCTCAACAGCCTCGGCGTCCAGACGCGCTGGCTCAACGAGGACAACGACCTCGAGATCGTCCCGCCGCGCGAGCTCAAGCTCGACAACGTGGACGAGGAGGCGGCCCGCCGCACCCGCTCGGTCATCATGTTCCTCGGACCGCTGCTCCACCGCGCCGAGAACTTCGACCTGCCCTATGCCGGCGGCTGCAACCTCGGCGAGCGGACCGTCGAGCCGCACATGACCGCGCTGCGCTCCTTCGGCCTGGAGGTCAAGGCCAACGAAGGTGCGTACCACGCCAGCGTCGACCGGAAGATCGTCCCCGGTCGCCCGATCGTGCTCACCGAGCGGGGCGACACCGTCACCGAGAACGCCCTCATGGCCGCCGCCCTCCACCCCGGCACCACGATCATCCGCAACGCCAGCTCCAACTACATGGTCCAGGATCTGTGCTTCTACCTGCAGCGCCTCGGCGTGCAGGTCGACGGCATCGGTACGACGACCCTCACCGTCACGGGCGTCGAGGACATCGACGTGGACGTCGACTATGCCCCGTCCGAGGACCCGATCGAGGCGATGAGCCTCCTGGCCGCCGCGATCGTGACCGACTCCGAGATCACCATCCGCCGCGTGCCGATCGAGTTCCTGGAGATCGAGCTCGCGACGCTGGAGGAGATGGGTTTTCGCTACGAGCGCTCCGAGGAGTACGTCGCCTCCAACGGCCAGACCCGACTTGTCGACATCACGACTCGTCACTCGGTGCTGCACGCGCCGCACGACAAGATCCACCCGATGCCCTTCCCCGGCCTCAACATCGACAACCTGCCGTTCTTCGCGGTGATCGCGGCCGTCGCGACCGGCCAGACCCTCCTGCACGACTGGGTCTACGAGAACCGCGCGATCTACCTCACCGAGCTCAGCAAGCTCGGGGGCAACGTCAAGCTCCTCGACCCGCACCGCGTCATGGTCGCGGGCCCGACGCACTTCAGCGGTGCCGAGATCGTCTGCCCGCCGGCGCTGCGCCCGGCGGTCGTGATCCTGCTCGCGATGCTGGCCGCCAAGGGCACGAGCGTCCTGCGCGGCACGTATGTGATCGCGCGCGGTTATGAGGATCTCGCCGAGCGGCTCAACGAGCTCGGCGCGATGATCGAGCCGTTCCGCGACATCTCCAACTGAGCCGCGCGGCCAATGCCGATCCGCGCCTTCGCCCACCGCGGCGGGGCGATGCACCCCGACCTGCTCGGGCACGAGAACACGCTGCGCGCCTTCCAGCACGCGGTGGCGCTCGGCTACCGCGACATCGAGACCGACGTGCACCTGACCCATGACGGCGTCCTCGTGGCGTTCCACGACGCCGTCCTCGACCGGGTGACCGACCGCACCGGCGCGATCTCCGACCTGCCCTATGCCGAGATCGCGACCGCCCGGATCGGCGGCAGCGAGCCGATCCCGACCCTCGAGGAGCTGGTCGAGTCGCTGCCGGCGTACGTCGGCATGAACATCGACCTCAAGGCCCCGGGCACCGCGGAGGCCCTCGCGACGTTCCTGCGCGAGCGGGACCTGGAGAAGCGCGTCATCATCGGCTCCTTCTCCACCGCGGAGATGGCCCGCTTCCGCAGGATCACCGAGGGCCGCGTGGCGACGAGTGCCACCCCGGGTGAGGTGGCGGCCTACCTCGCCTCTCCCCTGGCCTTCCCGCTGCGCCGGCTGGGTGCGAGCGTGCTGCAGATCCCCCACCGCCGCAAGGGCGTCACCATCTGCAGCAGCGGTGTGGTCCGCCGCGCGCATGCCAACGGCCTCGAGGTGCACGCGTGGACCATCGACGACGCCGACGAGATCAACCTGCTGCTCGACCGGGGTGTCGACGGCATCTTCACCGATCGGACCGACATCCTTCGGGATGTGCTGATCTCGCGCGGCGAGTGGCATCGAGACTGGGAGGGCTCATGAGCACGATCGCGGACCTGGCGCCGGTACGCCGACGGGCCGAGCAGAAGGCCTGGAACTGGTACGACTGGGCGAACTCGGCGTTCTACACGACCGTGCTCACGGTCCTCTTCGGACCGCTGATGATCACCGTCGCCGGCCGGGCGGCCGGTTGTGGTGACGACGCCGACGACACCTGCAAGAAGGCGGTCGACGTCCTCGGCCTGCACCTCGCGGCCGGGTCGCTGCCGTCGTACCTGACCTCCTTCGCGACGATCCTCTCGGCCTTCATCCTGCCGATCGTGGGCGCGCTCGTGGACCGCAGCGCCCGCAAGAAGTGGCACATGGCGTGGTTCGCCTTCGCGGGCTCCTTCTTCGCGGCCCTGCTCTTCTTCCTCAACGGGGACCACTGGCAGCTCGGCGCGGTCTCCGTCGTGATCGCGAGTGTCCTCGGCGGCTGCTCGCTCGTGAGCTACTACGCGATCATGGTCGACATCTCCGAGGAGTGGGAGCGTGACGCCGTCTCCGCCCGCGGCTGGGCCTGGGGCTACCTCGGTGGCGGACTCCTGCTCGTGGTCAACCTCGTCCTGGTGCAGGGGCACGACACCTTCGGGCTCGGCAAGGAGATGGCCGTGCGGATCTCGCTGCTCAGCGCGGCGGTCTGGTGGGCGGCGTTCACGCTCATCCCCCTGACCCGGCTGCGCAACCACCCCGCGACGTCGGTGGTGCCGGAGACCGGCGGCCTGATGCGGCGCAGCTTCGGCCAGCTCTGGGCGACGCTCAAGGACCTGCGCAACTACCCGATGACGTTGACGTTCCTGCTCGCCTATCTCTTCTACAACGACGGCATCCAGACCGTCATCTACAGCGCGTCGATCTACGGCAGCAAGCAACTCCACTTCGGCCAGTCGGTGCTCATCGCCGCGATCCTGCTGATCCAGTTCGTCGCCTTCGGCGGCGCGCTGCTCTTCGCCCGCATCGCACGCACCCATGGTGCCTACAAGTGCCTGGTGTGGGGCACGGTCGCCTGGATGGTCATCGTCCTCGCGGCGATGTTCCTGCCCAACAAGCAGATCGTCCCCTTCCTCGCGATCGGCGTCGCGATCGCCCTCGTCATGGGCGGCACGCAGGCGCTCTCGCGTTCGTTCTTCAGCCTCTTCATCCCGAAGGGCCGCGAGGGCGAGTACTTCGCGCTCTACAACGCCTGTGAGCGCGGCACGTCGTGGTTCGGCACGCTGCTCTTCGGCCTCGTGTTCCAGCTGAGCGGCTCCTACCGACCGGCCATCGTGTCGCTCGTGATCTTCTTCGTGCTCGGGCTGATCTTCCTGCTCCGGCTCGACCCCGTGCGCGGCATCAAGGAGGCCGGGAACACCGCTCCCGCCGTGGTGTAGGCCACGCGGTCGGCGTACGACCTATCGGAATCTTGGACGGCTCTGTACCGTTGAAAGAACCTGAAGGGGGTGTGGCACATGGCAGAGCGCACACTACGAGGGGCCCGACTGGGGGGTCAGAGCTTCGAGGACGAGCGCGGCATCGAGTTCGCCGGTCGTCAGCAGGTCGGCTACCGCTGTCCGCAGGGCCACGAGTTCGAGATCACGATGTCCGACGAGGCGGAGATTCCCACGCAGTGGGAGTGCCCGCGCTGCGGCCAGGAGGCCCTCAACGTCGCCGGTAACCCGGTGGAGGAGAAGGTCGAGAAGCCTGCACGCACACACTGGGACATGCTGCTCGAGCGCCGCTCCGAGAAGGAGCTCGAGGAGATCCTCAAGGAGCGCCTTGAGCTCCTCCGCGACGGCGAGATCGGTCCGGCGCACCTGCACCGGGCGAACGCCTCGAAGCGCAAGAAGGCAACCACGGCCTGATCGCCTGATCCGGCTCTGGACTGAACCAGACGGGCCCGTACCTCACTGAGGGGTGCGGGCCCGTTCCCATGCCCGGCGCAGCTGCGCGCGGCGCTCCTGGATCCCCCAGGCGGTCACACGGCGCATCGACTCGGCGGCGACCGCGCCGCTCATCTTCGAGTGGCCGCGGACGCGCTCGATGAACTGGATCGGCACCTCGCTCACGGTCAGTCCCGCGTTGAGGGCGCGGGTGACCATGTCGGTCTGGAAGACGTAGCCTGTCGACTGCACGGAGTCGATGTTGATCTTCTCGAGCGTCGTCCTGCGGAAGAGCCGGAAACCGGCTGTCGCGTCCCGGACCTTGATGCCCAGGAGCAGGCGCACATAGGCGTTCCCGCCGCGGGAGAGCGCCTCACGGCGCAGCGGCCAGTTGAGCACCGAGCCGCCGGGCACCCAGCGCGAGCCGATCACGAGGTCGGCATCGTGCAGGGCCTCGAGGAGCAGGTGGAGCTCCTCGGGCTGGTGCGAGCCGTCGGCATCCATCTCGCCGATCACGTCGTAGCCGGCGTCCAGCGCCCAGCGGAAGCCGTGGAGGTACGCCGCCCCCAGCCCGGCCTTCTCCGTGCGGTGCAACACATGGATCCCGTCATCGGCCGCGGCCAGCTCGTCCGCGATCCGGCCGGTGCCGTCGGGCGAACCGTCATCGACGATCAGGACGTCGACGCCCGGCTGGGCAGCGCGGAGCCGTCCGACGATCCATCCGATGTTGTCGGCCTCGTTGTAGGTCGGCATGACCATGACGGCCCGTCCGAGGACGGGGTCGAAAGTGCTCATTCCTCAACCGTACGTCGGCGCCGGCGGCGCAAGGATGACAACGACATGACCAACACGCCACCAACGGTGATCAGGATGGTTCCCCGCCACGGCCACGATCCGGCGAGGTCCGCCGGGGTCCGCCCCGACACCAGCGGAACCTCCTCCTCGAGGCCGCGCGCCCGGGAGCCGGTCTCCTGGGCCTGGATCGACCCGTCGGGCCGGATCACGCCGCTGACGCCGTTGACCGACGGGATGTGCCATGGCCGGACCACGGGGATCGCAGCGAGCACGGCCACCACCACGAGCCACTCGACGGCCCGCAGTCGGTGTGGACCCACGACGAGCCTGGCCAGGAGCGCCCCGACGAACGCCAGCGCGAACGTGACGCCGGTGGTGCCGACGTACGGGAGGGAGTGCATCAGGGGCGTGTCGACCACCGCGAAGGCGAGCTGACCCCACGGCATGCCGCCGAACGGCCAGGTGCTGCGCAGCCCTTCGATCGCGGTCCATGCACAGGCGATCCAGAACGGCGCGACCGGCAGCCGCCACAGCCAACTGGCGACCAGTCCGATGAGGGCGTAGAAGAGCGCGAGTGCGACGGTCAGACCGATCCAGGCGCCGTCGCTCACCTGTCGCATCCACTCGGCGTGGAGTCCGACGAAGGCGAGGCCGAAGAGCAGCCCGACGACGAGCGCCGGGCGTGTTCGCGCACCGGCCACCGCCACGAGGAACACCGCCACGGCGAGCGGCGCGACCCACGGCTGCCCGTAGGGCGGGTACGCCAGCGCGAGCGCCAGGCCCCCGCCGACGCCCAGGGCCAGGCGGACCAGTGCTACCACGCGCCCGACGCTACTGGTTGGATCGTGACGTGACGTCGCGCATGCTGCTGGACACGGCCAGTCTCTACTTCCGGGCGTTCTTCGGCGTACCGGAGGTGCTCGCCGACGACGGCACGCCGGTCAACGCCGTGCGCGGGCTGCTCGACTTCATGGCCCGTCTCGTGGGCGAGTACTCCCCCACCGAGCTGGTCTGCTGCTGGGACGACGACTGGCGTCCCCAGTGGCGCGTGGACCTGCTGCCGTCCTACAAGGCGCACCGGGTCGTCGCCGAGGATGCGGGGCCAGCAGGGACGGATATCGAGGAGGTGCCCGACCCGCTCCAGGTCCAGGTCCCGCTCATCCGCGAGGTGCTCGACGCGTTCGGGATCGCGGTGCGTGGCGCCGCGCACTACGAGGCCGACGACATCATCGGCACGCTGTCCACCGACGCCGGCCTCGCCGTCGACGTCGTCACCGGTGACCGCGACCTCTTCCAGCTCGTCTCGGACTCTGCCCCCGGTGGGCCTGTCCGCGTGCTCTACATCGCTCGGGGCGTCTCCAAGCACGAGCGGGTCGACGAGGCGTGGGTCGAGGCGAAGTACGCCGTCAAGCCGCATCAGTACGCCGACTTCGCGACCCTTCGCGGTGACGCCTCCGACGGCCTGCCCGGTGTCTCCGGCATCGGCGATAAGACGGCCGCGACCCTGCTCCAGCGTTTCGGTGACCTCGACGCGATCGTCGCGGCCGCCGCCGATCCCCGGGCGGAGATGGGCCCGAGCCCGCGGGCGAGGATCCTCGCGGCCGCCGACTACCTGACCGTCGCGCCGAAGGTCGTGGCCGTCGCCCGGGACGTCGACGTCGACCGGAGCGGCCTGGCGACGCCGTACGCACCGGCGGATCCGGAGCGGCTTGTCGAGCTCGCGCAACGCTGGAACCTCACCGGCTCCGTCACCCGGCTCATCACCGCGCTGGCTTCCGCGCGGCCGTAACACGGATTTAATTCCATTCGGTAGGAATCGGAAATGGGTGCTTCCTAGGTTCATCGCCCAAGACGGCACGACGACGTGCCTTGGGTGGCACGAACCGAAGAGGTATCCGAAGTGACAAAGAATCGCGCTCGACTCCTGGCCGGCACCGCCTCGGTGCTCGCTGCGAGCCTCGCCCTGACCGCCTGTGGGGGCGCCAAGACCAGCGACTCGGCTGGATCGCCCACCACCAGCGCGGCCGCCGCAAAGTCGTGTGTCGACACCTCGGGTGACACCGTCAAGCTCGGCTTCATCAACTCCCTGACCGGCTCCATGGCGATCTCGGAGAAGACCGTCTCGAACGTCCTGCACATGGCCGCGGACCAGATCAACGCCGCCGGCGGCATCCTGGGCAAGAAGATCGAGCCCGTCCAGGAGGACGGCGCCACCGACTGGCCCACGTTCGCCGAGAAGACCGAGAAGCTCCTCACCTCCGACTGCGTCGCCGCGATCTTCGGCGGCTGGACGTCGTCGTCCCGCAAGGCGATGAAGCCGGTCGTCGAGAAGGACAACGGCCTCCTCTTCTACCCGGTGCAGTACGAGGGTCTGGAGTCCTCGAAGAACATCTACTACACGGGTGCGACGACCAACCAGCAGATCCTGCCGGCGATGGACTTCCTCAAGTCCAAGGGCGTGAAGACGCTCTTCCTCGCGGGTTCGGACTACGTCTTCCCCCGCACGGCCAACGCGATCATCAAGCTCTACGCCAAGCAGCTCGGCATCAAGATCGTCGGCGAGGAGTACGTCCCGCTCGACAAGGACGACTGGACCACGCAGGTCGCGAAGATCGTCAAGGCGAAGCCTGACTTCATCTTCAACACCATCAACGGCTCCTCCAACGTCGGCTTCATCAAGGCCTACACGGACGCCGGCCTCAAGGCGGCCACGACGCCGATCATCTCGGTGTCGATCGCCGAGGAGGAGGCGCCGAACATGGGGGCCTCCGTCGAGGGCCAGTACGCCGCGTGGAACTACTTCGAGTCGGTGCAGTCGCCGGCCAACGCGAAGTTCATCGCCGACTGGAAGGCCTACCCTGGCTCCAGCGGTGTCACGTCCGACCCGATGGAGGCGGCGTACGACTCGCTGTTCCTCTACAAGGCGATGGTGGAGAAGGCCGGCTCGTTCGACGTCGACAAGATCAACGCGGTCTCCGACGGCGTCTCGTTCGACGCCCCCGAGGGCACCGTCGTGGTCAACGGCAAGAACCACCACATCAGCAAGCCGGGCCTGATCGGCCAGATCAACAAGGACAACCAGTTCGACGTGGTCTGGCACTCCGACGGCCCGATCCAGCCCGACCCGTACCTCGAGGGCTACAGCTGGTTCCCGGCCGCCACGCGTGACGCGCTGGTCAAGGCCGCCGGCTGACCTGTTGACGTGCTGACCTGCTGAACCGACAACGAGGAACTCGCCGTGGACTCATTGATCCCACCCCTGCTCAACGGCACCGCCGACGGTGCCCTGCTCCTGATCGCCGCTCTGGGCCTGGCCCTGACGTTCGGTCAGATGGGCGTGATCAACATGGCCCACGGCGAGTTCCTCATGGCCGGCGCCTACGCGGCGTACCTCACCCAACAGGTGGTGAGCAGCACCAACATCTCGATCCTGATCGCCCTCCCGGTGGCCTTCGCGATCGCCGGTGTGCTCGGCCTGATCCTGGAGTTCGCCATCATCCGCTGGATGTACGACCGACCGTTGGACACGCTCCTCGTCACGGTCGGTGTCAGCCTCGTGCTCCGGCAGGCGGCGCTGCAGATCTTCCCCGCCCAGGGCGTGCCGGTGGAGAAGCCGGACTGGCTCGACGGCCAGCTCGACATCTTCGGCTACCACTGGCCACTGCGCCAGCTCTTCACCATCGTCCTCGCGGTCGTCTGCCTCGCGGGCCTGGCGGCCCTGCTCAAGTACAGCGTCTTCGGACGCCAGATCCGGGCGACGGTGCAGAACCGAGCGCTGGCCGAGACCCTCGGCGTCTCCACCCGCGTCGTCGACCGCCTGACCTTCTTCATCGGCTCTGGACTGGCCGGCGTCGGCGGGGTCGCGGTCTCGCTGATCGGTGGCACCAACGCCACCCTCGGCACGAAATACATCATTCCCGCGTTCCTGGTCGTGGTCGCAGGCGGGCTGGGCCAGCTGAAGGGGACGATCATCGCGGCGTGGGCGGTCGGTGTGTCGATGGCCTTCCTCGCCGACTGGACGACGGGCAGCCTCGCCCAGGTGGTCGCGTTCGTCCTGGTCGTGATCTTCCTCCAGGCCAAGCCGCAGGGACTCTTCACCGTCCGCACGAGGGGGCTCGCATGAACACGTCGAAGGCCATCCGCATGCTGCGCGGGCCGTGGGGCTCCCTGCTCGGCATCGCCGTCGTGGCGCTCCTGCTCCTCGTCGTCGCTCCGGGCGTGCTCAGCGAGTTCCGGCTCAACAACCTCGCCAAGTACTGCGCGTGGGCGATGGTGGCCGTCGGCATCGGTCTCGCCTGGGGTCGCGGCGGCATGCTCGTGATGGGCCAGGGCGTGTTCTTCGGTCTCGGCGCCTACGCCATGGGCATGCACATGCAGCTGGAGGCCTCCGGCGGCGCGGTGCCCTCCTTCATGATCCTGTACGACCCCCTCGCGCCCCTCCCGTCGTTCTGGGAGCCCTTCAAGAGCGGCCTCTTCACGATCGTGGCCATCGTCGTCGCGCCGATCATCGTGGCCTCGATCCTGGGCTATGCGATCTTCAAGCGACGGGTGAAGGGCGCCTACTTCGCCATCCTCACCCAGGCACTCGCGGTGGCATTGGCCACGCTGATCACCTCGACGATCAAGCTGACCGGTGGCGACACGGGCCTGTCCGGCTTCACCTCGTTCTTCGGCTACAAGCTCGACGACCCGGCCAACAGGCAGTTCATCTACACCATCACCGCCGGGTTGCTGATCGCCTGCCTCGTCGTCGCGTGGCAGCTCTACCGCAGCCGCTTCGGTGAGCTCCTCGTCGCGACCCGGGACGCGGAGGAGCGGGTGCGCTTCCTGGGCTACGACCCCTCCAACATCAAGCTCGTCGCGTTCGTCGTGGCCGCCGTGATGGCGAGCCTCGGTGGCGCCATGTTCGTCCCGATCGCCGGGATCATCTCCCCGAAGGACATCGACGCCGCCGCCTCGATCCTGATGATCGCCGGGGCGGCGCTCGGTGGCCGGGCGGCCCTCTTCGGGCCGGCCCTCGGCGCCATCGCCGTCGGCTACGGGCAGTCGACCCTCTCCGAGCGGTGGCCGGACCTGTGGATCTACTTCCTCGGCGGGCTCTTCATCGTCGTGACGCTCTTCCTGCCCGGCGGGATCGCCTCACTCCCCAAGCTGTTCAACCGCTTCGTCCGCTCCAAGGAGGCGACCGCATGAGCACGCCCGAAGCCCAGGGCCTCGACTACCTCGAGGTGCAGGGGCTCACGGTGAGTTTCGACGGCTTCAAGGCGGTCGACGGCGTGGACCTCACGCTGCTCCAGGGGCGGCTCCACTTCCTGATCGGCCCGAACGGTGCCGGCAAGACGACACTCGTGGATGCGCTGACCGGCCTGGTCCGCGGCACCGGCTTCGCCCGCTACCGGAACAAGGACCTGCTCAAGCTGAAGTCGCACCAGATCGTGCGTGCCGGCGTCGGCCGCACCTTCCAGACCGCGACGGTCTTCGAGCAGCTCAGCGTCGCGCAGAACCTCGACATCGCCGCCGGCATCCACCGCCGGGCGTGGCAGCTCGCCCTGCCGAGACGTCGGATGTCGGACCGGGTGGCGGAAGCATTGGACACGATCGGCCTCACCCACCTCGCCGACCGACCGGCCGGCATCCTCGCGCACGGCCAGAAGCAGTGGCTCGAGATCGGGATGCTCCTCGTCCAGGACGCGAAGGTGATGTTCCTGGACGAGACCGTGGCAGGCATGAGTGCCGAGGAGCGCGACGAGACCGGTGAGCTGCTGCGTCGCATCGGCCGCGACCGCACGATCGTCGTGATCGAGCACGACATGGAGTTCGTGCGCAGGTACGCCGACACGGTGACCGTGATGCACGCCGGGAAGGTGCTCACCGAGGGGACCGTCGCCCAGGTCCAGGCCGACGAGCGGGTCCAGGAGGTCTACCTCGGCCGGACCGCCGATGCGGTCAATGTCGCTCCCGAGGCCGTCGCGGCCGAGGCTGCTGGAGAGGAGGCGTGATGCTCGAGCTCATCGGTGTCACCGCCGGCTACGGCCGCAGCATGGTGCTCCATGACGTCCATGTCGAGGTGCCGACCTCCGGCGCCGTGGCGATCATGGGCCACAACGGAGCCGGGAAGACGACCCTGTTGCGGGCAGCCGTCGGCCTCCTTCCCGTCAGGCAGGGGAAGATCCTGCTCGACGGCGAGGACGTCACCCGTCTGCGGCCGAACGCCCGGGTGCGTCGCGGCCTCGGGTACGTGCCCCAGGGGCAGCTCTGCTTCCCGCAGATGACAACGCTGGAGAACCTCCAGCTGGTCACCACCGACAAGGCTTCGACCGACGAGGTGCTCGATACCTTCCCCGCACTGCGCGGACTGCTCAGCCGCAAGGCCGGCCTGCTCTCCGGCGGCCAGCGCCAGCAGCTGGCGATCGCACGCACCCTGCTGACCAAGCCGCGGATGCTCATCCTCGACGAGCCCACCGAGGGGATCCAGCCCAACGTCGTCGCGGAGATCGAATCCACGATCGCGGCGCTCGCCGCGCGCGGTGACCTCTCCCTCCTCCTTGTCGAGCAGCACGTCGGGTTCGCCCTGCGCGCGACGAAGCACTACTACGTGCTCGAGTCCGGTCGGATCACCTCGGAGGGCGAGGGTGGCCCTGCGGCCGTCGACGCCGTCCGTGCGGCGATGGCCGTCTGAGGGGGAACGTGACATGCATCTGACCCCAGCTGACACCGAGAAGCTGCTCCTCGCCGTCGCCGGCATGGTCGCCCGCGACCGGTTGGCCCGCGGCGTCCGACTCAACTACCCCGAGTCGGTCGCGCTGCTCTCCACGTGGGTCATCGAGCGGGCCCGCGAGGGCCGCACCGTCGGCGACCTCATGACGGCAGGACGCGAGGTCCTCACCCGCGAACAGGTCATGCCCGACGTCGTCGACATGCTCGTGGACGTCCAGGTCGAGGCGACGTTCCCGGACGGGCGGAAGCTCGTCACCATCCATCAACCGATCGCCTAGGAGCACAGGTGTCGACACAGTCGCAGGGGCCGGGGGCCGTCCGCACCGCCGAGGGGACGCTGGTGCTCAACGCCGGTCGCGAGTCCAGGCAGATCGTCATCGTCAACACCGGCGACCGTCCGGTGCAGATCGGCTCGCACATCCATCTCCCGGACGTCAACGCCGGGCTCGCGTTCGACCGTGACCTCGCGGCCGGGTTCCGCCTGGACATCCCGTCGGGCACGTCGCGACGGTTCGAGCCCGGAGCTTCGCGCGAGGTGACGATCGTCCGCCTCGGTGGGCGCGGGGTCGTCCCCGGCATCCAGATCCGGCCGGAGGTCTGAGCCGTGGAGATCACGCGCAGTGAGTACGCCGCCCTCTACGGCCCGACGACAGGTGACCAGGTCCGCCTCGGCGACACCGACCTGTGGATCCAGGTCGAGGAGGACCTGACCTTCGGCGGTGAGGAGGCGGTCTTCGGTGGCGGCAAGTCCATCCGGGAGTCGATGGCGCAGGGCGGCACGAGCCGCGCCGAGGGAGCCGTCGACACGGTGATCACGAACGCCCTCGTGCTGGACCACTGGGGCATCGTGAAGGCCGACGTCGGCATCCGCGACGGACGGATCGTCGCGCTGGGGCGCGCGGGGAATCCTGACATCGCCGACGGCGTACACCCGGAGTTGCTGATCGGGCCCTCCACCGACGTGATCTCCGGCGAGGGCCGGATCCTCACCGCGGGGGCCGTCGACATCCACGTCCACTTCCTCTCCCGCTCCCAGCTGCACGAAGCACTCGCGACAGGTGTCACCACGGTCGGCGGCGGTGGCACCGGTCCGTCGGAGGGATCGAAGGCGACCACCGTCACGCCGGGCGCGTGGCACCTGCAGACGGTCCACCGCGCCCTGGACTCGCTGCCGCTCAACATCCTCCTGATGGGCAAGGGCAACACCGTCTCCGCGGCCGGTCTGGCCGAGCAGGCGCTGGCGGGCGCCGGCGGCTACAAGGTCCACGAGGACTGGGGAGCGACCCCGGCCGCCATCGACGCCTCGCTGCGGGCGGCGGACGAGTTCGGCCTCCAGGTGGCGCTGCATTCGGACTCGCTCAACGAGGCGGGCTACCTCGAGTCGACCGTGGCGGCGATCGGCGGACGGTCGATCCACGCCTTCCACGCGGAGGGCGCCGGCGGCGGTCACGCGCCGGACATCCTCCAGATCGCCTCGCTGCCGCACATCATCCCGGGGTCCACGAACCCGACCCTCCCCCACACCGTCAACACCGTGGCCGAGCACCTCGACATGCTGATGGTCTGCCACCACCTCAACCCACGGGTGCCCGAGGACCTGGCCTTCGCGGAGTCGCGGATCCGCGCCACCACGATCGCGGCGGAGGACATCCTGCACGACATGGGCGCACTCTCGATCACCTCCTCCGACGCCCAGGCGATGGGCCGGATCGGCGAGGTCGTCACGCGCACGTGGCAGGTGGCACACCTGATGAAGGCCCGCCTCGGTGACCACTACGACCTCGGCGGCGGGCCAGCCGACAACCTCCGCGCCAAGCGGTACGTCGCCAAGTACACGATCAACCCCGCGATCGCCCACGGGATGGCCCATGAGGTCGGCTCCGTCGAGGTCGGCAAGCTCGCCGACCTCGTCCTCTGGGACCCGCGCTTCTTCGGCATCCGCCCGGAGGTCGTGCTCAAGGGTGGCGCGCTGGTGTGGGGAGCCCTCGGGGACCCGAACGCCTCGATCCCGACCCCGCAGCCGCAGCTCATGCGGGAGACGCTCATCCACCCGGCCGACGGCGCGGGGGCAGACCACTCGGTCACGTTCGTCGCCCCGGCAGCCCTGGCCGACGGACTGGCGGACCGGCTCGGCCTGCGCCGCAGGCTCTCGCCGCTCAGCGACTCACGCAGCCTGACCAAGGCCGACATGGTGAACAACTCGGCGACACCGGACATCCGCGTCGATCCCGAGACCTTCGCGATCGCCATCGACGGGGAGACGGTCGCTCCTGCCCCGGCCGACCGCCTGCCCCTCGCCCAGCTCTACACCCTCTTCTGACGTGCCGGGACCCACCATGGCGGCCGACCTCCTCCTCATGCTCCTCGCGGACGCGCGCCTGCCGGTCGCCGGCCACACGCAGTCCGCCGGGCTGGAGCCGGCGGTGCTCGGCGGTCTGACGTCAGCGGGCGTGCCCCTCTATCTCGGGGCCCGGCTGGACACCGTCACCCGCGTGGAGGCCGCGACTGCGGTCGTGGCGCTCCACCACCTCCGTCAAGCGATCTCGCTCGAGCCGGTCACCGCCGCGTGGGCGGCGCGTACGCCCAGCCAGGCGCTGCGCCACGTCTCGCGCACGCAGGGGCGCGCGCTGCACCGACTGCTGCGCCGACTGTGGCCCGAGCATCCGGCCGTGGTCGCGGTCGGTGGCGCGACTGCTCCGCGGGCCGTCGTACTGGCGGCGGCAGCCGATGCAGCAGGGCTCAGCCCGGCCGCGCTGGCGCGGCTGGTCGGCTACGACGACGCGCAGACGGTCGCGGCGGCTGCGCTGAAGCTGTTGCCGATGGACCCGGCCGACGCGACCGGGTGGGTGCTCGACGCCCTTCCGCTGATCGAGGACCTCGCGGCCGACGTCGCCGCGCTGACCGAGCCCGGGGACATCCCGGCGTCCGGTGCACCCCAGTTCGAGGCATGGGCGCAGGCCCATGCCACCGCCACGAGGAGGCTCTTCAGTGCTTGACCACGCGCACACCCCGCATCCGCTCCACCCGATCCGCGCCCTCCGCCTGGGGGTCTGCGGCCCGGTCGGCACCGGCAAGAGCTCGCTCATCGCCATGCTCTGCCGCGAGCTGGCGGCCGAGCTGCGGATGGGTGTCGTCACCAACGACATCTACACCGACGAGGACGCCCGCTTCCTCCGCTCGGCCGGCGTGCTCGACCCTGAGCGCATCCGCGCCGTCGAGACCGGCGCCTGTCCCCACACCGCCATCCGCGACGACATCACCGCCAACCTGATGGCGGTCGAGGAGCTCGAGGCCGACTTCGACCCGCTCGACCTCGTGTTGATCGAGTCAGGTGGGGACAACCTCACCGCGACCTTCTCCCCCGCGCTCGTCGACGTCCAGATCTTCCTGATCGACGTGGCCGGTGGTGGCGACGTCGCCCGCAAGGGCGGTCCCGGTATCAGCCGGGCCGACCTCCTCGTGGTCAACAAGACCGACCTGGCGCCGTACGTCGGCGTCGACCGTGACCAGATGGTCGTCGACGCCACACAGGCCCGCGCCGGCGGCCCCGTGATCGCGTTGTCGCGCACGGACCCGGCCTCGGTCGCCGAGCTGGTGGGCTGGGTGCTCGCGCAGCTCAAGCGTCACCTCGACGGTGACCTGATCCCGCTCGACCCGGGCCCGATGGCGCCTCATTTCCACGCGGAGGACGGCGTCACCCATGCCCACGAGCACAGCCACTGAGCAGGTGGTGACGGCGACCTCGATCTCCGTCACGCGCCCCGAGGAGGGCGGCCGGGTCAGCGTGGTCCACCGCGCGCTGGGCGGCCCCGACCGCCCGGTCATCCGGCCCGTCGTGCTCACCAGCGACACCGACGGCGCCCGAGTCTCGCTCGTGCCGGAGGGTGCCCTGCTCCTCGCCGGCGACGTGGTCCGCCTCGACATCGAGGTGGGCCCGGGTGCGACACTCGAGCTCATGGAGCCGGCCGGCACCGTCGCCTACGACATGCGCGGCGGCTCGGCCTCGTGGGACGTGCACATCCACATCGCTTCGGCCGGTCGCCTGGTCTGGCACGGTGAGCCGTTCGTCGTCGCCTCCGGTGCCGTCGTACGCCGACACACGACCGTCACGCTCGGCCAGTCCGCCCGTCTCGCACTCCGGGAGACGCTCGTCCTCGGCCGCCACGACGAGACCGGTGGCAGGGTGGACCAGCGCCTCGAGGTGGTGACCGAGGGCGGCCAGCCGCTGCTCGTGGACGCGCTCGACACGACCGGCCACCCGCTCGCGTGGGGCGACCACCGCGCGATGACCTCCGTGCTGATGCTCGGTGCCGACCTCGAGGAGACGGTCGGCGGGACGCGGTTCGAGCTCGAGGCAGGCGGCATGCTCGTCCGCTCACTCACCGGCGAGGCGCACACCGCCGAGCTGCGCTCCCCGTGGCAGGCGGCCGTTGCGGCCACCCTGCGCAAAGCGTCACCGTGACCTTTCGCGTGGTCGGTGACCCTTCTGAACGGTCACTCACACCCCAAAAGGTCACGGTGACCCTTTGCGGCGGGGCCTCAGACGGCCCGGGCGATCTGCTCCTGCACCTCGAACTCGAGCCCGCGGGCTGCGGCGAGGTAGACGTCCTGGTTGAGCAGGTTGCCGTCGAGCCGGACGAGCCCTCGCGGGCCGTCGTAGAAGGTGCCCGACGACATCGCGCCCACGTCCGCGACAGCCACGGAGCCGCACGTCTTGCCCAGCCGGGCGAGGAAGAGGATCGCCTCGTAGCAGGACTCACCGACCGCGTTGAGTGCCGGTGCCCAGCGGCCGTAGCGCGCGTAGTACGCCTCGGACAGCGCGCTGCTCTCGACCGTGTCGAGACCGTCGAAGTAGGCCGCGGCGGCGTAGAGGTTCTCGTGGGCGCCGGCACCACCGCCGAGCAGGGTGTTCTCCTCGACAGCGGGACTGAGGCGGGCCAGGCGGTCGGAGAGCCCGAAGCGGGAGAACTGCCGGTTGAAGTGCACGGCGTCCTGGCCCATCAGCAGCATGATGACGCCGTCGGCGCCGGCGGAATCGAGCTCGGTGAGCACCCGCGAGAAGTTCGTGGTGCCGAGCGGGACGTAGGTCTCGCTCACCACGCTGGACGGGCCGTCCTGGAGGGCGACCCTCGCGGTCGCGCCGGTGACCCGCGGGAAGACGTAGTCGTTGCCGACGACGGCCCAGCGTCCCACGCCGAGCTGCTCGCGCATCCAGTGCGCCGCCGGGAGCAGTTGATTGATCGGCCGTTCCCCGAGCATGAAGACACCGGGGGTGTCGTCGCGGCCCTCGTGCATCGCCGCGTAGGCGTAGACGACCTTTCCGCCGATCCGCCGTGTGATCGCCTGCCGCACCGCCGAGATGTGCCAGCCGGCGACGGCGTGGACGCGCCCCGAGTCGACCAGCGCGCCGACCTCGGCGGCGACGACGTCGGGCTCGCGCCCGCCGTCGACGACGACGAGCTCGACCCGCTTCCCCAGGATCCCGGACGCGGAATTGAGCTGTTCGACCGCGAGCTCGCCGCAGGCCAGGCACGAGGGACCGTAGATGCCGGTCGGCCCCTGGAGCGGCACGACGAACGCGATCGGCAGCGTCTCCGGCATCGGCACCTCCCCTGCTGGACGGGCCGAAAACTCGGCCTTGAATCGGTGGGTGCACCGAGCTTAGGCTGCATTAGTTCCGAGTGGGAGCATCAATTCTGGTTGGAACATGACCGAAACACCGGCGTAATCCGCCGCTTGGGAGGCGAACTCATGAGTGAGAGCACGGTCAGCGACGTCGGGGTCACGACCGGCGAGCCGGCGAGCCTGACACTGCTGCTCAAGCGCTCCGAGGACGCCCTGCACCGACGCCTCCAGGCCACGCTCGACGGCGAGGGTCTCCTGCTCGAACAGTGGCAGATCATGGCCGTGCTTTTGGCGCGTCCCGGGCTGCGGATGAGCGAGATCGCCGACGCGGCCGTCGTGCCTCCCGCGACCCTCACCCGCCATATGGACAAGCTCGTCGAGCGCGCCATCGTCGTCCGGCGGATCGACCCCGACGACAAGCGCCGCGTCGTCGCCGCGTTGTCACCGCGAGGTGCGAGCCTCGCCCGGCGCCTGAGCGAGGTCGAGCAGTCGATCGAGACGGCCCTTGCGGACGGCCTCGGTCACGAGCGCTACGAGGCGCTGGCCGCAGAGCTCCGGCTGATCCCGCACCTCTTCGACTGACAGTCAGTCCTCGAGGCCGCTGTAGGCCACGACCCCGCGCTTGAGCAGGTCGACCGCGTCGCGTGCGTTGCGGCGGATGGTGCTGTCCACCGTCGCGTTGGCGACCTGGCCGCAGAGATCGATGAGCTGCTTCATCCAACGGACGAAGTCACCGGCGGCGAGCTCGATCTCACCGAGCACCTCGTCGAGGTCGTCACCCTCGGCCCAGCGGAAGGCGGCGTACGCGAACCCGAGGTCGGGTGGGCGGAGGAAGTCGAGCTTGTGCTCGCGCTCGAGCGCGTCGAGCTCCGCCCACACCTTCACGAGCGCGGCGATGGCGTCCTTGGCCCGTCCACCGGGCAGGCGCGGCGACGAGGCATCGTCGGCACGACGGGCCTCGAAGACGAGGATCGACAGCACGGCGGCGAGCTCGGAGGGTCGCAGCCCGTCGAGGAGCCCGTGGCGGAGCGCCTCGGCGGCGACGAGGTCGAGCTCGGAGTAGAGCCGCATCAGCGGCATGCCGAGCTCGGTGACCTCCTGGTCGCCGGACTCCGTCCGCTCGGTCAGGTAGCCCAGTGCGGTGAGCACGTCGCAGACCCGGTCGAACTGGCGGGCCACGGTGTTGGTGCGTGACTCGACACGGCGCTCGAGCGTCTCGGCATCGCGGTGGAGCTTGAACCAGCGCTCCGCCCAGCGGGCGTGGTCCTCACGGTCCGGGCAGCTGTGACACGGGTGCGCCTTGAGCTTCGTCCGGAGCGAGGCGATCTCGGCCTCGACGCCGGCCGGCACCGACGCCTTCGCTCGACCGGCGGGAGTGTGGCCGCCGCGCGGCAGGCCGCCGGTGCGTTCCCGGAGTTGGGCCGCGAGGTCACGCCGTGCCTGCGGGTTGCGGCCGTTGAAGCTCTTCGGCACACGCAGCCGGGTCAGCGCGGCGACAGGCGTCTGGAAGTCCATCATGGCGAGCCGCCGGGCCTGCCGGTCCAGGGTGACGACGTACGGACGTGGGTTGTCGGGCTCGAAGCC
Organism: Nocardioides sp. Kera G14; assembly: GCF_020715565.1. Taxonomy (NCBI): domain Bacteria; kingdom Bacillati; phylum Actinomycetota; class Actinomycetes; order Propionibacteriales; family Nocardioidaceae; genus Nocardioides; species Nocardioides sp. Kera G14. The sequence goes on along the minus strand of NZ_CP085839.1, from coordinate 1,611,604 downwards.
GGGGTCGATGACGACGGCGAAGCCGGCGAACTTCCCGTTGGGCACATCGATGACGTCGCCCGGCTTCAGCTTCCCGAGCGAGGCGACGATGTCCTCACGCTGGTCGAGGCGCCGGGCACGTGACGCACTCTTCTCCACCTCGGAGATCCTCCGACGCAGGGCGGCGTACTCCATGAAGTCGCCCTGGTCGCACGTCGCCGCCTCCTTGTAGCCCTCGAGCGCGTTCTCGGCCTTGGTCAGCTGGCGCGCCAGCCCGACGACGGCCTTGTCGGCCTGGAACTGGGCGAAGCTCTGCTCGAGCAGCTCACGTGAGCGCACCCGGCCGAACTGCCGGACCAGGTTGACCGCCATGTTGTACGACGGCCGGAAGCTGCTCCGGAGCGGGTAGGTGCGGGTGGAGGCAAGACCAGCGACCTCTGCCGGGTTCATCCCCGGCTGCCACAGGACGACGCCGTGGCCCTCGGTGTCGAGGCCTCGCCGCCCGGCGCGGCCGGTGAGCTGGGTGTACTCCCCCGGCGTCAGGTCGGCGTGGGTCTCGCCGTTCCACTTGGTCAGCTTCTCGATGACGACGGTGCGGGCGGGCATGTTGATGCCGAGGGCGAGGGTCTCGGTCGCGAAGACGACTTTGAGCAGCCCGCGGACGTAGAGCTCCTCCACGACCTGCTTGAAGGCGGGGAGCATGCCGGCGTGGTGGGCGGCGATGCCGCGGGTGAGGGCGTCGAGCCAGTCGTGGTAGCCGAGCACGTGCCGGTCCTCGTCGGGCAGGTCCGCGCAGGCCTCCTCGACGAACTCGAAGATGGCGTCGCGCTCATCGGCATTGGTGAGCTTCACGTTCGCGGCCAGGCACTGGGTGACGGCCGCGTCGCAGCCGACCCGGCTGAAGATGAAGACGATGGCGGGGAGCAGCCGCATCCTCTCGAGCTGGTCGATCACGTCGACCCGGCTGGGGATCCACACGCGGCGGCCGTTGCCGACCTGCCTGCCACCCTGGCCGGGGCGCTTGTCGCGTGGGCTGCGGCGGTCCCTGATCCGGCTGGAGGCCCAGTCGTCGCGGGCGACGCGGAGCAACTCACCGTTGACCGGCGCGCCCTCCTTCACGAAGCCGGCCGACGCGTCGACGTCGGAGGAGGCGAAGAGGTCCATGATCCGCTTGCCGACCATGACGTGCTGGTAGAGCGGGACCGGCCGGCGCTCCTCGAGGATCGTCGTCGTCTCGCCCCGGACCGTGCCGAGCCACTCGCCGAACTCCTCGGCGTTGCTCACCGTCGCCGACAGGGAGACCACGGTCACCGACTCGGGCAGGTGGATGATGACCTCCTCCCACACGGCACCGCGGGAGCGGTCGGCGAGGTAGTGCACCTCGTCCATCACGACGAAGCCGAGGCCCATCAGGGTGCCGGACCCGGCGTAGAGCATGTTGCGCAGGACCTCGGTCGTCATCACGACGATCGGCGCCTCGCCGTTGATCGTGTTGTCGCCGGTGAGCAGACCGACCTTGTCCGGGCCGTAACGGGAGACGAGGTCGTGGTACTTCTGGTTCGAGAGCGCCTTGATCGGCGTCGTGTAGAACGCCTTGCGTCCGGTCGCGAGGGCGAGGTGGATCGCGAACTCCCCCACGATCGTCTTGCCCGAGCCGGTCGGCGCGGCGACGAGGACGCCCCGGCCCTCCTCGATCTCGTGGCACGCCCGGATCTGGAAGTCGTCGAGCTTGAAGTTGTACGCCGACGCGAAGTCCTTGAAGACCGGATGCCCCTTCTCCCGCCTGAAGGCCGCGTACCGCTCGGCCGGCGAGAGCTCGTCCGCTGCGTCCGTGCTCATGGGCACCAACCTACCCGGGTGTGCGCAGGTCAGGGCACGTAGACCGAGAGCGCGGCGGGGACCGCCTCGATGGTCATCGGCAGCTCCCCGAACCGCTCGCCGTCGGCGTACGTCGTCACCGAGGGGGTCGCCGAGATCGTGACCGACCTGGCCCGGACCCGTTCGAAGATCGGGTTGTCGACGTGCGAGCCGTCGTTGACGGTCGGGAAGAAGCGCAGCAGCGTGAGCCGCGAGACCGGCTTGACGAGGCAGACGTCGAGCATCCCGTCGTCGAAGGAGGCGCCGGCCGCGATCCGCATCCCGCCACCGAAGTAGTCGGTGTTGGCGACCGAGACGAACATGGCCTCGCGGGTCTGCTCCACGCCGTCGAGCGACAGTGTGTAGCGGATGGGAGTGAAGCGCGGGAGCTCCAGCAGGACTGCGGCGGTGTAGCGCAGGTTGTTCCGAGGCCACGCCAGCCCGTTGCCCCGCTCGGTGACGACCGCGTCGAAGCCGGTCGCCAGGATGGTGAGGAACCATCGGTCGCCCGCACGGGCGAGGTCGACCCGCCGCGTCGACCCGGCCAGGATCACGTCGGTCGCTGCGGCGGCGTCGGTGAGCGGCAGACCGAGCGCCCGCGCGGAGTCGTTGCCGCTCCCGAGCGGGATGATGCCCAGCGGTACGACGGTGCCCCCGAGCGCCTGGACGGCGAGGTGGACCATGCCGTCCCCGCCGAGCACGATCACGCCGGCGATCGAGCCCCGTCCAACGTCGAGTGCAGTGCGCAGACCAGCGGCGGTGGCCTCCGGTGTCTCCCCATGGACCACCTGCACAGTGGCACCCGAGCGGGCGAGCCGGTCACGCACTCCGGCGAGCACGTCCGCGCTGCGGCCGCGGCCCGAACGTGGGCCGGGGAGGAGCAGGTACCTCACAGCGGCGAGAGCTCGTCGTCGGCCCACTGGTCGGTGGCGTCCTTGCGGCGTCCCTTGGTCCGGTCGACGAGGTGGGCGATCACCTCGGCGATGCCGAAGAGCACGAGCATCGGGATCGCGAGCATCAGCATCGAGAACGGGTCCGTCGAGGGCGTCGCGACGGCGGCGAAGATCATCGTGCCCATCACGATCCACGGGCGTGACTTCGCCAGCCGCCTGCCCGAGACGATGCCGGCGAGGTTGAGCAGGATGACGAAGAGCGGGATCTCGAACGCGATGCCGAAGACGAGGAGCATCCGCACGATGAAGCTGAAGAAGTCACCGAACTCGACGAGGTTGGTCGCCTTGAGCGGCGTGAATCCGACGAGCACCTGGATGCCCTTCGGCAGCACCCAGTAGCCGACGGCGACACCGAGCAGGAAGAGCGGCCCGGCGATCGCGGCGAAGATCCGGCTCCACTTCCGCTCGCTCTTGTGCAGGCCGGGCAGGAGGAAGCGCCAGATCTCCATGAGCCACCACGGGCTGGCGGCGATCAGCGCCGTGACGCCGCAGAGCTTGAGCTGGATGGCCAGCGGCGCCGTAACGCCGGTGAAGACGAGCTCGCTGGAGACCTTCTCGCCGAGGTGGTCCATCGCCACCTCGTAGGGGTGCGCGATGACGTCCAGCAGGCGGTTGTAGAAGAAGAGTGCGACGATGAAGAGGACGATCCAGATCAGGACCGAACGGATCAGGCGGGCGCGCAGCTCACGGAGGTGGTCGGAGAGGGCCATCCGGCCGTCCGCCCCCACCGGGTGGTGAGGGGTGCCTCGCAGGAGCTCGACGATGCCGCCGATCGTGCGACCGACCGACACGAATGAGACCCTGCGTCAGTTGGCGGTGTCGTTGAGCTTGGCGCGCTCGGCGTCGAGCTCGGCCTGCTTCGCGTCGAGCTCCGCCTTCTTCTGCTGCACCTCGAGCGGCGCGACGTCGTCATCGTCGTCGTCGGTGAGGCCCTTGGTCTCGGCCTTGAAGATGCGCAGGGCGCGTCCGGTGCCACGTGCCAGCTCCGGCAGCTTGGTGGCGCCGAAGAGCAGCACGAGCACCAGGAGGATGAGGATGAGCTCCTGGGTGCCGAGGCCGGCGATGAGCGGGGTCATGAGTAGCTCCTGCGTATGTGGACGTCTGGATAACTCTACTGCCGGTCGGCGTAGAGCGCGCGGGTACGGGTGAGTGCTTCTCGATACATCTGGTCGTACGCCGCCGGCTCGATGATCCGCACGTGCGGCGCGGCACGCAGCGCGAGCCGGACGAGCCAGCGCGGCTCGGCCACCGGGAGGTCGGCCTCGACGCGGCCGTCGCCGAGCTCACGGACCTCGCCCGTCGGGTAGTACTCGGTGATCCAGCGGGCCTCGGGAGCCAGCTCGACGGTGGCGACGGTCGCTTCGGAGCCGAGGAGGTCGTCGACGAGGTCACGTACCGGCGCCTCGGAGCTGATCGGCTCCTCCAGCACGTGCGCCTCGCGGATCCGGTCGATCCGGAACCAGCGTGGTGCCTCGGCCGAGTGGCACCAGGCGTCGAGGTAGACCGCCTCGTGGGCGCGGCTGAGCCGGTGCGGGTCGACGATCCGCACCGACTCCTCGTCACGTGAGGGCACGTGGTAGGTCAGCTGCACCTGGCGGCCGTTCCGGATCGCCTGGGCGAGCGTCAGCTCGAGCTTCGCGAGCTCGGCGTCGGGCGCCTGGCCCGGGTGAACGATGGGCGCGGACTCCGCGGCGGCCGCCTGCTCGAGCTTGGCGAGCGCGCGGTCCACGACCTCCCGGGTCTCCTCACCGGCGCTCTCGCGCAGGGCGCGGAGCGCCACGATGAGCGCCGTCGCCTCGGTGGGCGTGAGCTTGAGCGGTCGGGCGAGGTAGTCGGCGTTGTCGATCCGGATGATCCGGTCGCCGCCGGGCTCCTCGAGGGCGTCCATGTCGACGTCGATCAGGTCGTCGGGCAGACCGCCTGGCAACCCGCACATCCACAGCACCTTGAGGTCCTTGGTCAGCTGCCGCTCGGTGACGCCGAGCATCCGCGCGGCCTCGGACAGCCGCACCTCCTGGTGGGAGTGGAGGTAGGGCACCAGCGCCAGCAGGCGCGCGATCTGGTCCTTCGAGCCGTACGACGTCGTCATGCCGGTCATGGGGCGGCCTCCGTCAGTCGTCGCACAACCTCATCCCGCAGCTCTGCGGGCTCGACCACGAGGACGTCCGGACCGTGGGAGAGCACCTCGGCGGCGAGGTCGTTGCTGGTCTGGCTGAGGACGACGCGGTCCCAGCGGTCGTCGGTCGGGCCGTCGACGCCCTCGGTGACCTGGGCGTGGCGGCGCAGCGCGTGCCCGGTGCCACGGCGGACCAACAGCGTGGCCTCGATCGGCGCGACGGGCGGCGCCAGCCGGCGGACGATGTCACCGGCGTCGACACCCGCGGGCCGGGCGTAGCTGCCCGGCTCGCCCGTGGGACGCGGTTCGCCGATCACGCGCGAGAGTCGGAAGACACGCTCCTCGCCCCGGTCGGTGTCCAGTCCGACGACGTACCAGCGGCCGGAGGAACGGACGACGCCCCACGGCTCGAGGTGTCGCTCGACCGGCTCCTGGCCGATGCGGCGGTAGTCGAACGCCACCGGAGTGCGGGTCCACGCCGCGTCGATGAAGGCCTCGTACGACGGCTCGTCGGCGCCCAGCCGCGGCAGGACGAGGTCGAGCGCTCCCAGGTCGACCGAGTCGTCGGTGCTGTCGGGGCCGTCCGCGGCGAGCTTGCGTCCCGCCTGCCCCGCCGCCTGGGCGAGCCCGGCGTGGTCCCAGACCCGCGTGGCGACGGAGACCACCGCCGCCTCGTCAGCGTCGAGGTTCACCTCCGGAAGCTGGAACTGGTCCGGCGGGATCCGGTAGCCGGGCTCGTCGTCGAAGAAGGCGTCGTCGGTGCCGACCTCGACCGGCACTCCGAGGCTACGGAGCTCCTCCTTGTCGCGCTCGAACATCTTCTCGAACGCCTCGTCGGAGGTGTCGGGATAGAGCGCGGCGCGGATCTTCTCCTTGCCGACGTACCGCTTCTGCACGAGCAGCATGATGAGCAGGTTCATCAGGCGCTCGGACTTGGCGGCGGACATGACTACGTCCCGGTCACTGTCCGGTCGTGGCGTCCGCCGAGGGCGACGCGGAGGCGGAGGCGGCCGGCGTGGCGCTCAGGACGTCGATGACGAAGTAGAGCGTGCTGTTGGCCGGAATGGCGGCGTTGGACGTGTCGCCGCCGTAGCCCAGGACCGGCGGGATCTGCAGGACGATGCGGCTGCCGACCTTCACGCCGGTGAGGCCGTAGGTCCAGCCCTTCACGACGCTGCTGAGGGCGAACTCCGCCGGGGTCTTCGTGTAGGACTCGTCGAACGGCTTCTTCGCGCCGTAGACCATGCCGAGGTAGTTGACCTTGACCGTGTCGTCGGCGGTGACGGTCGCACCCGAGCCCTGCTTGATCGTCGCCCGGAGGAACGGGCCGCTGGTCGGGTCGGGCTTGGTGAGACCCGTGAAGTCGAGGCCGGTGACCTTGCCCTTCTTCTGCACGACGGACGGCACCTTGTCCGGCGTCGTGTCGGTGGGCTTCGTGACCGCCTTGGAGATGACGTCGACGATGATCAGGAGCGGGTCCTCGTTGGCGATGCCGAGGTCCGTGTTACCGGCGTCACCGAAGACGTCCGACGCGCTGGCGATCGCGGCCTGCCGGCTACCGATCTTGGAGCCGACGAGAAGCTTCTCGAACACCTCGGAGAGGGACTTCGAGTCCGCGGTCAGCACCTCGGAGGCCTTGTTGTCGTAGTCGCTGTAGGACTGCTTCTTGCTGTAGCCGTCACCGAGCCAGATGTAGGCGTTGACGGACTCACCCTTCTTGACGACGTCACCCGAACCCTCGGTGAGGGTCTTGGTGTCGGTGGACTCCACCGTCGACATCTGGCCCTTCCACTTCACCGTGGGGGCGGTACCGGGGGTTCCGGAGATGCTCACGGCGTCCCAGCCGTCGATGGTCTTGTCGCCCAGCCCGACGGACTTCTCACTGCCACAGGCGGAGGCGACGAAGGCGAGCGGGACAAGGAGTGCGGCGAGGCGCTTGGCGTGAAACACGCGGGTCACAGTAACGGGCGTTCCTGAAAGAACTCACATGGAGTCGATCAGTCGCTGCACGCGCTCGTCGTACGCCTTGAACGGGTCCTTGCACAGGACCGTCCGCTGGGCCTGGTCGTTGAGCTTGAGGTGCACCCAGTCGACGGTGAAGTCGCGGCGGCGCTCCTGGGCGCGGCGGATGAACTCGCCCCGGAGACGGGCGCGGGTGTTCTGCGGCGGTACCGACTTGGCCTCGAAGATGGCGAGGTCATTGGTGACCCGGGCGACCGCACCCTTCTTCTCCAGCAGGTAGTAGAGACCGCGACCGCGGTGGATGTCGTGGTAGGCGAGGTCGAGCTGTGCGACGCGCGGGTGGCTGAGCGGGAGGCCGTGCTTCGCCCGGTAGCGCTCGATCAGCTTCCACTTGATCACCCAGTCGATCTCGCGCTCGACGAGGCTGAGATCGTCCGACTCGATCGCCTTGAGCCCACGCTCCCAGAGGTCGAGCGCCTGCTCGATGACCGGGGTCGAGAGTTGGCGGCGGTCGACGAAGTCGCGCGCCTTGGAGAGGTACTCCGCCTGGATCTCCAGCGCGCTGGCCTCGCGACCGTTGGCGAGCCGGATCTTCCGACGCCCGGTCATGTCGTGGGCGATCTCGCGGATGGCGCGGATCGGGTTCTCCATCGTGAGGTCGCGCATCACCACGCCCTCCTCGATCATCCGCAGCACGAGGTCGGCCGAGGCCACCTTGAGCATCGTCGTCGTCTCGGACATGTTCGAGTCGCCGACGATGACGTGGAGCCGGCGGTACTTCTCCGCGTCGGCGTGGGGTTCGTCCCGGGTGTTGATGATGGGCCGCGACCTCGTGGTGGCCGACGAGACGCCCTCCCAGATGTGCTCGGCGCGCTGGCTCACCGAGTACGACGCCCCCCGCGGTGTCTGCGTCACCTTGCCCGCACCGACGAGGATCTGCCGGGTCACCAGGAACGGGATGAGGATGTCCGCGAGGCGGGAGAACTCGCCACTGCGGCTGACCAGGTAGTTCTCGTGGCAGCCGTAGGAGTTCCCGGCCGAGTCGGTGTTGTTCTTGAAGAGGTAGATCTCTCCCTGGATCCCCTCGTCGTGCAGCCGCTGCTCGGCGTCGAGGAGCAGCCCCTCGAGGGTCCGCTCCCCCGCCTTGTCGTGCGTGACGAGCTCGACGACGTCGTCACACTCCGGCGTCGCGTACTCCGGGTGCGAGCCAACGTCGAGGTAGAGCCGGGCCCCGTTGCGGAGGAAGACGTTGCTCGAGCGGCCCCAGCTCACGACCTTGCGGAAGAGGTAGCGGGCGACCTCGTCGGGACTGAGCCGACGCTGGCCCCGGAACGTGCACGTGACGCCGTACTCGTTCTCGATCCCGAAGATCCGGCGCTCCATGTCGTGACCCTACTCCGGACCTGTTACGCCAGCAGGCCAACGAGTCGGCTCGGCGTGAGCCGGACGAACTTCCGTTGCTGGACCCTGGTCCTGTCGAGCACGGCGACCTCCAGGTCGGCATGCGCGATGGAGCGGTCCTCGGACTCGGTGTGACCCAGGGCCGCCACGGCGAGCTTGAGGGCGCTGCCGAGGTCGAGGCCCTCGGTGAAGCGCTCCTTGAGGTAGTCACCCACCACGTCGGCCGCACCGCCCATGACGGCGTAGCCCTGCTCGTCGGCCACCTGCCCGTCGTAGGTGAGGCGGTAGAGCTGGTCGCCGGCCGCGGTGGTTCCGATCTCGCCGACGAAGAGCTCGACCTCGTAGGGCTTCTCGGCGCCGCTGGAGAAGATCGCGCCCAACGTCTGGGCGTAGGCGTTCGCCAGGCCGCGGCCGGTCACGTCACTGCGGTCGTAGGAGTAACCGCGCATGTCGGCGAGCCGCACTCCGGCGATGCGCAGGTTCTCGAACTCGTTGTAGCGACCGACCGCCGCGAAGGCGATCCGGTCGTAGAGCTCGGAGACCTTGTGCAGCGCCGCGGACGGGTTCTCCGAGGCGAAGAGGATGCCGTCGGCGTAGTGCACGGCGACGACCGAGCGACCGCGGCTGATGCCCTTCCGCGCGAAGTCCGCGCGGTCCTTCATCTGCTGCTCGGGACCGACGTAGAACGGAGTGGCCATCAGAGCTCACCTCCCAGCGAAGCCTTGGGACCGTTGGGCTCCGACATCCGACCGCCCACCACCCGGTCGGCGACCTCGCCGACCTCGGCGTCGGACAGGCGACGGCCGCCCTCACCCGTGATGACCTGGATGACCGGGAAGATCCGACGGGTCAGGTCGGGACCACCGGTGGCGGAGTCGTCGTCGGCGGCGTCGTACAACGCCTGCACGACCGCTTCCACCGCACCGGCCTCGTCGAGGTCCTCGCGGTAGAGCTTCTTCAGCGCTCCGCGGGCGAAGAGCGAGCCGGAGCCGACCGAGTGGAAGCCGTGCTCCTCGTAACGGCCGCCCGTGACGTCGTAGGAGAAGATCCGGCCGACGTGACGCTCCAGGTCGAACCCGGCGAAGAGCGGCACCACGGCGAGGCCCTGCATGGCCATCCCGAGGTTGTTGCGGATCAGGGCGGCGAGGCGGTTCGCCTTGCCGTCGAGACTGAGGACGGAGCCCTCGATCTTCTCGTAGTGCTCGAGCTCGACCTGGAAGAGCTTCACCATCTCGACGGCGAGACCCGCAGTGCCGGCGATGCCGACGGCGGAGAACTCATCGGCGGGGAAGACCTTCTGGATGTCGCGCTGCGCGATCAGGTTGCCCATCGTGGCCCGGCGGTCGCCGGCGAGCACGACGCCGCCGGCGAAGGTGGCGGCGACGATCGTCGTGCCGTGCGGCGCCAGGTCGGCACCGCTCGTCGCCGGCAGGTCGCGGCGTCCGGGCACGAGCTCAGGGGCGTGGGAGGAGAGGAAGTCGGCGAAGGAGGAGGTGCCCGGCGCCATGTAGGCGCTGGGGATTCGTGCGTCCGACAACTGTCACTGCCCACCCTTCTGGATGAACGACTTCACGAAGTCCTCGGCGTTGGTCTCGAGCACGTCGTCGATCTCGTCGAGGATGTCGTCGACGTCGGCGTCCAGGGACTCCTTGCGCTCGGCAAGATCGGTCTCCGGCGCGTCCTGGACCTCTTCGATCTCCTGGTCGGACTTCGAAGGCTGCTTCTGCTCCTGTGCCATGTGACCCAACCTAGCCCGTAGAGCCAGTGAGCGCAGCGAACAGCTCCGCTGCGGACCCGACACGCTCCATCAGCTCACCGACGTGGGCCTTCGTGCCGCGCAGCGGGTCGGTGGTGGGGATCCGCTGGAGTGAGTCCCTGCCCGGGAGGTCGAAGATCACGGAGTCCCAGGAGGCCGCCGCCACCTCGCGCGGGAAACGCGTCAGGCACTGGCCGCGGAAGTAGGCCCGCGTCTCGGTGGGCGGCTCGTGGACCGCAGCGTCGACCGTGGCGTCGTCGAGGAGGCGCTCGATCCGTCCGGCCTTCACCAGCCGGTGGTAGAGGCCCTTCTCCGGCCTGATGTCGCTGTACTGCAGGTCGATGAGGTGCAGCTTGGCGTCGTCCCAGTCGAGCCCGTCCCGGTCGCGATAGCCCTGCAACAGCTTGAGTTTCGCCACCCAGTCCAGCTCGGCGGCGCACTCCATGGGGTCCCGCTCCAGGCGCGTGAGCACCGACTCCCAGCGCGCGAGCACGTCGCGGGTCTGGTCGTCCGCGTCGGCGCCGTACCGGTCGTCGACGTACTTGCGCGCGAGGTCCAGGTACTCCATCTGGAGCTGGACGGCCGTCATCGTCCGACCGTCCTGGAGCGTGATCAGCTCACGCAGCGTCGAGTCGTGGGAGACGGCACGCAGCGCCGCGACCGGGCCCTCGACGGCAAGGTCGCGCGTGAGGAAGTCGTCCTCGATCATGGCCAGCACCAACGACGTGGTCCCCACCTTGAGGTACGTCGACACCTCGGCGAGATTGGCGTCGCCGATGATCACGTGCAGCCGGCGCCAGCGCTCCGGATCGGCGTGCGGCTCGTCGCGGGTGTTGATGATCGGCCGCTTGAGCGTTGTCTCGAGTCCGACCTCCACCTCGAAGAAGTCCGCGCGCTGGCTGAGCTGGAAGCCGTGCGTGCGGCCGTCCTGCCCGATGCCGACGCGCCCTGCGCCGGTGACGACCTGACGGCTCACGAAGAACGGCGTCAGGTGCTTCACGATGCTGGCGAACGGGGTCGAGCGCCGCATCAGGTAGTTCTCGTGGGCGCCGTAGGAGGCGCCCTTGTTGTCGGTGTTGTTCTTGTAGAGCGCGATCCGCGGGCTGCCCGGCAGCTGCGCCGCCAGCGTCATGGCACGGCGCATCACCCGCTCCCCCGCCGTGTCGAAGCGGACGACGTCCAGCGGTGTCGTGACCTCCGGCGTGGAGTACTCCGGGTGGGCGTGGTCGACGTACAGCCGGGCACCGTTGGTGAGGATCACGTTGGCGAGGCCGAGGTCCTCGTCGGTGAGCTGGCTCGGGTCGGCGACCTGGCGGGACATGTCGAAGCCGCGGGCGTCGCGCAGCGGCGACTCCTCCTCGAAGTCCCAGCGCGCCCGACGGGCCTCGAGGGCCGCGGTGGCATAGGCGTTGACGATCTGGGAGGAGGCCACCATCGGGTTGGCATGGGGGTTGCCGGCGACCGAGATGCCGTACTCCACCTCGGTGCCCATGACCCGGATCACGCTCATGCCTCCAGCCTAGTCCGGGGGCGGCTCGCTGCCCCCGGCCCGCGCCGCGCGGCTCTCGGCCTCGGGGCCGCCCGTGAACAGTCCCTCGGTCTCGGTCGTGAGCCTGCGATAGACGCGGGCCTCGGACTCCACGAGCTCCATCCGGGAGCGCGGGAGGCCGTCAGGGTTGTGCCGCTGCATCCAGGAGACCATCCGCTCGCGGACCAGGCAGCGCAGGTCGAAGAGCGTCGGGGCGTCATGGGCGGTGACCAGGATCCGGATGCGGACCATCGCGCCGATGGTGTCGGTGACCTGGAGGACCTGGACGCGACCGTCCCAGAGGTCGGTGCCGGCCAGGACCCGCGAGAGCTCCAGGCGCATCCCGTCGGTGTCGACGCGCCAGTCCACGTCGAACTCGACGGAGCCGAGGAGTTCGGAGGTGTGGCGGGTCCAGTTCTGGAAGGGGTTCTGGGAGAAGTACGTCGACGGGAGGATCAGTCGCCGGTCGTCCCACAGCCGTACGACGACGTACGTCAGCGTGACCTCCTCGATCCAGCCCCACTCGTCCTCGACGATGACTGCGTCGTCGATCCGCAGGGCGTCGCTGAAGGCGAGGGTGATGCCGGCGAAGACGTTGCTCAGCGTGGACTGGGCGGCGAGACCGACGATGACAGAGAGGATGCCGGCCGAGGCGAAGAGGCTGGCGCCGACGGAACGCACCGCCGGGAAGGTCATCAGGATCGAGCAGATCGCGACGATCACGACGACGGCGACGGTGAGCCGGCGGAGCAGGAGGACCTGGGTGCGCATCCGCCGGGCCGCAAGATTGTCGGGGATGTCGGTGCGATGGCGGTTGAGGCTGCCGTCCTCGAGGTAGACCAGGACGGCGGCGACGAACCATGCCAGCACCAGGATGAGTGCGATGCGCAGGCCCCGCTGCAGTAGCGGCCACCACGCGGCGGTGTCGGCCGGAGCGGTACGGGCGGCGACGACGGCGGCGACGGTGACCAGCAGAGCGCGATAGGGATGTCGCGCCGCTTCGTTCAGCCGCGGGCCTCCCGTCCAGTGCCGGCAGAGCCACCGGAACAGGAGATATCCGAGCAGGCCGACGACGGCCGCGGTCGCGAACGCGGCCACCAGGGCCTGGAAGAAGTCCATCCAGGTCACGGTTCTCAGCATGGGCGGGTGGGTACCCGCCCATGCTGGTTCTCTACAGGTCGAGAGACCTCAGAGGTACTGGCCCGTCGAGGAGGTCGTCTCGATCGACCGGCCCGGCTCGGTCCCCTGCTTGCCCGTGATGAGGGTGCGCATGAAGACGATCCGCTCGCCCTTGCGACCGGAGATCTTCGCCCAGTCGTCGGGGTTCGTGGTGTTGGGCAGGTCCTCGTTCTCCTTGAACTCGTCCACGCAGGCCTGCAGGAGGTGCGAGACGCGCAGGCCCTTCTGGTTCTGGTCGAGGAGATCCTTGATCGCCATCTTCTTCGCGCGGTCGACGATGTTCTGGATCATCGCGCCGGAGTTGAAGTCCTTGAAGTAGAGGATCTCCTTGTCGCCGTTGGCGTAGGTGACCTCGATGAAGCGGTTCTCCTCGGACTCGGTGTACATCCGCTCGACCGTGGCGCGGATCATGCCGTCCACGGTGGCCTGCCGGTCGCCGTGGAACTCGGTGAGGTCGTCCGCGTGCAGGGGCAGGTCGGCGGTGAGGTACTTGCTGAAGATGTCCTGCGCGCCCTGCGCGTCGGGCCGCTCGATCTTGATCTTCACGTCGAGGCGGCCGGGACGCAGGATCGCCGGGTCGATCATGTCCTCACGGTTGGAGGCGCCGATGACGAGCACGTTCTCCAGCGTCTCGACACCGTCGATCTCACTGAGGAGCTGCGGGACGATGGTGTTCTCCACGTCGGAGGAGACGCCCGTACCGCGGGTGCGGAACAGGGAGTCCATCTCGTCGAAGAAGACGATGACCGGCGTGCCGGCGCTCGCCTTCTCACGGGCCCGCTGGAAGACCAACCGGATGTGCCGCTCGGTCTCGCCGACGTACTTGTTGAGCAGCTCGGGGCCCTTGATGTTGAGGAAGTAGCTCTTCCCCTCCGCTCCGGTCTTGGCCGCGACCTTCTTGGCGAGCGAGTTTGCCACCGCCTTGGCGATCAGCGTCTTGCCACAGCCGGGAGGTCCGTAGAGCAGGATGCCCTTCGGCGGGCGGAGCTTGTGCTCGAGGAAGAGGTCGGGGTGGAGGTAGGGCAGCTCGACGGCGTCGGTGATCTGCTCGATCTGGTTGCCCAGGCCACCGATGGCCTCGTAGGAGATGTCGGGCACCTCCTCGAGGACGAGCTCCTCGACCTCCGACTTCGGCACCTTCTCGTAGGCGTAGCCGGTTCGGGAGTCGATCAGGACCGAGTCACCCGCCCGGAGCTTGTCGGCGATCAGGGGATCCGAGAGCCGAACCACCCGCTCTTCGTCGGCGTTGGCGATCACGAGGGCGCGCTCGCCGTCGGCGAGGAGCTCCTTGAGCATGACGACCTCGCCGACACGCTCGAACGCGAGTGCTGTGACGACGTTCATGGCCTCGTTGAGGAGGACCTCCTGGCCCTTCTCGAGCGCGTCGACGTCGACCGCCGGCGAGACCGTGACGCGGAGCTTGCGGCCCCCGGTGACGATGTCGACGGTGTCGTCGTCGTTCTTCGCGAGGAAGGTGCCGAAACCTGCCGGCGGCTGCGCCAGCCGGTCGACCTCCTCCTTGAGGGTGACGATCTGGTCCCGTGCCTCGCGCAGTGTCGAGGCGAGTCGCTCGTTCTGCGACGTCACGGCCGCGAGTGAGCGCTGGGCGTCTGCCAGTCGCAGCTCAAGACCGCGCTCGCGCCCAGGTCCGTCAGGAATCGTGAATCCGTCAGTCATTGCCGACCACCTTCCAATGCACTGGCCTGTGCTCCTCGACCCTACCCGCACGAACGGGCGAGGGAAGGGCTCATTTCCAGCGGGTGGTCACGATCCTGTCTCGGTCTGGCTTTCTACCGGTTCCACGTCGGCCGGGCGGGGCCCGGTGTAGTCGGGTCCGTAGGCGCCGGGGGCGGGTCGCCTCGTCTTGCGCAGCGCCGTCGCGCCGGGCGCGAGGCGGCGGGCGGTGACGAGGAAGGCGGTGTGGCCGATCATCTTGTGCCCGGGCCGGACCGCGAGGCCCTCCACGTGCCAGTCGCGGACCAGCGACTCCCAGGCGGACGGCTCGGTGAAGCCGCCGTGGACCCGGACGGTCTCGACGAACCGCGAGAGCTGCGTGGTGGTGGCGACGTACGCGCAGATGATGCCGCCGGGGCGCAGGGCGTCGGCGGCGGCGTCGACGCACTCCCAGGGCGCGAGCATGTCGAGGATGATCCGGTCCGCACGCGTGCCGGAGGCGGGCAGCTCCTCGGCGAGGTCCCCGAGGGTGAGCTCCCATGCGGGCGGATGGGCGCCGAAGAACTGGGTGACGTTCGCGCGGGCGACGTCAGCGAACTCCTCGCGTCGCTCGAAGGAGCGGACCCTGCCGTGCGGGCCGACGGCGCGCAGCAGCGAGCAGGTGAGGGCACCGGAGCCGACACCTGCCTCGACCACGTCGGCGCCGGGGAAGATGTCGGCGAGCGCGACGATCTGCGCAGAGTCCTTGGGATAGACGACGGCGGCACCGCGCGGCATCGAGACCACGAACTCGCTCAGCAGCGGACGGAAGACGAGGTACTCGCCGCCGGACGTGGAGGCGATGGTGAAGCCCTCCTCACGCCCGATCAGGTCGTCGTGGTCGATCGAGCCCTTATTGGAGAAGAACCTCTTGCCGGCGACCAGCTCGAAGTTGTGCCGGCGGCCCTTGGCATCGGTGAGGCGGATCCACTCCCCCTCGCGCAGGACGCCGCGGTGGACGCCGGACCAGGCCTCGGCGGGTACGTCGGGGGTCTGCTCGGTCAACGCCGCCTGCTCACTCTGGTCATCCATAACCCGCCGAATTTATCGACCCGAGCTCCGGAAGGCCGCATCCACGTCGGCGGTCGCGAGCACGCCGAAGACCCGGCCGTCCGGCTCGACGAGCAGGTATTCCGCGGCGGGCGTGCGCGTGATCGCCTTGATCAGCTCCTCGCCGGCGATGTCGGCGGGAAGCTGCAGGCCGGGTTCGAGGGTGCGCGCCACGGTGGACGTCGCCACCCAGGGGCGCCGATCGGTGGGCGTCGCCAGGACGGCGGACTCGTTGACGACGCCGACCGGCGTGCCGTCGGTGGTGACGGTGACGATGCTTCCGGCCTGCACCTCCTGGGCCTGGCGCACGGCCTCGGCCAGCGGCAGGTCGGCGGGCACGGTGAGCGTACGTCGGGCCAGCGATCGCCCGACGAGGCTGGGCAGACGGCTGCGCAGCCGGGCCGAGGAGATCGCCGCGGTCGCGCCGCTCCAGAGGAAGAGCGCGAGGACCAGGAAGATGAGGGAGTTGTAGGGGTCGACGCGGCCACCGAAGGAGGCTGCGACCACACCCACGACCGTGAGGACCGCGACAGCCCGACCCACCCATCCGGCGACGATGGTGCCGCGGTGCATGTTGCGGGTCAGGCCCCACACTCCCGCCTTGAGCACGCGGCCACCGTCGAGCGGCAGCCCGGGCACCAGGTTGAGCG
The DNA here is from genome assembly GCF_020715565.1 of Nocardioides sp. Kera G14. Classification (NCBI taxonomy): domain Bacteria; kingdom Bacillati; phylum Actinomycetota; class Actinomycetes; order Propionibacteriales; family Nocardioidaceae; genus Nocardioides; species Nocardioides sp. Kera G14. Next base: position 1,595,460 of record NZ_CP085839.1, on the reverse strand, counting down.
CGCCGACGAACAGGTTGGCGGAGGCGAGCCCCTCGATCGCCATCAGGATCAGGCCGTCGGGGTTGAGGGCGAGGAGCGCGAGCCCGACAAGGCCGACCACGATCGACGTGACCGGGCCGACGACCGCGATCCAGAACTCCTCCTTGGGTCGCCGCGCTTCGCCGTCGATCTGGGTGAAGCCGCCGAGGAAGGTGAGCGTGATCGACCCGACGCCGTAGCCGTAGTGGCGTGCCACCAGGGCGTGGGACGCCTCATGGAGCAGCACGGAGCCGTAGAGGATGACGGCGAACGCCAGCCCGGCGACGTACTTCCACGGGCCGAGGCCCGGCGTGACCTGCTCGACGCGGGGCGCCACCAGCACGGCGATCATGACCGCGACGAGGAACCACGAGCTCGAGACCAGCACATCCGCCCCGGCCAGGCTTCCGACCCTGAAGGTTCCGGGCGCCCGAGGGGCAGGTCGTGGGTCGGGGTCGGACACACGGCCGAGAGTACCGGTCCTGTCCGTCGCTGCCTTTAGGGTGACACGCATGGTCACCTCGCCGGCGGAAGCACTCTCGACGCCGGCGGACGGGGTCGAGGTGCTGGGCTCGCTCTCCCCCAGTCGCGCCGGCGACTTCCTGACCTGCCCGCTGCTCTACCGCTTCCGGACGATCGACCGGCTCCCCGAGCCGACCTCCCCGGCGGCGGTCCGCGGGACGCTCGTCCACAAGGTGCTCGAGCAGCTCTTCGACCTGCCCGCGGCCGAGCGGCGTCCCGAGCGCGCCGAGCTGATGCTCGGCCCGGCCTGGGCCGAGCTCCTCGCCGCCGACCCGACGCTCGAAGAGCTCTTCGACGACGAGGCCGACCCCGTCGCCTTCACGAAGTGGCTCGGCGAGAGCCGGCGTGCGCTCGCCACCTACTTCACCCTCGAGGACCCGACGCGGCTGGAGCCGGCCGAGCGAGAGCTGTACGTCGAGACGGTGCTCGACTCGAAGCTCCTGCTCCGCGGCTTCGTCGACCGGCTCGACATCGCACCGGGTGGGCAGATCCGAGTGGTCGATTACAAAACGGGCCGCGCCAGCGGCGAGGGCTACGAGATGAAGGCCTTCTTCCAGCTGAAGATCTATGCGCTGGCGCTGTGGCGAACCCGCGACGTGATCCCGGCCCGGCTCCAGCTCGTCTACCTCGGCAGCGGCCACGTCATCCACTACGACCCGACAGAGGCCGACCTCCTCGCGACCGAGCGGAAGGTCAACGCCATCTGGACTGCGATCCGCACCGCCCAGGAGACCGGCAACTGGCAGGCGAGGAAGTCGCGCCTGTGCAGCTGGTGCTCCTTCCAGGCGCTCTGCCCGGAGTACGGCGGCACCACACCGCCCCTACCGGGCGGATAGCGCCTCGGTCAGCATCGAGACAAGCGCCTCGAGGCGGACGTCCGTGGTCTCGGCCTGCTCCTCGGTCGCACCGTCGAGCGCCACACCGGCGAGACCGGCCTTCGCGTCGATCAGCTCGGCGATACGGGCATCGATCGTCTGGGCGGCGATCACGCGCCAGGCCGTGACCGGCTCGGTCTGGCCGATGCGGTGGACGCGGTCGATCGCCTGGGTCTGCTCGGCGTCCGTCCACGAGAGCTCGGCGAGGACGACGTCGGAGGCGACCTGGAGGTTGAGGCCGACACCTGCCGCGGTGAGCGAGCAGACGATGACGCCGACGTCCGGGTCGTTGATGAACGCGTCGATCGCCTTTGCGCGCGCGGTGGCGCTCTGGTCGCCACGGATCTCGGTGTAGCGGATGTCGCGCTTCGCGAAGACCTCACCGGCCGTGTCCATGACGTCGAGGTGCTTGGCGAAGAAGACGACCTTGCCGGCGCTGCGGACGAGCTGCGCGGCGTAGTCGGCGGCGAGGCCGGCCTTGGCCTGCCCGATCCGACGCACCATCGTGAAGACGTTGTCGCCCGTGGTCGAGTCGTCGCCGTCGGAGAGCTCCCAGCCGGCGACCCGGCGGACGAGCTCGAGATCGATCCCGTCCACCTCACTGTGCTCACCACTGCGGGCGCGGTGCTCGCGACGGGCCTCGATGGCCGAGTCGTAGCGCTTGACCAGGCGGAGCGCGAGCTCGCGCTCGGCGGCGTGGATGGAGCGACCGACAGCCGGGTCCAGCTCGACGGGCAGGTCGGCGACGCGGCGGGCGGGGATGTCGGCGGCGACGTCGACCTTGCGGCGACGCACGATGCCCATGTCGATCACGGCCTGGCGGGCGGCGGGATAGAAACCGTGGTCGGCCGGGGTCAGCCCGGTGGCCTCGAGCTTGGCCATGAGTGCCGGCCGCGCTGAGGTCTCGGTGATCCAGCCGAGGAACTGCCAAAGCGTCAGGAAGTCCTCGACGTCGTTGATCAGCGGGGTTCCGGTGAGCGCCATCATCAGCGGCCGCGCCACGCGTGAGCGGACGCGGTCGGCGATCTCGAGCACGTTCTGCGAGCGCTGCGAAGAGCGGTTCTTGATGAAGTGGGCCTCGTCGACGATGACGCCGCGGAAGCCGTGCTCGCCGATCCAGCCGACGTGCCGGTCGAGGATCTCGTAGTTGAGGATGATGATGTCGGCCATGCCGTCGACGTCGTCCCCGTTGCCGTGCACGACGCTCACGGTGCGGTCGGGCGTCCAGCGGCCGGCCTCGCGGGCCCAGTTGGGCTTCACGACGTTCGGTACGACGACCAGAAGCGGATAGGCGTCCGCGGTCTGTGCCGCGAGGAGCGACTGGGCCGTCTTTCCAAGACCCGGCTCGTCGGCGAGCAGGAACGTGCGGTGACCCTCCGCGACCGCGGCGAGCAGCCGCGCCTGGTGGTCCATCAGGTCCAGCCCAACCGGGAGCGGCTTGAGCAGGGGCCGCGGCTCGGGCAGGGCCATGCACGATGTCACACCGGGCGTGGGGTGCTCGAAGGAGCTGAGCATCGGTCCGATCAGGTCCCACCCGACCAGCCGCCGCGTGGCGGGCTGCTGTGGGACGGCACTGAAGTCCGGAGCGACGAAGGCCGGCATCAGCCGGGCACGGGCGATCGAGGGCGGCTCGGCCTGGCGCTCAGAGGAGCCGCCACCGCCGGAGGAGCGGGCTGTCGGCGTACGCTCCGGGTCCGGCTCCAGGCCCGCAGCGGTCTGCAGCTGCCGGCGCACGGCGCGAGCGGCCTCGGAGAGCTCGGCGTCGTCGGTGAGGAGCTGGAAGAGCGAGGGCTGCTGGGCAGCGGTCTGGGCGAGGATCGTCGCGACGCCGTCGAGGCGCTTCAGCTCGGCCGCACGTGCGGCGTCGGTCAGCTCGGCGGCGTTGATCCGGGCGCGCTCGTCACGGACGAGCGAGGCGACGGCCTGGAAGCGCGCACCCTCCGGGCGGCCCTTGCGGACGCTCATCTCGACCTCGCGCACGGCACGGGCGAGGACGGGGATGATCCCCTCCTCGTCACGGGTACGTCGTGCGCGCCCCTGGCCGGACCGGGACGACCCCGACCGGCGCTGACCCTGTGCGGCCAACAGAACTCCTCATCCAGAACTCCGCGTCGACTCAACGCAGGAGCAGGTCACCCAGAGCGAGGGGCGTGAGCCCTTCAAGACTCGGCCGAGCGATGCGCCGGGGACCGTCGTCGAGCTTCACATGGTTCTCGACGGTGATAACCGTACAGCCTGCCGTCTGCGCCGACGTCGCCCCGGTGTTGGAGTCCTCGATCGCGATGCACTCCGCGGCGTCGACGCCGAGGGCCGCCGCCCCGGCCAGGTAGGGGTCCGGGAACGGCTTGCCGCGCTTCACCCGGTCACCGGTGATGACCGCGTCGAAGCGCCCGCGGGGCAGGCGCTCGACGATCGGATGGGCGAAGACCTCCCACGACATCGTCACCAGCGCGCAGGGAACGCCGGCGTCGTTGAGCGCCTCGAGCAGGTCGAGCGCGCCCGGCAGCCATGGGATCTCCGCGCCACCGGTGACCCGCCCGACGACGCCCTCGTGGAGCAGGTCGACCATGTCGCGTGCGCTCCTGTCGTGCAGCCCCCAGCGGGTGCGGAGGTACTCCCCCGAGGTGAGCAGGTCGTTGCCGACCAGTTGCATGGCGTCGTCATGCGTCCACTCGCCGCCGAACCGCCGGGCGAGCTCGTGCTCGGTCTCCATCCAGTACGGCTCGGTGTCGCACAACGTGCCGTCCATGTCCCACAGGACGGCCGCCGGCAGCCGGGAGGGTCCATCTGGTGCCTGACCTGCAGGAACACCAGAAAAGTCGGTACTCAGAATGCCCTCCGAAGAACTCCATGCGACGTTTCATGCGACGTCTCACCCTAAGTGGCGGGTGCCGAGCACTCGGCATGGGTCCCGGCGCGTCCGGAGGGGCGGCGTTACGCCGCCCCTCCGGAAGGCCATCGCCTACTTGGTGACCTTGACGGTACGGACCTTGGTCTGGCCGAGGGGCTTGTAGCCGGTATCTCCGGCGTACTTGACGAACACCTTCCAGGTCCCCTTGGCGAGTTTCGGCACCACGACCTTGGCGGCCCCAGAAACCAGGGTCCGAGTGACCGACTTCTTCGACTTGCCCTTCGTGAACCTGACGGTTACCGAGCCTCCCGGTGCGGTCGGGCCACCGACGGCAGATCTGAGCTTCACGATGGCCGACCCGGTCCGCTTCGAGGTCGGCTTCTTCGTGAGCGTCAGCGACGGCTTCACGCTCGCCTTCACCACGACCAGTCTTGCGGTCGCGGTCGACGACTGCACGTCGTCGTCGCCGACGTAGGTCGCGGTCAGGGTGGCCGTACCCACTCGCAGTGTCCGCGGCAGGGCGAAGGTCGCCTTGCCGCCATGCAGCGTCGCCGTCAGCGTCGTGTCGCCGATGGCGAGTTCAACACCACCCGTCGCAGCGGCGCCGTCCGTACCGGTCACGCGCACCGTCGCCCTGGCGGCTTGTCCGAACGCGACCTGCGCCGGCGCGCTCAGGGTCGTCGCACTGGCCGCCTTGTCAGTCAACGGGACGGACACGTTCGGCACGATCGAGACACCGGTCAGCCCGTAGGCCGCGCCTGCGCTGGAGGCGCGGTTGGCGAGCGTGGATGCCTCGGTGATCGTGATGGTGTTCGCGCCGGACTTCAATGCCGAGCCGATGTCGACCGAGTCGGTGAACTGGTTGATCTCGTCGAACGTGGTGCCGTTGACCGTGACGCCGGTGATCATGTCGGAGCCGTGGGCCAGGTTGAGGGTCGCCCCGTCGGCGGACGTCCAGGTGTCGGGCAGGGTGAAGGAACGGCTGTAGGTGCCGATTCCGGACACCTTGGCCATCGAGTCCACGCCCATTGTCGACAGCTGGTCAGACGTCGCGGCCAATTCGGACCACGACTTCAGCCCCGTGTCAGCGAAGTCGATCGTGGTCTTTGCCGAGACCGTCGGGTCGGTCGTGTTCGCCTCCGCATCCGGTCCCCAGCTCTCCAGTGACAGAGCCCAGTCGTCCGACAGATCGACGGTGTCAGGCATCGCATCGACGGTGACCGTCTTGGTCGTGCCGTCGGACAACGTGACCGCGTAGGAGCCGGCCTTCTCCTCAACGAGAGAGATCTTCCCCTTGGCATCCACTGCCACCGTGCCGTCCGCACTCGTCGCCCACACCGACGCCGCCTTCGGGAAGGCGTCGCCACTGGCCACAGCGAGGATGGTGCTGTTCTCCGGGAGGAGGGAAACGTCCACGGTCACTGTGTCTCCACTGCGGGTGTACCTGCCAACGGGCGTGATCGCTCCAGTCGAGGCGTCCAGCACGTACGGATTTCCGGACCCTGACAGCGTCACCTCTCCCGAGACCGTGTCGGTCGTCGAATCGTTGTACAGGGAGTAGAACTCACCATCGCTGCCGTGTCGGTGGTTGACCTGTAGGTTCGCGATCGAGTAGGACACCGCCGGTGACACGTCCTCGGCCTTCAGCAGCTTGCCCACCTCAGCGTCCGACGGGGCCGAGGACACGTTGTCGAGTGACTCGAGTTCGGTCAGCGCCGCTGCCAGCGCCGAATCGGTGTTGCTGTCATGGCTCGTGCCGTACACCCGGTCGATGTCCACGTCGTAGAGGAGGACCGGCAGGCCGGCCTTGGCGAAAGCGATGAGCTTGTCCACCGACGCGACCGACAGCCTGGTCGCCTGCTTCACCACGATCGCCTTGTACGCCGGTCCGTCGGCATCCAGCACTCCGTTGGACACGGTCGCGTTGTCCGCGGACAGCAGCGACTCGGTGATCAGGTTGTAGGAGAAGCCCTTGTTCATCAGCGACCTCAACGAGTCGCCCGACTGCAGCTGGTAGCCCGCGTCGGAACCAACCAGGACGGCCACGTCCACCTTGGCCGTGCCGGCCTGCAGGACGGCCTGGTTGCGCGCGACGTAGTCGCTGAAGTCGTTCTCCTGACTCCAGTAGATCTGGCGTCCGTTGTTGGCCATGAAGTTGAGGAAGTTCCAACCCGGCCACGTCGAATCCGTGAGGTCGAAGGTTCGGGCGAAGGACGAGCCGTGCAGGATGGCCCGGCTGACGCCGTCCGACGCGTCGGAGTTCACCACCTTCAGGATCTCCTCCCAGGTGGAGTTGGTGCTGCACGCGAAGGTGCACGACTCCATGGAGAGCATCTGCTTGCCGGTCAGATTCACCGCGCCTGAGAGCTCCCGCAATCCGTCGCCGGCCGAGGAGTTGTCACCCTCGGGAATGTCCACGGCCGAAGCGGCGGCGTCGATGTCCAGCCCGCTGAGGGTATAGGCCTGAGCACGGTAGGTGTAGCCGAAGCTTGCCGCCCACTTCTTGATCAGCGCGGCGTGCTCGGTCTGGTAGAGGTGGCCCAGCACGAGGTTGTAGTCCTCCCGCGTCCGGGTGACCGCATCGCTGTCGTCGAACAGCGACGTGTCGGATGCCGCCAGCACGGCCTCGTCCGAACCGAGCTCACGCCCCATGTAGGAGGCGAACTCGTCGGGCAGGTCGTAGGTCCACAGGGGCGTGTCGGCGTGGATCTCGATCGAGTCCTCGAAGATCGACGTGCCCTGCTTGCCGTTCTCCTTGAGCAGCGCAATCACGTTGTCGTCGAGGATGTTGGCGTCCCAGAAATCGAAGAGCTTCTGCACGCCGGCGGAGCTGAAGTAGTCGGTCGCGTAGGTGCGGTTGTGCTGGGTGACCGTGGAGCCGCCCGACATGATCTGGCCGGTGCCCCGGTAGTAGTTCCCGATCAGCACGTAGTCGCCGACGGCGAGCGCGTCGCCCTCGCTGGGGGTGTAGCCGTCGAGCGCGCTGACGCTCGACAGCGCGACCTGGTAGTTGTATTGCCAGTCGGCCATCCGCTTGCGATTGCCGTCGGCGTCGATCTTGCCGGTGAAGTTCGGATCGGCCGGCTCCGGGCCGAACTTGTCGAGAGTGTCCTGGTAGTCCAGACCGTGAGCGGTGGCGTAGTCCTGATCGGGGACGCCCGCGGCCGACCCGGCGTACCGGACACCGTTCACCACCTTGGAGGAGACTCCCGCCGAAGCCTCGGCGGCGGTGACCTTCTTCTTGGAGGTCGCGCCGGTCACGTCCTCGAGGGAGGCGTACTCGAGCACCGGCGTTCCGTCGTCGTTCAACGAGGTCACCTTGGCCACGTCGGCCGAGGAGAAGTCATCGGTGAAGACGAAATCGGCGATGAGATTGGTTGTGTTGGAGAAGTCCTTGGTTCGGGTGGTCGGAAGAGGCAGATCGGCCTTGCCTTCGGAAAGATCGGCCGCGGTGATCTTGGTGTAGGCCTGACTGGCCTCCTTCTGCTGCGCCTTGTCGTTGGGGTCGATCGTGTTGACGATCGGCGGCCAGTGTGACGTGATCGTGAAGTCGATCTTGAAACCGCCTTCGATCGAGTTGGCCGTGGTCAGCAGCTGGGTGACGATGTTCTTCCAGTTCCGCGACCCGAAGCCGTAGCTCGCGAGTTCGTCGTTCGTCATGCGCGACGAGCCGCCGAAACTCTTGCTGTCGGCGAGGAAGGCGATCTCGGCACCGCCGAAACCCCCGGCGGCCATGTCCTCGATCTGCTTGCTCACCAGCTTGAGGCTCTCGGCGTCCTTGCCTGCGCCAGCGTCCGGGAACCACAGCCGGGCCATCGGCTTCGCATCGGTCGAGGGATTCTCGAAACCGGCCAGGATCGAGTCGGTCTCAGAGCTGGACGTCGAGCCGGTGTCTGTTGCGCCCCCGGCTGCTTCGGACGCTCCGGGTGCGATGAGCACTGCCAACGCGGTCAGCATCGCGGCGACCGGAGCTGTCCGCCTGACCCGATTTCGAGAATTTCCCACGACGACTTCCTTCGGTTTCAGCCGCGGTCGCGCGGCGTGCTGACGATGCAGGGGCGGCACCGCCTCGACCGCCCCGGCGAAGTCGTCGGGTGGCTCGTTCGATCGAGTCGATGCGCACTGTGAGTTTCGTCACGCGCCGCTGCAGGGGTCAATCGTTCCCCGTGGCGACTACTCGCCAGCTGTTCGCCTTGGAGGGTTTCCAGACGCCAGCCACCGCTTTCCGTCGTCGTGGTGCCTCGGCGGCACGTGGGCGGCCCGCTGGTTCCATGTGACGTCGCCCCCGCGACGCTCGGCCTGGCATGCCCCGGGGGAAGGCCGCGGAGGGCTCAGGCTGGCCTTCTCCGTGCTGACCTGCAGGTCCTCGAGAAATCGCGGCGCACAGCATGCCCTCCAGAACACTCGGGCTGGCCATCGGGGCGAGCCCGCAGGAGCTCGAGGTAGCCGCTCAGGCGACAGATCCGTTCGAAGCGCGACGTTGCTCCGATCACCGTCATCGAGCCACCGGCCGGGACCAACCGGCGCCTGGCGCCGACGATCACGCCCAAGGCGGCACAGTCGATGAAGGTCACCTGCCCGACATCGACGTAGAGCTCGTCGCAGCTCCACCTCTCCACGGTCGAGAAACGGCACTCCAACTCATCACGTGAGGCGACGTCGTACTCGCCATGGAGAATCACCCACGCACGTGGGGCCTGAAGAAGAACACCGGTCGAGGACATAGCCCCATCACCTGCGCAACAGAAAGACGCCCGAGGTGAGCCACCTGCTGAGCTCCCGCGTCATCAGCAGGCTACGGCACGGATACGGAAACGGATAGGCCAATGACGAGACGGACGGACCCTGACAGCCTGTAGGGTCCGCGAGGAGGGGCTGTAGACCAACGGCTCCGTAGATCTTTCAGTCGTCGCGTGCCGATCGGCGTTGCGTCTGGGCAGGACCGATCGAAGGTGTTCATGGGCAACCCCTCTGAGCTGGCGTCGTCACTGGCTGCAGCAGCAGAGGCGATCAACGCAGCTGAGACCCTCTCCGACACGCTGGAAGCGATCGCTCGCGCGACCCGCATCTCCGTGCCCGGGTTCGACCATGTCGGCATCTCCATCCGACACCGCGACGGCCGTATCGAGACGATGGCGGGCACCAGCGAGCTGGTCTGGGATCTCGACAACGTCCAGTACCGGCTGGACGAAGGCCCCTGCGTGGATGCGATCCGGGCCGCTCCCGTGGTGGCGGTGCCCCACCTCCGACATGACCAGCGGTGGCCCCGCTACGTTCCCGAGGCGGTCCAGCGCGGATTGCGCGCCCAGTTGGCGGTCCAGCTGTTCTCCGACGACGAGCGCCTGGGCGGGCTCAACCTCTACTCGACGGTGTCGGAGGAGATCGACGACGACGCCGTGCACGCAGCTCAGCTGTTCGCCACCCATGCGGCCATCGCGCTGGGGCGGGCCCAGCACGAGGAGAACCTCAACCAGGCCCTCACGAGCCGTAAGGTGATCGGTCAGGCCATCGGCATCCTGATGGAGCGCTACGGCATCGATGAGGATCGCGCCTTCCAGTTCATGGTCCGGGCTTCCTCAGCCGGCAACATCAAACTCCGCGATGTCGCCGAGGATCTGGTGAGCGGCGCCAACGGGCGAAGCCAGAGAAACTGACCCGCACTAGGCTCGTGGCGTTCATCCCCTGACTCACTGAGGAGCACAGCATGGGCGTCATCGTCGTCGGAGTCGACGGAAGCGAGCCGGCCACGCAGGCCGCACTGACCGCCGCCCGGTTGGCCGTCGGCCTCGGCTCGGAGCTGCGGGTGGTGTGCGCCTATGGCGACTATGAGGTGGAGCGGGTCCGGGATGACCGGGACCTCGTCTTCACGAGCGTCGAGCCCGCCACCGAGGTGGCCGAGCAGACCATCGGTCGCCTGCGCAACGCCTACCCCAGCCTGACCGCCTCCGCCCAGGCCGCTGGGGGCAAGCCGGCTGAGGCGCTCCTCGAGGTCGCAGCGAGCGTCGACGCCGAGATGATCGTGGTCGGCAACAAGCGGGTGCAGGGTGCTGCACGGATCCTGGGGAGCATCGCCACCGAGGTCGCCCGCAAGGCGCAGTGCGACCTCCACATCGCCTACACCTACGCCCGCCGCTGATCGGTCAGGCGGGCCGCAGCGGCTCGAGGTCGCCGTCGATGATGAGCTGTCCGGTCTCCCAGGCCACCTCGGCCTCATCGATGGGCACGAAGCCGGCGTGCCGGTGCAGCCACCGTACGACGACGGCGACCAGCCACGGCCCGCGCTCGCTGTCGCGGTCGTAGCCCAACAGGGAACCGGGTCGGCCCGAGCCGATGATGAAGCCCGTCACCCGATGATCGCCGTCGAGGCGGACGTCCAGGACGCTGCCGCGGTTCTCTCCCCTGCCGTTGCGGACGTCGAGCTCCAACAGCTCGCGCATGCGCCGCGCGGGCCGGGTGCGCTCGAGCAGGGCATGCCGTGGGCGGCGAAGCCGCACGATCGTGGTGACCTCGGTGACGTCCTCGAACGCGATCCGGTACGGGTCGGTGCGGTCCCCCTGCTCGTCACCCATACGCCGCCAGAAGTGCAGGCTTCGCTGACCCAGGGCGCCGGTCAGCCTCGGGATAAGGGCGGTGCGTCCGACGAGGATGCCGGTCGCGTAGAGACCGCCAGGGCGCTCCTCGAGCTCGAGGTCATCGACCTTGCAGACCAGGAGGCCGTCGCAGTCGACGACCTGCCGGTCGAGCAGGTGCAGGGCGGCGTCGTACGGGCCGGAGAACCTGTCTTCCATCACGCCCCCATCCGTGTCCAGATCATCAGCGGGATGGCGGCGATCGCCGCCACCGTCACGATGATCAGGAAGATCGTCGCCAACACGTTGGCGAATCGGCCGTTGGCGTGTTCGCCCATGTAGTCGCGATCGTTGGCCACCACGAGGATCGGGAAGTACGTCAGCGGCAGGGCCACCGCGGAGAACACCACCGACATCTCGGTCACCTTGATCGGATCGATGGTGGTGGCCAGGACGCCCATCGCCACCAAGGTGGCAAGGAAGAGCACCACGTGGAAACGGGCCGCGACGTCGGAGCGCACGTACTTGCCCCACTGCCACCCGAAGTACTGGCCCAGCGAGTAGCCGACGGAGAGGCCGGTCTCGCAGGCGGCGCCGAAGGTGGCAGCGACGAAGCCGAGCAGGGCGATGGCGAGCCCGAGCTTGCCGAACGTCAGGGCCACGGGAAGCCCGACCTGGCTCAGGCTGTCGACCGAGATGCCGAGCGGCCCGAGCACGATCATCGCGCAGGCCGTGAGCGCGAGCGCCAACACGCCGCCCAGCGGGAACCCGATCAGGACGTTGGCCCGCATCTCGGGGAGGTCCTTGGGTGACCAGTGCTCCTCGACGCCTCCCGAGGAGAAGAAGAAGACCTCGTACGGCGTCATGCCCGAGCCCAGCAGGGCGATGGCGTAGTACCACCAGGTCGCCCAGTGCTCCTCGGCCGGCTTGCTGAAGGAGATCGCCGAGTGGCCGAGGGTCGACCAGTCCGGCCCGAGGTGGAAGACGGCCGCGACGAAGACGAGGAGTCCGAGTCCGAGGAGGCCGAAGGCGTTCTCGATGAAGGAGAACTTCGCCCGCCAGAGGATCAGCCAGATCGTCAGGCCGATGAACGGGAAGAGCAGCAGATAGTCCACGCTCGTGATCAGCTGCACCGCGAGTGCCACGCCGCCGATCTCGGCGACGAAGGTCAGGAGGGTGACGCCCATGGAGCCGAGCAGGTTGACCATGCCCATGGCCGGTCCGAGCCGTTCGCGGACCAGGTCGAAGGTCGCGCGGCCGCTGATCGCCGCGATCCGGCCGGACATCTCCGAGAAGACGCAGATGCCGATGACGGCCAGGATCGTGGCCCAGGCCAAGGACATGCCGAAACGCGCACCGACCTGGGTGTTGGTCACCAGGTCGCCGATGTCGACGAACCCCCCGATCGCCGTGAGGACGCCGAGAAGGAGACCGAGGACCTTCTTCACGGCTTCCTCCAGTCGTCGGGGACGGCCCGAAGTCGGTTCTCGAGCTGTTGCAGCTGTTCGCTCGTATCGGAGAGCTGCTGCACCAGCGAGGGGAACTCCCTCTCCTCGTGCCCGACGACGGCGATCCGCGTGTCGCTCAGCAGCGACTCGGCGTCATCGAGAGCGCTCGTGGTGGAGTCGTAGCTCTTCTCGTACGCCGACGGCGGCTGCCGCGAGGCGAGCCTGTCCGACGCGCTGCTGGCTCCCTCCTCCGCGTTGACCGCGACGACCCGCAGATAGGGATAGAACTGGCCGTCATGCTGCTCGAGCGCCAACTGCATGGTCGCCACGGACGAAGCGACCGAGTCGACGGCGCGAACGGCGTCAGTGCGCCAGGAGTCCTTGTCCGGCGTTCCCGGCGCGCACGCGCTCAAGGGCCCCACCAGCACTGCGCCGCATGCGAGGGAGCAGAGGACCACACGACGACGCATGGCGGTGGTTTACCCCCATTTGCGTGCGTCGATTCAGAGCTCGGCGAGGAGTCTTGAACGCAGGCGCAGGAGAACGGCGTCGTCGACTCCGATGCTCGACAGGTAGGCGGCCACGCCGCCGTACTCCGTCTCCACCCAATCGAGGACGTCCTTCAGGACGGGCTCGGGGGCATGGGCCATCACCTCGACCAGTGTGTCGGTCCGCTCGACGTCGTAGGCGGCGAGCTTGGCGAAGAGGGCGTCGCTCCACGGGCCCGCGAGGTTCGCCGTCGTGGCGACGTAGTCGTCCACCACCGCCTCGTAGGCGACACCGAGCGCGAGCAGGATGAGTGCCACCAGGAGACCGGTCCGGTCCTTCCCGGCCGTGCAGTGCACGAGGACTGCGCCGTGGTGGTCGGCGATCGCGCGGATCGCCAGAGCCAGTTCCGGGCCGTGCGCCTGCAGGATCTCGCGATAGATCAGGCGCAGGTCGAGGTTCGCCGGGTCGAGGTTCACGCCCGCACTGAGGATCTGGTGGCGGACGTACTCGATGCCGGTGCCGTCGAGCAGGTCCGGACCACTCACGTGGAGGTCCAGGTCGCTGCGCAGGTCGATCACCAGACCGATCCCCAGCTCGGCGAGCATCCGGCGCCCCGCGTCACCCAGCCGATCCAGGGAGTCCGAACGGTAGAGCACGCCCGGCACCAGCACGCCGGGCGCCACTTCGCGGAAGTTGTAGGTACCGTCGACCTCAAGCCTCACGCGGCGCACCGTAGCAGGAACACGTTACAGTTTCGCCATGCCGCAGGCTGAGATGGTCGCGCTCGTGCGCAACTCGGCCGCCGAGATGTGGGAGCACTCCGCCGAGCTCGGTGCCGCACTGGCGGAACAGATCGCCGCCGACGTACCGGAGCTGGCCGGCGACCCCGTCCTGGTCGAGGACCTCGCCAACAGCGTCGTCGCGAACCTCCGTGAGGCCACGGGACGTCTCGCGCAGGGTGACCTCAACCCCGGGACGGCGGTGCCCGAGGCCGCCCTCGCCTACGCTCGGCGTCTTGCCGAGCGCGGCATCCCGGCCAGTGCCCTGCTGCGCGCCTATCGGATCGGCCAGGCCCGCGCCCAGGAGGCGGTGGGGGCGAACCTGGCCGCGAGCGGTGCCGACCCGAGCATCGTGATCGCAGCGAGCCAGGCCCTGTCGGCTGTTGCGTTCGACTACGTGGACGGCATCTCCGAGCGGGTCGTCGCAGCCCATGAGGACGCGCGCGCTCGGTGGGAGGCGGTCGGCGCGGCACGGGGCAGCGGGCTCGTGGCGGCGCTTCTCGACGACCACGCCGAACGCGCGCAGCTCGCGGCCCGCGAGCTCGGGCACCGGCTCGACCAGGACCACGTGGGCCTCGTCCTCTGGGGTGGCGACCGGCCTCACCCCACGTTGACGCGCCGGCCGGGAGCCCTCGTCGTGCCCGTCGACAGCACGACCGTCTGGGCATGGCTGCCGGGCGACGACGTACGACTGCAGGAGCTCGGCTCACCGGACGGTGCGCCCGAGGGGTGGGTGGCCGTGGGAGACGTCGCGGCCGGTCCCGACGGGTTCGTCGAGAGTCATCGGCAGGCGCGCCGGCTGCAGGGGCTCGTGGCGGCGATGCGACCTGAGACGCGGCCCCGCGTGGCCCGTGCAGGGGCCGCCCGCCTGCCGCTGTTGCTGGCGCGGGATCCTGCGGCGGCTGCCCAGTGGGTGCATCAGACCCTGGGCGCTCTGGCCCTCGACGACGTGACCCATGCGCGGTTCCGGGACACGCTGCGGGCCTTCCTCGAGGCGGGCGGAAGCTACGCCACGGCAGCTGACCGGCTGGGAGTGCACCGCAATACGGTCCTCTACCGCGTCCGGCGTGCCGAGGAGATCCTGGGTCGGAGCCTGCGGGAGGACCGGCTCGAGGTCGAGACGGCCCTCCGCGTGGCCTACTGGCTCGGTCGCTCCGTCCTCACGACACCGTAGCCGCGCGGGCCGGGACAGGCTCACGCTGGACGTCGCCCGCCCGGAGGAAGCGGCCGGTGCGCTCACTGCCGAGGACCTCCGTCGGCGCTCCGTCAGACCACACCGTCCGGCCGCCGACCATCACCACCGGGACCGTCGCGTCGTTGCGGTTGACCATGCGCGGCAGGTCGTCGAACTGGGGGATGGCCGCCTCGTGGTACGCGTCGAGCGAGTCGTCGAGGAACTCGGGGTCGAGCAGGAACAGGTCGGCCCGGTCCCCGACCCGGAGATGCCCGGCGTCGAGCTCGTACCAGTCGGCGAGCTCGCCGGTCAGTCGGTGGACCGCGTGCTCCATCGTCATGAAGGGCGTGCCGGCACGCTCCGCCTGGTGGACGTGGCGCAACAGCCGCAGGCCACTGTTGTAGAAGGCCATGTTGCGCAGGTGGGCGCCCGCGTCCGAGAAGCCGATCTGGAGGCCCGGGTCCACCGCCAACTGCTTGAGCAGCTCGGGGCGGTGGTTGGAGATCGTGGTGCGCCAGCGGAGGGCGGTGCCGTGCTCGAGCACGAGGTCGAGGAACGCGTCGACCGGGTGGATGCCACCGCGGTCGACGCCGACCTGGCCGAACGACTTACCGACCACCGAGGGGTCGGGACAGGCGACGATGTCGGCGTCGAAGAAGTCGCGGTGCCATACCCGGATGCCGAACTTCTTGTCATAGTCCTTGCGGAACCAGCGCCGGTACTCCTCGTCGCGCAGCATCTCCTCCCGCGCGACCAGCTCCTCGGCGAGGTGCATCGCTGCGGCACCGGAGCCGAACTCCTCGAAGATGACGAAGTCGATGCCGTCGGCGTAGACCTCGAACGGGACCGGCAGGTGCTGCCAGCGGAAGTCGCCGCCGAGGCTGTTGATGAATCGGGCGAGCGGAGCGAACATCCTCATCGCCTGCGGGTTCGACTTCACGTCGGCCGCCGAGAGCAGGCTGGTCTTGAGCTTGGGCCGACCGATACCCAGCGAGGTCAGCGCCTGGGAGAAGATGTTGAAGGGGTTCTGGATGTCCGGGCCGGACTGCAGGGCCCGGTGGCGCTTGCGCAGGATCGACTTGAGCCGGCGCAGCTCGCTCGCCTTGGCGTACGTCGACGGCAGGGTGCGCGAGCGACAGCGATCACCGTCGATCTTGTCGAAGAGGAGCTGCTGGGACGAGAGCCCGACGAAGCCGGCGTCCATCGCCTCGGTGAGCATCTCCTCCATCCGCGCCATCTCTGCGCGGGTCGGCTTCTGCTCCTTGCGGGTCGCCCGGTCGAGGCCCATCACCGCGGTCCGCATGTCGGAGTGCCCGATGAACGCCGCCAGGTTGGGGCCCAGCGCGAGCTCCTCGAGTGCCGCCACGTACTCATCAGCGGTCGTCCACGTCTTCGCCTTGTCGACCGCCCGGATGGCGTGCAGCCGCGGGATCGCCTCCACCCGGCCGAAGAGGTCCCCTGCGTCGATGCCGCCCACGTGGATCGTCGACAGCGAGCACGAGCCCATCAGGACCGTCGTGACCCCGTGGCGGAGCGACTCGGCGAGAGCCGGTCCCTCGAGCACCTCGATGTCGTAGTGGGTGTGGATGTCGACCAGGCCGGGCAGGACCCACTTCCCGGTGGCATCGATGACCTGAGGACAGCCCGTGGCATCGAGCGGAGCGTCGGAGACCGCGGTGACCCTGCCGTCACGGATGCCGAGGTCGCGGACGACGGCGGGTGAGCCGTCACCGTCGAAGTAGAGACCGCTGCGGATGATGACCTCGAAGGGGGCCGTGGAGTTGGTCGCTGACATGGGTGTCCCTCTTTCTCACGGGTGATGCAGGGCGGTGCGCTGCTCGGGTGCAGGCCGCGGCGATGGAACAAGGTCGGCAGGAGACTCGACCTGGATCGGGATGTCGGTGTCCCAGGGCTGGCGTTCGGCGAGATCCGCCACCCGGACGCGGCCGCGCTCACGACAGCCGGACGCTGCGTCGACGATGCGATAGCGCTGCGTCTGGCGGTGCATGGGTTGGGCCTCGAGGATGATCACCCGCAGCTCCCCGGGGGCGAGGTGGCATCGGTCCTGGACGGCCCGGATCAGCTGCTCGTCGTGCAGGTGCCCGTCGCCGAAGTTCCAGCCCAGCGTCGCCCCGCCGACGGTCTCCCCGTCGAGCAGCACGTAGTCGCTCTCGGGTCGGCCCGCGACCGCGCGCGGCACCAGGCCGAAGAGCGCGCGGCCGTGGGTGTGCATGGCCCGGAACGCCCAGCCGGTGACGAGCGTGATCTCGGCGTCCTCCTTGCCGTGGATCTTCTCCAGCTGCAGGTGCGGGAGGGCTGCGGCCTTGATGATGCCGGCCTCGAACTTCTCCACGGCGGATTCGGTGAAGCACCACAGGGAGGTGTCCCAGTTGCCCGCGTAGTAGCGCATCGCCGGCAGGAAGGAGACCTTGTCGGGTCGCAGGTTGCCGAGGATGACCGTCCCCACGACCACGAGCATCCCCAGGATGACCGGGATCGGGTGGACGAGGTCGCCGACGCCGTACGACGCCTTGTCGACGAACAGGGTGCCGATGCCGAAGATCATGTAGACGTTCCACTCCAGCGGCACACCCATCGGGAACGACACGATGATGTTGAGGTGGAAGGCGATCATCACGATCGCCGCCACCGTGGTCACGAGGCCGCCGTGCGACAGGATCAGCACCAGCGGGACGCCGAACTCCACCGCGGTGCCGCCGTGGGCCAGTGCGGCCGACAGCCGCGACGGACGGAGGTCGTCGGAGAAGCGCCGGTGGAACCGACGCCGAATCGCCGGCAGTCGCCACACCGGGCTGTTGCTCATCATCATGGCGACGACGTACGGGAAGTGGCGGTTGAGCTTCGAGGTCGCGGCGCCCCACCAGATCGCCAGCATGACCAGCTTGGCGGCCACGATCATGTCGACGCCCTGGAGGAGGGTGCAGGCCGCGAGCGTGCCGTAGACCTCCGACCGGGCGGCGAGGAAGATCGTCTTGTCCCGCAGGCCGAGGATCACGAGCACCACCAGCGGCGCAGCGACGACCGAGCGCGCGAGGACGCCGAGACTGCTGCCCGCGATCTCCGTGCCGGGCACGGCGTCGGAGAGCAGGGCGCGGACCAACAGCACCAGGAGCGCTGCGTAGAGCGCGATGTCGAGGACGCCCCGCCGGTCGCCACGGGTCAACGGCACCCGGTCCGGCCACGGTGGCAGGCGGATCGTGCCTGGGCGCAGCCAGTAGAGGAAGGAGCCCAGCGGCGGCAGGAACCTCAGGTTGAGCGGGCCGAAGCCGCAGCCGAGGCCGAGCACCTCGAAGAGCATCGAGAAGAGCACGACCTTCTCGAACACCACCGGCTCATGCCACCACTGCCCGACCGAGCTCCAGCCGTCGATGCCGCTGGTGGAGAGCGCGAAGAGCATGCCCCCGGCGACGTACAGGAGGATCTTCATCAGGTAGCCGACGATCACCACGTCCGGCGTGCCGAAGCCGGCCTCGGCGAGGTGGTGCAGTAACGGACGCATCCGCTCCGGGCGCGACCCTGCGCGCCACATGGCGTAGTCAACCTTCGGCGAGTTCGGCTGGAGAAACCCCATGGCCGCACGCTATGTGACGCGGCTCACATCTTCCACGGGCGCCGCGCACAGCGATCCGGCCACGCTCCTGTGCGCACAGCACAGGCCAGAACGGCTAGCGCCGACTCCGGATCAGGCCACGGAGGATGACGTAACCCAACGCGACGCCGAGCCCGGCGACGATCGGCCCGATGCTCTGCCCCGCGCTGTTCTTCGTCTCGGCGCCCCACTGGAAGGTCCAGAGGGCGCCGGCGACCGTCATCGCCACGGCGATCAGGAGGCCCATGATCACCAGGGCGATCGGCGGACGGGGCTGGCCGTAGCGGGACTGGTCCCGGTCCA